>NZ_JAFATE010000123.1 GCF_019244115.1 Bradyrhizobium sp.
CAGCATGATGTCCTCGTTGAGCTCCTTGGCCTCCGATTCCACCATCAGCACGGCGTCCGCGGTGCCGGCGACCACGAGGTCGAGCTGGGTCTCGCCCATCTCGTCGAGCGCGGGATTGAGCACATATTCGTCGTTGATGAAGCCGACGCGCGCGGCGCCGATCGGCCCGCGGAACGGCACGCCCGACAGGGTCAGCGCGGCGGAGGTCGCGACCATCGCCAGCACGTCGGGATCATTCTCCATGTCGTGCGAGAGCGCGGTGACGATGACCTGGGTCTCGTTGCGCCAGCCATCGACGAACAGCGGGCGGATCGGGC
This sequence comes from Bradyrhizobium sp., assembly GCF_019244115.1. Taxonomy (GTDB): domain Bacteria; phylum Pseudomonadota; class Alphaproteobacteria; order Rhizobiales; family Xanthobacteraceae; genus Bradyrhizobium. The sequence continues at coordinate 318 of NZ_JAFATE010000123.1, forward strand.
GGTCGATCAGACGGGAGACCAGCGTCTCCTTCTCGGTCGGGCGGCCTTCACGCTTGAAATAGCCGCCGGGAATGCGGCCTGCGGCATAGGCTTTTTCCTGGTAATCGACGGTCAACGGCAGGAAGTCGACGCCTTCGCGCGGCGCCTTAGCCGCGACCACGGTCGCCAGCACGACGGTCTCGCCATAGCTGGCGATGACAGCGCCGTCGGCCTGGCGCGCAATCTTGCCGGTCTCCAATCTGAGCGGACGGCCGCCCCAATCGATTTCCACTGAATGAGTATTGAACATCTTGGTCTTCTTTCATCGGTTCACGAAAGAAGGGAGCACGAATCACAAAAACCATGCGCAAGATTGCGGGACGCTGATCGCCGTGAGATCAGCGTCCGGCGATCCTGCCATGGTTTTTGCTGTTCGGATGGCTCCATCCTTCCGGTCGTACGGGCACCTTGCCCGCCTCGAGTCCCAGCCGCCGGATTGCCGCTGGACGCTCCATTTCCATGGCCTGATCGTCTTGGAAAACGGTTACGCAGATTTCCTGAAATCAGGCCCAAACGCAGGATCGTGCCGTGAAAACCGCTGGTCGGGTTCTTCGCAAAATCCATGCAAAAACGCGTGCCCGTTCCGGAGCACGCGTGGGTAAAGCTCAACGACGAATGTTGTGCTTTTCGATCAGCGCCTTGTAGCGCGCCTCGTCGGTCTTTCTTAGGTAGTCGAGCAGCGAACGACGCGTCGACACCAGCTTCAAAAGCCCACGACGCGAATGGTTGTCCTTCACATGGGTCTTGAAATGGCCGGTGAGGTTGTTGATGCGTTCCGACAGGATCGCGACCTGAACCTCCGGCGAGCCGGTGTCGCCGGCCTTGGTGGCACTCGTCTTGATGATTTCCGCCTTGCGCTCCGCGGTAATCGACATCGTCACACTCTTTCGTTTTCGTTGCGACCGGGACTGGCAGTCAGCCCGGTCAGGTTGAACACGCGCTTGGGGATGAGTTCGCCATTGCCAATCTCGGCAAGGGCCAGAAGGCGCCCTGCCACCGTGACATAGACTGTGCCGCTACAATTGGGCGCATCCCGTCCGCGCAACAAAACGGCCTGGCCCCGGTGGAGCCTTGCCGCATCCGCCCGAGTGACGGCCAGTGCCGGGATGTCGTCCAGCGCGGTCTCAACGGGCAAAAGCGCGTCGGCGAGGCTTCCCTCGCCGGACGCGGCTCTATTGCACAAAGCCTCCAACTGTTCCAGCGGAATCATGTCAGATTCGTCAAACGGACCGACAAGCGTCCGCCGCAGCGCGCAGATATGGCCATAACAGCCGAGGATCCGGCCGATATCGCGGGCCAGCGCCCGCACATAGGTGCCCTTCCCGCACTCGGCGTCGAACACCGAATGGCTGCTATCGTCTTGTTCAACTAGGGTTAATTCGTGGATCTCGACCGGCCTTGGGGCCAGCTCGACGACCTCGCCATCGCGCGCCAGATCATAGGCGCGCTCGCCCTGGACCTTGATCGCCGAGTAGCGCGGCGGTGTCTGCTCGATCACGCCGGTGAACTGCGGCAGCAGGGCGCGGATTGCCTCGACGGTCGGCCTGATCTCGCTGGTCTTGACCACCTGCCCCTCGGTGTCGTCGGTATCCCGCTCCTCTCCCCAGGCGACCGTGAAGCGGTAGCGCTTGCGCCCGTCCATCACGAAGGGAACGGTCTTGGTGGCTTCGCCGAGCGCGATCGGCAGGCCGCCGGAAGCGAGCGGGTCGAGCGTGCCGGCGTGCCCTGCGCGCCTGGCTGAAAACAACCGCTTCACCACCGCGACCGCCTGCGTCGACGTCATGCCGATCGGCTTGTCGAGCACGACCCAGCCGTGCACGTCGCGCTTGTCGCGCTTTTTCTGTTCGCGGGCACCTTGCGCGGCCGGGCCATTCGAGACGGGAGGCTGATGCGCTGCTTCGTCGTGGCGCGCACCGAAAAATTTTGTCGTTGCGCCGTCGCGCAAGTCAACCTCCGCTGCGCCGGGCGCGCGGTTCGCCTGTGTCATGGTCATGAGCTCTTGTCCGAATCGGGTGCGAGGTCTCTCTGCACCGCAGGTGTTCGCAGTAATTTCTCGATCCGTTCCGCCTCATCGAATCGTTCGTCGACGCGGAAGCGGATATCAGGAGCAAATTTCAGGTTAACGCGCCGCGCGATCTCGCCGCGCAGGAATTTCTTGTTGCGTTCCAGCGCCGCGACCACGATCTCGGTGTCGCGTCCGCCGAGCGGCATCACATAGATGGTCGCAAGCTTCAGGTCCGGCGACATCCGCACTTCGGGCACGGTGATGATGTGGCCTTCGAGGTCGGCATCATGC
>NZ_JAFATE010000137.1 GCF_019244115.1 Bradyrhizobium sp.
GGCCTGTACGCCGGTGCGGCAGGAGTTCATCCTGCTGTCCGACACGCTTGGGCTCTCGGCGCTGGTCAACAGCCTGCACGACCTGACTGCGATCGAGGAGGGGACCCATAATAGCCTGCTCGGCCCGTTCTATCGCGAGGTCGCGCCTAACCTGCCGCTCGCTAGCCAGATCTCCAAACACGTCAAGCCCGGCACCGAATGCGTGCTGTATGGCCGCATCACCGACATCAACGACAAGCCGATCGCGAACGCCACCGTCTCGGTCTGGCAGACCGGCGCCGACGGCCTCTACGACGTGCAGGAAGGCCCCGGCGCCGTCGACTATCGCGGCGTATTCGCGAGCGACGCCAACGGTGCCTATTATCTGCGCACCGTCAAACCGCTCGGCTACTCGATCCCGATGGACGGGCCGGTCGGCGGCATGGTGCGCGCCCAGGCCCGTCACGGCATGCGGCCGGCCCATATCCATTACCTTGTGGCCGCGCCAGGCTATCGCGAGCTCGTCACGGCGCTCTATCTGCGCGACGACCCGCATCTGGCCGACGATGTCGTGTTCGGCTCCTCCGGCGATCTCGCTGTCGACATCGAGACCGGCGATCCGGACTGCCCGATCAAGGGCCTGCCCTCGATCCGCTTCGATCTCAAACTGGCGCGCGAAAGCGCCGTCGACAAAACAACCGGGCGCGTCGGCTCCGATCCTTCGGCGATCTTGAAACCAGCCCCCAGAGAAGGAATAACTACCGAGGCACCGGCGCCGGCGGCGAGCTGACGGCGGCTGCGTGGCCGTCTGGCACGGCGGATTGGGGATTTGGGGTGGCAACAAGCGCACACGCGCCACGTGTGCAGAGAGAAACGCATAGGGGAGGACAAATGGATCGCAGAACGCTGCTGGGCGGGGCAATGGCCGTCGCCGCATTGGGAATGACTTCGGCCAGCCGCGCGGACGAGCCGCCGATCAGGATCGGCATGTCGATGCCGCAGACCGGAGGCCTGGCTGCCGGCGGCAAGGCCTCGCTGCTCGGCATCGAGATCTGGCGCGACGACGTGAATGCCCGCGGCGGGCTGCTCGGCCGCAAGGTCGAGCTGGTCGTCTATGACGATAAATCGAGCGCCTCCGAGACGCCCGCGATCTACGCAAAGCTGCTCGACGTCGACAAGGTCGACCTGTTGTTCGCGCCCTACGCCACCGTTCCGACCGCGCCGATCATGCCACTGGTCAAGCAGCGCGGCATGCTGCTCATGGGCAATTTCTCGTTCCAGGTGAACAGCAAAATCCACCACGACATGTGGTTCAACAATGCGCCGTGGGGACCGGCCGACGCCTGGGCCAGGGGCTTTCTCGGCCTCGGGCAGAAGGCCGGCGGCAAGACGGTTGCGATGCTCTCGGCCGACCAGGAATTTGCCCAGAACCTGATCACGACCGCGCGCGACGTCGCCAAGAAGATGGATCTCTCGGTCGTGTTCGATCAGACCTATCCGCCGTCGACCGCCGAGTTCTCCTCGATCATCCGCGCGCTCAATGCGGCCAAGCCCGACATCGTCTATGTCGCCTCCTATCCGCCGGATTCGGCGGCGATCCTGCGCGCCGTGAACGAGATCGGGGTTGGCGACAACGTCAAGATCTTTGGCGGCGCCATGGTCGGCCTGCAGTTCGCAGGCGTCATGGAGAATCTGGGCTCGCTCTTGAACGGCGTCGTCAACTACAATAGCTGGCTGCCCGAACCGAGCATGTACTTCGACGGCACCAAGGCGTTCTTCGAGACCTATTCCAAGCGCGCCGTCGAGGCCAAGGTCGATCCGCTCGGCTACTATCTTCCGCCTTACGGCTTTGCCATGGGCCAGCTGATCGAACAGGCCGTCACGGCGACGAAATCGCTCGACCAGAAGACGCTGGCCAAATATCTGCGCGAGCACGTGCACAAGACCATCGTCGGGTCGATCGAATTTGCCGAGGACGGCGAGTGGAAGGAGACAGCGACGCTCGAGGCACAATTCCGCGGCGTCAAGGACAAGAACCTCGATCAGTTCCGTTCCTCCGGCAAGCAGGTCATCTTGTTTCCCGAGCGGTTGAAGACCGGTGAGCTCATCACCCCCTTCGAGGCCGCCCGCAACTAGGCATGATGAAATGAGGTTCGATAGGCGCCGCGCTGAAGGTGAGCCCCCTCTCCCCGCTTGCGGGGAGAGGGTTGGGGTGAGGGGGAGTCTCAAGGGACTGAGTTTGCGGGGGCTCCCCCTCACCCGCATCGCATCTTCAGATGCGATGCGACCTCTCCCCGCAAGCGGGGAGAGGTGAGCGCTGCCCCCGTGTACCGAACGACATTCATCATGCTTTCAGGCGATCTGCGGGCAAGGAGGTAGCGCGGGTGTTTTCGTGGGACTTGCTGCGCGACGCAGTGGTGCTCGGCATGCTGCTCGGCTGCTTCTATGCGGCCGTCAGCGTCGGCCTGTCGATCTCGTTCGGGCTCTTGGACGTGCCGCAGGTGGCGCACCCGGCGTTCTTGGTGCTGGCGTCCTATGGCGTCTATCTTTTGAACGATCTCTATGACCTCGATCCGCTCATCGCCGGATTTCTGCTCACGCCGGTGTTCTTCCTGCTCGGCCTCGTCACCTACCGTCTCTACTACGAGACGTTCGAGCGGCGCGGCAGCGAGGCCGGCGTGCGCGGCATCGCCTTCTTCTTCGGCGTCGCCTTCATCATCGAGGTGCTGATCATCCTCTGGTTCGGCGTCGATCAGCGCTCGGTGACGGCGCATTATATCGGCAAGGCCTGGCGGTTCGGCGGCTTGCGAATTCCACTCCGCCAGCTCGTCGCCTTCGGGGTCGCGATCGCTCTGACGGGCCTGCTCTCGATCTATCTGTCGCAGACCTTCATGGGCCGCGCGATCCGCGCCGTCGTGCAGGATGAAGAGGGCTTGCGGCTGATGGGCGCCAATCCGGTCAAGATCAAGCAGTTCGCTTTCGGGATTGCGACCGCGGTGCTCGGCATCGCCGGCGCGCTGCTGATCATCGTCGCGCCCGTGGAGCCGACGCTCGACCGCGTCTATATCGGACGGACTTTTTGCGTCGTGGTCATGGCCGGGCTCGGCAGCATCACCGGCACGCTGGTCGCCGCCATCATCCTCGGCGTGGCCGAGACCATCGTGCTGACTTTGTTCGGCGCGTCCTGGGCGCCCGCCGTCTCCTTTGCGATGCTGCTCGGCATTCTCGCCGTGCGGCCGCAAGGCTTGCTCGGCAGGTGACCCGTGCGCCGTAGCGACATTGCCTTCTGGACCGGCGCCGCGCTCTTCCTGCTGGCCGTCCTGCTCGCAAGCCTGCTGCTGCGCAACGAGTATCCGTTTTTCGCCGGCTATGTGATCCTGCAATTCATCGTGCTGGCGGTCGCCTGGAGCATTCTCGGCGGTGCCGCGGGCTACGTGAATTTCGGCACTAATGCCTTCTTCGGCGCCGGCGTCTACACTGCCGTATTCCTGACCAAAGCGTTCGGCGCGCCGCTTCTGGTGCAGATCGCGGTCGCGGCCGCGGTCGGCAGCCTGCTCGGCTTCGCCGTCGGCCTGCTCACGCTGCGCATGCAGGGCATCTTCTTCTCGATCGCGACGATCGCGCTCGCCATCATTATCGAGACGACTGTCATGAACTGGCGTTATGTCGGGGGCGCTGCCGGCATCCAGCTGCAGCGGCCGCCAGTCACGGCGCCGTTCGACAGCTACGTCAAAATGCTGTTTTTCGTGCAGGCGCTGCTGGTGGTCGTCTCCGTTGCGATCACGCGCTACATCCAGCACTCCTGGATCGGCCGCGGCCTGCAGGCGCTGAAGGACGACGAACTCGCCGCCGAGTGCACGGGCGTGCCGACCCTGCGGCTGAAAATGCTCGCCTGCGTGCTCTCAGGCGCGCTGCTCGCCGCCGCCGGCGCTCCGGCCGCGATGTATCTGCAATATGCCGACCCCTCCTCCGCCTTCAATCTCAACTACTCGGTCTCGGTGCTGGCGATGGCGCTGATCGGCGGCACCGCGCACTGGATCGGCCCGGTGCTCGGTGCCATCCTGCTCGGCTCGACCCAGCAGGTGCTGGCGGTGACGATCTCCTCGGAGGTCAACGTGCTGGTGCTCGGCATCATGCTGGTGCTGTTCGTGGTCGGTGCGCCAAAGGGCCTGATCGGGCTGTTCCGCAGCTTCTCGCCGCGCACCGGAGCACGCAAATGATTTTGGGCCCCGCACAAGACGCCCCGCTGCTCGCGATCGACGCCATGACCCGCAGCTTTGGCGGCTTCGTCGCGCTCGACAATGTATCGATTGAGATCCGCAAGGGCGAGCGGTTCGGGCTTATCGGACCGAACGGTTCTGGCAAGACCACGCTGATCAACTGCATTTCCGGCGCGCTGCTGCCGCAGAAGGGCACCGTGCGGTTCTGCGGCGAGGACATCACGCAACTGCCGGCCAGCGCGCGCGCACACCGCGGTATTGCGCGCAGCTTTCAGATTCCGCGGCCGTTCCGCAGCATGACTATCGTCGAGAACCTGATGGTGGCGCTCGATTTCGCCGCCCGTCACACTGGCACGCCGGCGCAGCGGCTGGACGTCGCGATGTCGATCCTCTCCCGGATGGGCCTTGCCGCGAAAGCCCATGTCTCGACCGCGGCGCTGAGCCAGGTCGAGCTGCGCAAGATGGAACTCGCCCGCGCGGTGGCCGCGAGCCCAAAACTGCTGGTCTCCGACGAGGCGATGGCGGGGCTCTCCAGCGCCGAGGTCGACGAGGTTCTCGATCTGTTGCTCAGCCTTGCCGGCGAGGACATTGCCATCATCATGATCGAGCACATCATGCAGGCGGTGATGCGGTTTTCCGAGCGCGTGATGTGCCTCGATGCCGGGCGCATCATC
>NZ_JAFATE010000209.1 GCF_019244115.1 Bradyrhizobium sp.
CCTGCATCGGCAATTCCGGCCCGCTGCCGGAGGAGATTTCGAAGTCGATCAACGATAATGGCATCGTGGCGGCCGCCGTGCTGTCGGGCAACCGCAACTTCGAGGGCCGCGTCAGCCCGGACGTGCAGGCCAATTATCTCGCCTCGCCGCCGCTGGTGGTCGCCTATGCGCTGGCCGGTTCGGTGACCAAGGACCTCACCCACGAGCCGATCGGCGAAGACAAGAGCGGCAAGCCGGTCTACCTCAGGGATATCTGGCCGACCGCCAAGCAGATCAACGCCTTCATGAAGAAGTTCGTCACCGCCTCGATCTTCAAGAAGCGCTATGCCGACGTGTTCAAGGGCGACACCAACTGGCGCAAGATCAAGACCGTCGAGAGCGAGACGTTTCGCTGGAACATGAGCTCGACCTATGTGCAAAACCCGCCCTATTTCGAAGGCATGAAGAAGGAGCCCGAGCAGGTCACCGACGTGGTCGACGCACGGATCCTCGCAATGTTCGGCGACAAGATCACCACCGACCACATCTCGCCGGCCGGATCGATCAAGCTGACCTCGCCCGCCGGCCGCTATCTGTCGGAGCACCAGGTGCGTCCTGCCGACTTCAACCAGTACGGCACGCGCCGCGGCAACCACGAAGTCATGATGCGCGGCACCTTCGCCAACATCCGCATCAAGAACTTCATGCTGAAGGGCGCCGACGGCAACATCCCCGAAGGCGGCCTGACCAAACACTGGCCCGATGGCGAGCAGATGTCGATCTACGACGCGGCGATGAAATACCAGCAGGAGAATGTTCCGCTGGTAGTGTTCGCCGGCGCTGAATACGGCAACGGCTCCTCGCGCGACTGGGCCGCGAAGGGCACGCGGCTGCTCGGCGTGCGCGCGGTCGTCTGCCAGAGCTTTGAGCGCATCCATCGCTCCAACCTGGTCGGCATGGGCGTGCTGCCGCTGACCTTTGAAGAGGGCACCTCCTGGCAGTCGCTCGGGCTGAAGGGCGACGAGACGGTGACAATCCGCGGGCTGCAGGGCGACCTGAAGCCCCGGCAAAAACTCACCGCGGAAATCGTCTCGGCCGATGGCGCACTGCAGCGTGTCCCGCTGCTGTGCCGGATCGATACGCTCGACGAGCTCGATTACTACAGGAACGGCGGTATCCTGCACTATGTGCTGCGCAAGCTCGCGGCGTGATGCGGAGGCGCTCCGCAAAGCGTGCGCGAGCCTCACCGCGAAGTGAGTAGCGAGGTGACGGAAGGCGGCCTATGAGGAAGGCCGCCTTCTCACTATTCGATAACCGCCGCAAGATGTTAGCGACGGGTGGATATCATTTGCGGTTTTCGGTATGACAGCGACGATCTCTCATGGCTGTATCTCGCGGTGGTCGAGCGCGCTGGGTATCTGCGCTCTCATCGCCATCATCCGCCCCGCTCATGCCGACCCTCGCGCGGTGATCGAATTGTTTACCTCGCAGGGCTGCTCGTCCTGTCCGCCCGCCGACAAGGTGATCGGCGAACTCGCCCAGGACCCTTCCGTGATCGCCCTGTCGATGCCGATCGACTATTGGGATTATCTCGGCTGGAAGGACACGCTGGCGGATTCGCGCTTCACCGCGCGCCAGCGCGCCTATTCGCGGGTCCGCGGCGACCGCGCGGTCTATACGCCGCAGGCGGTCGTGAACGGATCGGCGCATGTGATCGGGAGCGACCGGGAGGGCATCGAAAGCGCGATCTTCGATACCGGCAAGGCCAAGGGCGTGATGTCGGTGCCGGTGACCATGAGCCAGTCGGGTCAGGATCTCACCATATCCGTGGCGGCGAGCGAAAGCCAGATTCCCTTGCACGGCGAGGTTTGGATCTGCTCGATCTCCAAGGCCGTTCCGATCTCGATCGGTCGCGGCGAGAACCGCGGCCACGAAGTCACCTACTACAACGTAGTTCGCAATCTGCTGAAGATCGGCGATTGGAATGGCGGTTCGAAGAGCTGGACCGTGCCGCTCGAAGAGATCAACCGCGAGGGTGTCGACGGTGCGGTTGCCTACGTCCAGGACGGCAGCCGCGACAAGCCGGGCCCCATGCTGGGCGCCGCCTTCACGTCGCTTCACTGATCTGAAATTTTTTAAGTTGCCTATCGCGCTCGCGGCGAGTCTTGTCGCGCGGCGGTCGTTCCGGACTCGCGCGTAGTTCGTCGCGCAATCGCGGGAAAAGCCTGTCCTGCAAAAAAGAAAAGGACCAACTCGCGTTGGTCCAGTCAGACTTCCTGCGATAGGCCCGATCCCGACGATCCCGGGGGGCTGGGGGCTGAGGAATCCGGAGCCGAAAGGACCGGGCCAACGCAGTACGCTCTTGTCGCAAGGCAGCGGGGCAGGCGATGGGCGGAAAAAGGGCGGCATTATGATTCTTACTAACGATCCTGTGACGCTGTGCGCATGCTTAATCGAAGCCTAATGACCACAGGTTGTCGGCGCCTGATTGGCGAAAAGCCTACGGATTTCAAGGCGCTCGCGAGCGAACGCCGCGCGGTGCGGCGCCTTTGCCGGGGTGGGGGCACACGGCGCGGACCGGCGGTCGGCCAATGCGCCATTAACATGCAGCAACATGGGCGCCTCATTGCAAGGCCGGCATGAGGCCTGGACGTGGCGGGTGATTCGCCTGGCCATCGCCGTTTTGTTTGGGTGCCGCCCCTTGCGGCACCGGCCCGTTGGCGCAATCATGTCAGGCGGATGACAGGAGATGCGCCATGACTCTGACGTTGGAGGATACCGAGCCGAGCGAGAATCGCGCAGCGGCGCGCGTTGCCGCTGCGAGCCCGATGCCGAACCGGGTGACATTCGATCGTTTCGAACTCAATCGCATCCTCAATCTTTATGGCCGCATGGTCGCCGACGGCGAATGGCGCGACTATTCCATCGATTTCCTGCGCGAGCGTGCCGTCTTCTCGGTGTTTCGCCGCGCCTCCGAAGTGCCGCTCTACCGGATCGAGAAGGATCCGCGGCTCGCGCGCAAGCAAGGCATGTATAGCGTGATCTCGGCGACGGGGCTGATCCTGCGCCGCGGCCACGAGCTTGAGCGCGTGCTGCTCGCGATCGACCGCAAGCTGGCGGTGGTGTGACGACCTTGGTTGTCATTCCGGGGCGATGCCACCCGGTCCGCGCAAAGCGCGGCCGGATGACAGGCTCCGCATCGAACCCGGAATCTCGCGCAGTTGTGTAGGGTGGGCAAAGCGAAGCGTGCCCACCATCTGTCCACGTCTTCTCCTCGGTAGGCGGTGGGCACGGCGCAAGAGCGCCTTTGCCCACCGTACTGCTACGAACCTTGCGCCGGCAGCGTCGTCGCGCCTTCGCCGAGCGAGCGCTGCATCATCACGGTGTCGAGCCAGCGGCCGAATTTGAAGCCGACATTGGCGTGGGTGCCGATCATCTGGAAGCCGGTTTTGGTATGCACGCCGATCGATCCGGCATTGGCGGAATCGCCGATCACCGCGATCATCTGCCGATGGCCGCGCGCCTCGGATTCCCGGATCAATCGCAGCAGCAATTGCAGGCCGATGCCGCGCCGATGAATGGCCGGCTCCAGATAGATCGAGTTCTCCACCGTGAAGCGGTAGGCGGGCCTCGGTCGGTAGGGGCCCGCATAGGCGTAGCCGACCACACGGTCGTTGAGGGCTGCGACGAAATAGGGATAACCGCCATCGATCAGCGCGCGAAAACGCCGCGTCATTTCGACGAGGTCGGGCGGGTCGAGTTCGAAGGTCGCCGTGCCGTAAAGCACGGCGTGCTGATAGATGGCGGTGATGGCGCAAAGGTCGGCCTCTTGGGCAGGCCGAATTTCGGGAGCTGACATGCGATCCAGGATAACAGCCGCATGTCTCGGATCAATGTGCTTTCACGCAGCCCCGCGCGATTGACGGGGGATTAACAAAAAGCCCCGGCGCTGAGGCCGGGGCTTCGAATGGTGAGCCGTTCGTTCGATCAGTCGCGCTGTCCGAGCAGCTGCAGCAGCAACGTGAACAGGTTGATGAAGTTCAGGTACAGCGACAGCGCGCCGGTGATCGCGGCCCGTTCGGCGATGTCGCCGCCGGCCGAGGCGTAGCCGTAGATGTACTCGTTCTTTAGCCGCTGGGTATCCCAGGCGGTGAGGCCCGCGAACACCAGCACGCCGATGATCGACACGAAGAACTGCAGCGTCGACGAAGCCAGGAACAGGTTCACCAGGCTTGCGATGACGATGCCGATCAGGCCCATGAACAGGAACGATCCGAGCCCGGTCATGTCACGGCGCGTCGTGTAGCCATAGAGGCTCAGCGCACCGAAGGTCGCCGCGGTGATGAAGAACACCCGCACGATCGAGGTGTGCGTGTACACCAGGAAGATCGACGACAGCGACACGCCCATCAGCGCCGAGAACACCCAAAACAGCATCTGCGCGGTCGAGGGCGCGAGGCGGTTGATGCCGGCCGAGATCACGAACACCATGGCGAGCGGCGCCAGGATGAACAGCCATTTCAGCGGGCTCACGAACATCGCGTAGCCGAACGGCGTCAGGAACGCGTTGCCGATCTTGGCCGCGGCGCCCGAGGGATCGCTGGTCACGGCAGCCATGTAGATGCCGAGCGCGGCGAGGCCGGTGATGGCAAGGCCAATGCTCATGTAGTTGTAGATGCGCAGCATGTAGGCGCGCAGACCGGCGTCGACGGCCGCGGCGTCAGTGCGCCCGGCGACCCGGCCGAAAGGAGAAGCGTAGTTGCGGTCTAGGTCCGACATGGTCGAATTCCCGTTTGTTGCCCGGCGCCGCAAAGCCCGCGTCGCCGGTAAGAAACCTACCTCAGATAGCCGCGCTTGCTGACATTAACTTTGCGTCATCAGGCCGGCCTCTGCCCGAATATCTGGGAAACTAACACATTCGGCGCAAGCGTCCATGCGCGGCTGAATGTCGCTCCACGATTTCAAAGCCTTACACCACGCTTACAGCGCGCGCCCGGTGCGGCCGATCTGCAGTCCTTAAGTTAACGCGCCGAGATCGATTCCGGCGACTTCAGATCGAAAGCGGCACTGGAATCATATATTTGCGAGGGTCCCCGCGTTTCCGATGTCCACGGAAAAATGTCGCAAGCGATGGCGCGCGGACTTCGGCCAGGCGGGCACTAGGTCAATTTGTCACAAATTGCGCAGGACCGACGCGGGCTTCTGATTGAGGGCCAGCAGTGTCCCGGCAAGCCCGAGGCCGACCGTGACCAGCAGCGCCGCCACGACGACGACAGTGGCGCTGCCGGCCTGCCAGGTGAAGCTCAGGGTCATCAGGCGGGTCACGATCAGCCACGCGGCAAGGGAACCCGCGATCACGCCGAACACGGCGGTGGCAAATCCGATCATCAGGTATTCCAGGGCATAGGCGCCGAGCAGGCGCAGGCGGGTGGCGCCGAGCGTTTTCAGAATCACCGCATCATAGACCCGGTGACGATGGCCTGCGGCCAGCGCGCCGCCGAGCACCAGGATCGCGGAGATCAGCGTCACCGCACTGGCGCCCCGGATCGCGAGCGTCAGGTTGGTGATCACGGAGCCGACCGTCTCCATCACTTCGCGCACCCGCACGCTGGTCACCATCGGAAAGTGGTCTGCGACCTGCCTGATGATCTTGGCGTCGCCTGCCGCGTCGGGACGAGCCTCGGTCAGCGTTGCGATATGCGTGTGCGGCGCGCCCTTGAAGGCACCAGGCGAGAACACCAGCACGAAGTTGATGCCGAGCCCCTGCCAGTCGATCGTCCGCATGTTGCCGATCCGGGCCGAGAGGTCGCGGCCGAGCACGTTGACCACGATCTCATCGCCGAGCTTCAGCTTGAGACCGTCCGCGATCTTCTTCTCGATCGAGACCAGCGGCGGCCCCGCATAGTCGGCGCCCCACCATTCGCCTTCGACGATTTTTGAGCCCTTGGGGATCTCGTCGGTATAGGTCAGGCCGCGATCGCTCTGCAGCACCCATTCGGCGTCGGTCGAGGGTTTGAGGTCCTCGGCCTTGACGCCGCGCGCAGCGACGATGCGCCCGCGCAGCATCGGCACGTCTTCGACGGTGGATTGCGGCACGCTTTGCGCCAGAAACGCGCGGAAATGCTCGGCATCGCCAGCGGGAATGTCGATGAAGTAGAACGAGGGCGCGCGCTCCGGCAGCGCCGCCAGGAACTGTCGGCGCAGGTTGCCGTCGATCTGGGTGATGGTCACCAGCACCGCGAGGCCGAGGCCAAGCGACAGGACAACCGATGGCGTCAGTGCACCGACCCGGTGGATATTGGCGATCGCCAGCCGCAGCATCGTGATGCGGGTCCGTGGCAGACGGCGCGCCAGCGCCATCAAGCCAACGGCAATGCCGCGCAGCAGCGCGAACACCATCACCGACGAGGCGACGAACACGGCGGCGACGCGCTTGTCGAAGGCAAGTCCGATCACGATCGCGACGAGAAGGCCGATCACGCCCGCCATCAGCGCGAGATAGCGCCAGCGCGGCCGGTGCCATTCGGCGATCACGGCCTCGCGAAACAGCGCCGCCACCGGCACGTCATGGACGCGGCCGAGCGGCCACAGCCCGAAGGCGAGCGCCGTCAGCAGTCCGTAGACCAGCGACAGCGAGAGTTCGCCGGCATGCAGCGCGGGCGTGATCGGCAGCGGCAACAGCTTGCCGAACAGGCCGACGATGATGAAGGGCAGCGCGCCGCCCGCGATCATCCCGATCGCGGCGCCGACACAAGCCAGCACCACGACCTGGGTCAGATAGATCCTGAACACGTCGCCGGAGGTGGTGCCGAGCGCCTTGAATGCCGCGATCACCTCGACACGACGGTCGATGTGGCTCTTCACCGCATTGGCGACGCCGACCCCGCCGACCAGCAGCGCGGCAAGGCCGACGAGGCTAAGGAACTGGGAAAACCGGCTGATGGTGCGCTCGAGCTGCGGCGATGCGTTGGACCGGCTTCGCACTTCCCAGCCGGCCTCGGGCAGCGCGGTGCGTGCATCATCGATCAGCGCGCTGGCTGCGCGGTCGCTCGCCGCGTCGTCGGGCAGTTTGACCCGGTAGTTCCAGCGCACCAGGCTCCCGGGCTGCACCAGGGCGGTGGCCTGCAGCGCTTCGTCGCTGATCAGGAAGCGCGGCCCAAAGCCGATGCCGCCGGCGAGCTTGTCGGGCTCCGCCTCGACCGCGCTGCGGATTTCGAAGGTCGCTTCTCCGATCGTGACGCGATCGCCGATCTTCAAGTCGAGCCGCGCCAGCAAGGTTGGATCAGCCGCCGCGCCGAATGCGCCATCGCGTTTGGCCAGGAGCTCGCTCACGGGCAGGCGCGGGTTCAGCGTCAGCTCGCCGAGCATCGGATACGCGCCGTCGACCGCCTTCATCTCCACGAGTGCAAGCCGGCCATCGTTCGCACGCGCCATGGCGCGCAAGGTCGCCGCGGCGGAGACCTGTCCGCGCGAGCGGAGGAAAGCGAGCTCCGCGGGTTTGGCCTCGCGCTGAAACAGCACGAAGGAGACATCGCCGCCGAGCAGGGTGCGGCCTTCATGCGCAAGTCCGTCGCTCAGGCTCGCCGCGACCGAGCCCACCCCGGCAATCGCCGTCACGCCGAGCGCGATGCAGGCGATGAAGACGTAAAATCCGCGCAAGCCGCCGCGCAACTCGCGGAGCGCATAGCGAAGCGGCAGCGCTCCCGTGCTGCGGCGCTGCGCCGCGACGGCCGGACTTTCCAGGGCGAGCGTCATGGCCCAGCCACGCGATCCGCCGGCACGCCGTCGATCCGGCCCGAGCGCAGCCGGATCACCCGGTCGCAGCGCTGCGCGAGCTGCGTGTCGTGGGTCACCAGCACCAGCGTCATGCCGCGTTCGGCGTGTTTGGTGAACAGGAGGTCGACGATCTGTTTTCCCGTGGTCTCATCGAGATTGCCGGTCGGCTCGTCGGCCACCAGGATGGCCGGATCGGGCGCGAGCGCCCGCGCCAGCGCGACGCGCTGCTGCTCGCCGCCGGAGAGTTGAGTCGGATAATGGTGCAGCCGCTCGCCGAGGCCGACCGAGATCAGTTCCTGCGCGGCGCGCCGCGCGGCATCGGCATCGCCGGCCAGTTCCAGCGGCACGGCGACGTTCTCCAGCGCCGTCATGGTCGGGATCAGATGAAAGGACTGGAACACGATGCCGACCTGGCGGCCGCGGAAGCGCGCCAGCGCGTCCTCGTCGAGGGCATTGAAAGGCGTGCCGCCGACCACCACCTCACCACTGTCAGGACGTTCCAGCCCCGCCATTACCATCAGAAGCGTGGACTTGCCGGAGCCCGATGGGCCGATCAGCCCGATGGCTTCGCCCTGGGCCACGCGCAAGCTGATATCCTTCAGGATGTGGACGCGCGCGGCGCCGCTGCCGAGCGAGAGGTTGAGGTTGGAGATGGAGATGGTGTCCGGCGTAACTCCGGTCACGTCAGAGGGTTCGATGAGACTGTCCATGGCTCGGTCATATGGCACTTCTGCGCGCCCGGTCGAGGGGCTGGTGCGGCTCGCCGTGCACATACTCGTGTTGACGCTCGGCGTGGTGACAGGGGTAATTGGACTGACCCAAGCGCAGGCCGACGGGACGAAACCGCTCAAACTGGTCGTGCTGGGCGATTCCCTGAGCGCGGGGCTTGGCCTTCCCGAGGCATCAGCCTTTCCGGCGCGGCTGCAAAAAGCGCTTCGCGACAAGGGGATCAACGTCGAGATCAGCAATGCCGGGGTATCCGGCGATACCGCCTCGGGCGGGCGCGACCGGCTCGACTGGTCGGTGCCTGAGGGAACCGACGCCGTCATCGTCGAGCTCGGTGCCAATGATGCCCTGCGCGGCCTCGATCCGGCGGTGACGCGCGCGGCGCTGACGGACATCGTCAAGCGGCTCAAGTCGCGCGGCATCGCCGTCATGCTTTGCGGTATGGTGGCGCCACCGAATTATGGCAGCGACTATGCGGCGCGGTTCAATTCGATTTATCCCGATCTCGGCAGGGAGTTCGACGTGCCGCTCTATCCGTTTTTTCTCGCAGGCGTTGCGGCGAACAGCAAACTCAATCAGGCTGACGGGATCCATCCGACGGCCGAGGGCGTCGACATCATCGTGAACAACGTCCTGCCCGCGGTGGAGACATTTCTCGGCTCAATTCGCCAGCAGCGCGCGACCAAAGGTTAAGCTCAATGGTCGGGCGGGCCGCAAAGCGACCATGTTCCGGTGGTTTGTGATCCGTTAACGCCACCTATTTCGCAGAGTCACATAACTGCGCTACAAAAAGTCATCGGCGATTCGTCGCCGCGCATAAAATGTTTCTTTCCCGGAAGGCGCTATGCTTTTCGGGATCGTGACTAGCATCGGGAGTCCGCAACGATGCCGCGTTTATTTACTGGACTGGAAATCCCGACCGAAGTCGGCCAGACATTGTCCAGCTTGCGGGGTGGCCTCCCCGGCGCCCGTTGGATCGATCCGGAAAATTACCATGTCACCCTGCGCTTCATCGGCGATATCGATGGCACCTGGGCCAACGAGATTGCGTCCATGCTGGTGCGGGTGAACCGCAAGCCGTTCGATGTCACGGTGCAGGGGCTGTCGAGCTTTGGCGGCCGCAAGCCCCGCGCCGTGGTCGCCAACATCGCCCCCTCCCGGCCGCTGATCGAACTTCAGGCCGAGCTCGAGCGCATGATGCAGCGCATCGGGCTCGACCCCGAGGGGCGCAAATTCACCCCGCATGTGACGCTGGCGCGGCTGCATGACGTCTCGAGCCAGGATGTCGCCGATTATCTGTCGGTACGCGGCTATTTCCCGAGCCGGGTTTTCACGGCCGAGCGCTTCGTGCTGTTCTCCTCCCGCGCCTCCACCGGCGGCGGGCCTTATGTGATCGAGGACGCCTACGCGCTGAGCGCGTGAGATCAGTGGCCTGTTGTCGTCGCCCGGCTTGACCGGGCGACCTAGTATTCCACGACTGCTAGGGAAAAACGAGAAGCCTCGGCGTACTGGATGCCCCGCCTCCGGGAGGCATGACAGAGTAAAAGCGGACCGGCATCTCGGCGCATACCCCGTTAACCAAAACGCAGCTTGCATTTTTCGTAACGCTGAGGCGGTAGAGTGGGGGTCATGCTGCATACCCCCTCCGACGCATTCCGTAGCCAGTACAATGCCCTCATCGCCTCCGGCGCCATCGAGGCCGATCCGGCCCAGGCCGAGGTCGCTGAAGCCTTTGCGGAGCTGGACCGCCGGCTTGCGAGCTACAAGCCGTCGCGCAAGCAGGGTCTGCTCGGCCGGCTGTTCGCCGACAAGGAGGAGCCGCCGCGCGGGCTCTACGTCCATGGCGAGGTCGGCCGCGGCAAGACCATGCTGATGGACCTGTTCTTCCAGCACTCCCCGGTCAGCCACAAGCGCCGCGCGCATTTCCACGAGTTCATGGCCGACGTGCATGAGCGCATCTACAATTACCGCCAAAACATCGCGCGGGGCGAGATTGCAGATGGTGACGTCATCGCACTGACCGCTGCATCGATCTTCGACGAGGCCTGGCTGCTCTGTTTCGACGAAATCCACGTCACCGACATTGCGGACGCGATGATCCTGGGCCGGCTGTTCGCAAAACTGTTCGATCTCGGTACGGTCGTGGTCGCGACCTCGAACGTCGCGCCTGAGGATCTCTACAAGGGCGGGTTGAACCGCGCTTTGTTCCTGCCCTTCATTGCAGACATCGAGGCGCACATGGACGTGCTGCGGCTCGATGCGCGCACCGATTTCCGGCTGGAAAAGCTCGCCGGGGTCAAGATGTGGCTGGTGCCTCCGGACGACGCGGCGGGCACCGCGCTCGATGCGGCCTGGGCTCGGCTGAGCGGCGGCGCGCCGTGCAAGCCGCGCGATATTTCGATCAAGGGCCGCACCCTGCATGTACCCTGCTCGGCGCACGGGGTGGCGCGGTTCTCTTTTGCCGAACTCTGCGAACAACCGCTCGCGGCCTCCGACTATCTCCGGCTTGCCCAGGACTATCACACCGTCCTGGTCGACCGGATTCCGGTGATGGACTACGGCGAGCGCAACGCGGCCAAACGGTTCATCACCTTGATCGACACGCTCTATGACAATGCGGTAAAGCTGATGGCCTCGGCGGAAGCCGATCCGGTGTCGCTCTACCTTGCCACCGATGGGCCGGAAGCCAACGAGTTCAAGCGAACGTCATCGCGCCTGATCGAAATGAGCTCGGAATCCTATCTGGCGCTCCCCCATGGTCATAAGAGGGATTCGGCTGCCTCTGGCACCAGCACCGGGCTGGTGGAAACGTAAGTTCAGCTCTCGTCATTCGGGGGCGCGCGCACCTCGCGAGCGAACCCGGAATCCCGAGGTCGTGGTGCGAGATTCCGGGTTCACATCCATCTGGCCGGGCTCCGCCCGGACCCGTTGGATGTGCCCCGGAATGACCTCAATGGTTGCCCGACTATTGGGCGCGGCCCGACTTGAACGCGTTCCTCGAAAGCGATAACCAGCACCCCAGCTTTTCCCTCCTCCCGTTCGGGCTCAAAGGACAGATTTCCATGGCGCGCGACAAGATTGCTTTGATTGGCTCCGGTCAGATCGGCGGAACGCTGGCTCATCTGATCGGCTTGAAAGAGCTCGGCGACGTGGTGATGTTCGACATCGCCGAGGGCGTGCCGCAGGGCAAGGCGCTCGACATCGCGCAGTCCTCGCCGGTCGACGGCTTCGATGCGGCCTATACCGGCGCCAACACCTACGAGGCGCTGGACAACGCAAAGGTCTGCATCGTCACCGCCGGCGTGCCGCGCAAGCCCGGCATGAGCCGCGACGATCTGTTGTCGATCAATCTGAAGGTGATGGAGCAGGTCGGCGCCGGCATCAAAAAATATGCGCCCGACGCCTTCGTCATCTGCATCACCAACCCGCTCGACGCGATGGTTTGGGCACTGCAAAAGGCCTCTGGCTTGCCGCACAAGAAGGTGGTCGGCATGGCCGGCGTGCTGGACTCCGCGCGCTTCCGCTATTTCCTCGCCGACGAGTTCAACGTCTCGGTCGAGGACGTCACCGCCTTCGTGCTCGGCGGCCATGGCGACACCATGGTGCCGCTGGTGCGCTATTCCACGGTGGCCGGCATTCCGCTGCCGGATCTCGTCAAGATGGGCTGGACCTCGCAAGCCCGGATCGACGAGATCGTCGACCGCACCCGCAATGGCGGCGCCGAGATCGTCAACCTGCTGAAGACCGGGTCGGCCTATTACGCACCGGCGGCCTCGGCGATCGCGATGGCCGAGAGCTATCTGAGGGACAAGAAGCGCGTGCTGCCCTGCGCCGCCTACCTCAACGGCGAGTACAGCGTGAAGGACATGTATGTCGGTGTGCCCGTGGTGATCGGCTCCAAGGGCGTCGAGCGGATCGTCGAGATCGAGCTCGCCGGCAAGGACCGCGACGCCTTCGACAAGTCGGTCGCCGCCGTGCAGGGCCTGGTCGATGCCTGCAAGAAGATTGCGCCTGATCTGTTGGGTCGCTGAAGCCGTTCGGGGGAGCCCAGGGTGTCGATCCGTTCGATCCTGGAACTTGAAGTCCTTCTGGTATATGGTATGCCAGTAGAAAAGCTGATCTAAAATTGCCCGCGCGAATGCCGCGCGTGAGGGTGGGGGAGCGTCCTTCAATGAATATCCATGAATACCAGGCCAAGGCGCTGCTCGGCGAATTCGGGGTGCCGATCTCAAAAGGCTTCCCGGTGCTGCGTCCCGACGACGCCGATGCCGCGGTCAAGGCGCTGCCCGGTCCGGTCTGGGTGGTGAAGAGCCAGATCCACGCCGGCGGCCGGGGGAAGGGCAAGTTCAAGGAGGCCTCCGCCGGCGACAAGGGCGGGGTCCGCATCGCCAAGTCTCCCCAGGAGGTGAAGGATTACGTCAAGCAGATGCTCGGCGCGACCCTGGTTACCGTGCAGACCGGCGCGCATGGCAAGCAGGTCAACCGGCTGTACATCGAGGAAGGCTCCGACATCGACAAGGAGTTTTACCTCTCGCTCCTGGTCAATCGGGAGACCAGCGAAGTCTCTTTCGTGGTCTCGACCGAAGGCGGCGTGAACATCGAGGACGTCGCCCACAACACGCCGGAAAAGATCGTCTCGTTCTCGGTCGATCCGGCGACCGGCATCATGGGCCATCACGGCCGCACCGTCGCCAAGGCGCTCAACCTCTCCGGCGATCTCGCCAAGCAGGCAGAGAAGCTGACGACGCAGCTCTATAGCGCTTTCGTCGCCAAGGACATGGCGATGCTGGAGATCAATCCGCTGGTTGTGACCAAGCAGGGGCAGCTTCGCGTGCTCGACGCCAAGGTCGCCTTCGACGACAACGCGCTGTTTCGCCACCCCGAGGTGGTCGCGCTGCGCGATGAAACGGAGGAGGACGCCAAGGAGATCGAGGCGTCGAAATACGACCTTAACTATGTTGCGCTCGACGGCAATATCGGCTGCATGGTGAACGGTGCCGGCCTTGCCATGGCGACCATGGACATCATCAAACTCTACGGCATGGCGCCGGCCAATTTCCTCGACGTCGGCGGCGGCGCCAGCAAGGACAAGGTCGCGGCCGCCTTCAAGATCATCACCGCCGATCCCAACGTAAAGGGCATCCTGGTCAACATTTTCGGTGGCATCATGAAGTGCGACGTCATCGCCGAGGGCGTAGTGGCCGCGGTGAAGGATGTCGGGTTGACGGTCCCACTGGTGGTGCGGCTCGAAGGCACCAATGTTGAGCAGGGCAAGAAGATCATCCGCGAGTCCGGTCTCAACGTCGTGCCGGCCGACAATCTCGACGACGCGGCCCAGAAGATCGTCAATGCGGTGAAGAAGGGCTAACGCGGATGATTTCTCGTCGAAGCCTTGGCGGGCTCTCTCAACTCCCTCCCCCCTTGCCGGGGAGGGTCGGGGAGCGGGGTACCCAGACTTCGGTGTTTGTCGCTAGGATCACCCCCACCCCCAACCCCTCCCCGCGAGGGGGAGGGGAGCGCAGCTTTTTCGCCGCGCGACCTCAGTCCCATTTCAGCGAGGTCTAAGCCATGGCCCAGGACCATCTCGCAGCACCCACGCCGCTTCCCGAACACCAGAAGCTTGCGGTGTTCGCGGGCGAATGGGCCGGCGAGGAGATGGTCTTTCCGTCACGTTGGGTCGCCGGCGGTCCGGCGACGTCGCACGTGATCGCGCGCATGGACCTGAACGGCTTCTATCTGATCCAGGACATGAAGCAGACGCGTGACGGCAAGGAGAGCTTTGCCACCCACGCGCTGTTCACCTATGACCGCGACGACCGGCGCTACAAATTGTTCTGGCACGACTCGCTCGGCTACTTCCCGCCATCGCCCGCTTCCGGCACCTGGGTCGGCAACGTGCTGACGCTGGTGCGCGGGTCGCTGCGCGGCAACGCGCGGCACGTCTACGAGATCGTCGATGACAATACCTACAACATGAAGATCCAGTTCTCGCCCGACGCCGAAGGCTGGGCCGACGTGCTCACCGGCGTCTACCGGCGCATCCACTGACATCAACCTCGAACGCCCCGCGAAAGCAGTTTTCCGCAATGTCCATCCTGATCGACGCCAACACCAAGGTCATCTGCCAGGGCTTTACCGGCAAGAACGGCACGTTCCACTCCGAAGCCGCGCTCGCCTATGGCACGAAAATGGTCGGCGGCACCTCGCCCGGCAAAGGCGGCTCGACGCATCTCGGGCTGCCGGTGTTCGACACCGTCGCCGAGGCACGGGAGAAGACAGGCGCAGATGCCTCGGTCATCTATGTGCCGCCGCCGGGCGCGGCGGACGCGATCTGCGAGGCGATCGACGCGGAAATCCCGCTGATCGTCTGCATCACCGAGGGCATCCCGGTGCTGGACATGGTCCGCGTCAAGCGCTCGCTG
>NZ_JAFATE010000227.1 GCF_019244115.1 Bradyrhizobium sp.
TCATCTGGGCCGACGATCCGTGCGGCATGCTACACCATGGCTGCGCAGCGCCTGACGGCGGAGCAAGCGCCCAAAGGAATCACAAGTCGCAGCGTAAGGCGAGACGAGGGGAAGGCAAAGCACGCCCTCGCAGCGCGCCTGTGTCCGGCTGTGGAAAGCCGCTCTGGGCCGCGAGAGGCCTGAGCGCCCGTCACGCGGCCGGGATTCACTATTATTAAGTAACTGCAATGGTATCGAAAGACCACGCCTTCTGGGGAGCGAAGATGACCCTGCTCAGCAATCTTAAGATCCACACAAAATTCGCGAGCATGGTGATCCTGGCCGCCCTGGCCGTCTGCACGACCGTCGCCGTGGCGGCTTCCCTCACCCGCGCCCGCATGGTCAATGACCGCATCGAACAACTCCACACGGCGGTCGACCTGCTCTACGGCCAGGCGCAGATGCTTCAGGATGAGGTCGTCGCAGGGAAGATGACCGTCGACCAAGCCAAGGCGGAATTTCGCCGCATCGGGCACCACATGAAATTCAACAGCGGCCAAGCCTATCCGATCGCGCACAACATCGCCGATTCCTCTGTGCTCATGAACGGTGCAGACGAGAAGATGGAAGGCAAGGTGCTCGGCATGAAGGACGCCAATGGCGTGCTGATCTCCGAGGCGCAGATCAGCGCGGGCCGGCAGAGCCCGGAGGGCGGCACGAGCTCCTACCTCTATCCGCGGCCCGGCCAGACCGAACCACTCCGCAAGCTGGTCTTCGGCCGCATCTTTGCGCCATGGAACATCTCGATGAGCTTCGGCCTCTATGTCGACGATATCGACTCCGACGTGGACGCGCTGCTCTGGCGCCTCGGCACCTTGGGTGGCGGTCTCATGCTGCTGCTTGGTCTTCTGTCGTGGCTTGTTTCGCGCGATGTCGTCGGCGGGCTGCATCGGCTGATGGACCGCATGCAGGGTATCGCCGGCGGTGCGCTGGAGACTCCGGTCGCCGAGACCGATCGTCGCGACGAGATCGGCCGCATGGCCGAGAGCCTCGACGTGCTGCGCAAGACGGCGATCACGGCACGCATGCTCGAGCAGGAGCAGGCCGCCAGCAAGCAGCGCAGCGAAGCCGAAAAGCGCCAAGCCCTGATCATGCTCGCCGACCGCTTCGATGCCTCGGTCGGCCAGCTTGTCGGGATGATGGCCGCAGGCGCCGGCGAGCTCGAAGCTACCGCGAAGTCGATGACGGGCACTGCTGGCAGCACCAAGCAGCGTGCCAGCGCGGTAAGCACGGCCGTGAACCAGGCGAGCTCGCGGGTGCAGACGGCCGCCACCGCCGCGGAAGAACTTTCTTGCTCGATCACCGAGATCAGCCGCCAGGTCGCACAATCCGCCGAGGTGACCGGACGGGCGGTCGAGAGTGCGCGGCGCACCGACACCATCGTGCGCGCGCTCGCCGAGGGCGCCCGGCAGATCGAGCACGTCGCCGAGCTGATCTCGCGCATCGCCCAGCAGACCAATCTGCTCGCGCTCAACGCCGCTATCGAGGCGGCGCGCGCCGGCGAGGCCGGGCGCGGCTTCGCCGTCGTCGCGGCCGAGGTGAAGACGCTGGCCGGCCAGACCGCGCAGGCGACCCAGGAGATCGGCGACCGCATCGCCCAGATCCAGAGTGCAACCAAGGAGGCGGTCGGCGCCATCGACGGCATCACCTCGACGATCGAGGAGGTCGGCGTGATCGCCACCGCCATCGGGACTGCCATCGAGGAGCAAGGCGCGGCAACTGCGGAGATCGCCCGCAACGTCACTCAGACGGCGGAAGCGACGCGCGACGTCACCGCCAATATCGGCGGCGTCTCCAACGCAGCGAACGATACTGGCCTTGCCGCGAGCCAGGTGCTGACGGCGGCTTCCAATCTCTCGAAGCAGGCCGAGCAACTCGCGAGCGAAGTGAACACGTTCCTCGCGGGTGTCAGGGCCGCGTAAGTTTGGATTTGCGCTCCGAACACAAATCACACGTTCGAATCGTGTCGGGCGCGCCACCCATCTCCCAAGACTGCGCCGCCGGAGTTCCCCGGAAATCGCCAGGTGCTGCTCTCGGCCAGTTTGATCAATCGCATACAGAAAGCGTGCGTTAGCCGCTCGCGACGATGGCCGGGCTGGTCGGCGCGTGACAGACTGCCTCGATGCGATGGCCCTCGGGGTCCAATACGAAGGCGCCATAGTAATCGGCGTGGTAATTCGCCCGTAACCCTGGCGGCCCGTCGTTGCACCCCCCGTGCGCGAGCGCCGCCGCGTGAAAGGCGTCGACCGCGGCGCGGCCGGGAGCACGAAAGCAGATATGGGCGCCAGGAATAGGCGTCCTCACCTCCGCTTCGTAGGTGATCGTGAATTCGACACCGAGCGATCCTGGCGCAGCGCCGTAATCGGAACCGCGGTTCTCGCCGAAATCAACGATACGTACGAGCCCGAGTGGACGCAATACGGCGTCGTAAAAGCGCCGACTGCTGTAAATGTCGGTGACACCGAGTGAGACATGATCCAGCATAACGTTCGCTCTCAAATAGCGTCCGCGCGAGGCGCAGCGTGAATGCACAGAACGTCGCAGCTTTTGTGACTGGAACGCCGAGCGGGCTACCCCTCATAGTGCCACGGCAAGCAAAAGTGCGCATTTTCATCGGCCGTGGCGCGCCACTTCGGTCCAGGTCAGGCCGCGGCAATTCCGTCCAGGACCGGCTGCGCAGGCCTGCATCGCATCCCCATCACCCTCGTCCTCCCGGCGGCAGCGTGTCAAGCAGCGGACACGACAGATGGGCGATCTGGTGGGCTGTGCCGCGCGCGCTCGCACCGGGCTCGTCCTCGGACAACAGGACGCGCACGAATTTCCAGTTTTGCGGATCGAGACCGACCACCGCCGCGACGATGTCCCCGTGGGCCGCGCAGTCGCGCGCCCGCTCGATCTCTTCTGCAAAGGCGGCTGTCAGGTCCGCATCGAGCGGGATGGCGATATCGTCCCGATAAAGGAAGCACGCGTCGCTTCCCCTGCCCCGGAACGCATCCAGCGCGACGTACGTCTCGATGCCAGCGCGTCCGACCACATCCGTGACGACCTTGTAGCCGCCGCGCACCAGCCAGTCGCGGAACGCCTTGTCCTGCTGCCAGAGATAAAGCGAGGAGAAGTTGTTCGCGATGGCGCCGAAGCGGCCGGCTTCGCGCAGCAGAAAAGC
Organism: Bradyrhizobium sp.; assembly: GCF_019244115.1. GTDB lineage: Bacteria > Pseudomonadota > Alphaproteobacteria > Rhizobiales > Xanthobacteraceae > Bradyrhizobium. The sequence continues at coordinate 3,203 of NZ_JAFATE010000227.1, forward strand.
CTTGAAATAGAGCGCGGGCACCGCGTCCCAGACCGTCCCGCGCTCTTTCAGCCATCGCCGCAGCGCGCCGAGATCGTAGTCAGCCGGCAGGCGATGGGCGTAATGCACAATGATCATGTCACGGCTGCTCCTTGAGCAAGGAAATGAGAGGCGACCAAAGCATGATAACGTTTGCTCGAATCGGTGTGCCGGTCCGGCTGTTCACCTCTCCCCGCTGGCGGGGAGAGGTCGCCGCGCGACGAGCGGTGCCGTTGGCATCGCTAAGTGCGCGACGGGTCAGGGGGAGTCTCCACAGGGCCGGTTCCTTGAGACTCCCCCTCACCCAACCCTCTCCCCCGCAAGCGGGGAGAGGGGGCGCATCTTCCGTACGGCTTTGATCGAGCCGCATTTCATCATGCTTTAGCAGCCGAGAGCGACGCGACGTCGGCGCGCGCGGGACGGCGCTGGGTGCTGATTGCCAGAACCGGATTTGCGGCCGGCGACGACTACACTCCTCAGGCGCCATCGCTCGATTCGACATGAAACCCTTTCGAGGTGATCAGCCATCGTCCATCGATGGAATGCCAGGTCAGATAGTCCAGAAACACCATCGTGACGATCCGCACGCGCACCTTGGTCAGGGCCATGCTCGTTGAGACAAAATCCATCGTCAGGATTTCATTGAGCCGCGGCGCGTTCACGGATTGCGGCGATTGCCGCTTCCTGAGGATCTCCTTGTAGGTCTCGGCCGGCCACACCATCATTTGCCCGTCGCGGTAACCGTGCAGCTGGACGCTCGGCGCAAACACCTGATCGAAGCGCGACACGTCGCAATCATACATCAGGTCAAAATACCGATGGGTGGCGTCGATCAGACTGGACAGGCACTCGCGCTCGAGCGGTGGCGCGGTCGATTTTGCGTCTGCGATGGTAGCGAGCGATGCTGATGCTTGAAGCGCTTGGGTCATCGAAGCCTCCGGTTGGAAGAAACGCGCGCGGCCGCGATGTCATCGCCGCGCGCTCAGAAGAATCTCAGCGGCCTGCCTGCCGGCCCGAATGGGCTCGACGCCGCCCTGGATGAACGCCTCGATGCTCGCGCCATCAAGCAAGGCGAGCAGTTGCTGAGCCGTCGTGTCCGGCTTGCGGTGCCCGGCCCGCGCGGCGATGTCGCGGAATTTGGCCCTGATCCAGGCCTTGTGCGCGCGCACGAGCGCGTGCATCGGCCCCTCGGGCTGCGGGTCCTGCACGACGACATTGATGAAGGGGCAGCCGCGAAAGCCGGGCTCGGCTGCGAACTGCTCGGAAATGTCGAACATCGCCTTGACGCCATCCGACGGCGTCTGCGCCCGCGCGAGGTGCTGCTCGATCAAGGTCCGCCGCGTCTCCGAATGCTGTTCGAAGGCCGCGAGCGCGAGCGCCTCCTTGGAGTCGAAGTTGTTGTACAGCGTCATACGGGCGACGCCGGCGCGCTCGGTCACCTCGTTGATACCGACATTGGGCATCCCGCGGTCGTAGAAAAGATCCGCCGCCGTATCGATCAGACGGTCGCGCGGCGATCGTCGTCCGGACATCGCATCGCCCTCCCTAGATATACCGGTCTACCTAATCAGCGCGAGGTCCGGACGTCAAGCGTTCGTTCGGACAAGGAGCGCATTTGCCGGGCGACGGCTCACATAGGAGTTATGAGGCGGGAGACTTGGATTTCGCCTTCCGCTTCGGCGCCGGACGCTGGCGCTTCGCGGCGATCCGGCTCGCGGCGGCCAGTGCGGCGCGCGCCCAGGCGATCAGTTCGTCAGGCTCGTCAAACAGCCGCTCCGGCGCGCGCCAGAACGACAGGTCGATGCTCGCGCCCTGCTTGCTGTAGTTCAGCGGCGGATAGGCTTCGGCTTCCTTGAACGTGGCGCGATTGTCGTCGTCGACGCGGAAATACAGCGTGTTCTCGGTCACCATGCCGAACATCAACCCGTCGCAGAACACGCCGGTCTTGCCGAACATGCGCCGGAAGCTGATGTGGCCGAGCGCTGCAAGCTGCTCGCCCAGAAATTCCGCAAAGCTGTCACTCGCGACCATTCTCGAATCCCAGCCGCTTGCTGCAAGCACGCGGCGCGCGCGGCCAGGCCGCCTAACGATAACTTGATAGCACAATACTGGCTGAACCATCGACATGAGGATGCCGTCGCGCTGCTGCTGCTCGATTACCGCGAAGCGTGATTGGTGGGCGCCGATCCTAGCCTCTACAATCGAACGTCATTCGAGCGCAACCGCGACGGAGAAGCGGCATGGTAGATCCGCAAATCGGCAGTTTCGGATCATGGGTCTCTCCCATCACAGCCGATGCGGCCGTGGCCGAAACCGGAACATTGGCCGAGCCGCGGATCGACGGGGACGACGTCTATTGGATCGAGGGAAGGCCACTCGAGAAGGGCCGCAACGTCGTCGTCGCCAGGGCCGCCGACGGCGCGATCAGCGACGTTACGCCGGCCCCGTTCAACGTGAGATCGCAGGTCTACAGTTATGGCGGAGGCAGCTATGCAGTCCGCAACGGCGTCCTCTATTTCGTCAATTTCGGCGATGGTCAAATCTACCGACAGGTCGTGGGCGACACTCCGACAAGAATCACGTCGAGCGCGAATTGCCTGTTTGCAGATATGTGCGTCGACGTCCCGCGAAATCGACTGATCGCAATAAAGGAGGAGCGTCCGGACGGCGACGTCATTCACGCAATCCATAAGCTGGTCGCCATCGACATTGCTACGGGCTACGAGGCTACGCTCGACAGCGGATGCGACTTCTACGCGTCGCCGACGCTCAGCCCGGACGGGTCAAAGCTTGCGTGGCTGAGCTGGCAACATCCAAACATGCCGTGGACGTCCAGCCGTTTGAATGTCGCAAGTCTGGATCCGGCGGGCGCGCTGACAGACAGGCAGATCGCCCAAGGCGGTTCCGAGTCGGTGTTTCAACCGCAATGGGCGCCGGATGGGCGACTCTACTTCATCTCCGACCGCACAAATTTCTGGAACATCTATCGCTGGAACGCCTCCGGCGTGGAGCACATCCTGGCGCGAGACGCTGAATTCGGTGTGCCTCAATGGCAACTCGGTCTCTCGACCTACGCGTTCCTGTCACCTGACGTTCTGATCTACTCATTTGTCCAAAACGGGACGTGGCGCCTGGGCCGGCTGGACCTAGCGACATCAACTGCTCACGACTATCGAACCGAATTTTCCTCCCTGTCGGGTGTCCGCGCGTCGGCAACGACGGTCGTGGTGCGCTGCGCGACATCGACCTCACCGCCGGCCATCGCAACCGTCGACGTGAACAGCGGAGCGGTGTCGCCGATCAGGCCTCTCGTTGGATCGGACCGCTTGCAGGGAATTCAGAACTACTTTTCGGCGCCGCAACCCATCGAATTTCCGACGAGCAACGGCGAAATCGCCCATGGCTTCTACTATCCTCCTCACAATCCGGACTGGCAGGCGCCGGCCTCGGAAAAGCCTCCCTTGCTCGTGAAGAGCCATGGCGGGCCGACGACAGCGACCGATTCGTCGCTCAATCTTTCGGTGCAATTCTGGACCAGTCGGGGATTCGGTGTGCTCGACGTGAACTATCGCGGAAGCACCGGGTACGGACGGAAATATCGAGAAAGGCTCTACGGTCAGTGGGGCGTCATGGACGTGATGGATTGCATATCCGGCGCGAAATTCCTGGCCGCTCGCGGCGATGCCGACCCGCGAAAATTGGCGGTGACGGGTGGCAGCGCGGGCGGCTACACGACGTTGTGCGGGCTCACTTTTCATGCCGAATTTGCCGCCGGTGCGAGCTACTACGGGATCAGCGATCTGGTCGCGCTCGCCACCGAGACTCACAAGTTCGAGCTGCACTACACCGACTGGCTCATCGAGCCGTTTCGGCCCGACAGCGCACTTTATCACGACCGCTCGCCGATCAATTTCACCGAAAAATTGTCCGTTCCGGTGATATTTCTCCACGGCAAGGACGATCCGGTGGTGCCGATCAATCAGGCTCAAAGGATGTACAGCGCGCTTCAAGGTCGTAACATCCCGACCTGCCTGCTGATATTCCAGGACGAAAAGCACGGATTTCGCCAGTCGGCTCATCTTCGCCAGGCGCTCGAGGCAGAGCTCTTGTTCTATTCGATGAACCTGACACGAGTTCCGCTTGCATCGTGATGCAAGCCGCTGTTCCGGCTGAACCTGTGGTTCCTTCCCCGTGCTTTTTTCATTGCACGGGGGCCATGGGTATCAGTGGATACCCGGCCTTCCCTGCGCCCTCATGTCAGAGGGAGCGAGACGGACGCAAGACTCGGGCGCACCGCGCCGCGGGAACGTTCCTCGTTCGCCGCATGACACAGTCAACCGGCATTCCATCCTGCGGGACCAATGCGGCGCCATATTGAATTGCGATTGAACCACAAGGCCTCTAACAATCGCACTCCACGCGCCCGCGACAGGACCAGAGCCCCCTCCAAGCACCTCCGGGGTTTCAATGGACGACGATCTCCTCTCCAAGCTGGAACAGCGCCTCGGCCGCCTGCAGGCCCGGCAGCGCCTTGGCATCGAGATCGACCACGAAGCCCAGATCTTTGGCCAGGGACTGAACTTTTTTCACATCGAGAACTGGTATTCGATCCACTCCGTGATCCGAGGCGTCCTGAAGCTGAGCGGGCTTTATTGGCGCGGCTGCCGCAACGCGGAGCACATTGTCGTCCGGACCAACGACGTCCTGAGCGCAAAATTGCCACCGCTGTTCGACGGCTTCACCATCCTCCAGATCAGCGACACCCATGCCGACATCAGTCAGCGCGCGATGCGCCGCCTGGTCGAACTGGTCGATGGTCTGAGTTACGATCTCTGCGTCTGGACCGGGGATTTTCGCGGCGCCACCTACGGCGCTTACGATGCGGCGCTGATGGAAACGGCAGAGATCGCCGGCCGTCTCAGGCAGCCGGTCTACGGCGTGCTCGGCAATCATGACACCATCCGGATGCTGCCTGGCCTCGAAGCCATGGGACTGCGGATGCTGCAGAACGAGTGCGAGACGATCCGGCGCGATGATGAGGCCATCCATCTCGCCGGCATCGACGATGCACACTACTTTCGGGTGGACAACATCGAAAAGGCGGCCGCGCGCCTTCCGGAAGGCGCCTTCGCGATCCTGCTGTCGCACACGCCGGAAATCTATCGCCAGGCGGCGCATGCCGGTTTCGACCTGCTCCTCAGCGGACACACCCATGGCGGCCAGATCTGCCTGCCGGGATCGATACCCCTGACACTCAGTTCAGCGCTGCCGCGGCGGCTGGGCGCCGGGGCCTGGCAGCACGGTAGGATGGCCGGTTACACGTCGGTCGGCGCCGGATCCAGCGTCGTGCCGGTGCGCTTCAATTGCCCGCCGGAGATCACGCTGCATCGTTTGCGGCGGGCGTGATCGAGCAATGCGCTGCGCTATTTCACCCGCACGTCGAACGAATAGGATGCGCCGAGCCCGACCGTCACCTGGTTCGGCGAGCCGCGCAACTGCACCAGCGGGCTGGCCGCGGCATCGCCGAGCAGGCGCTGGTATTCGACATAGGAGTGCACCTCCCATTGCGGATTGAGGCGATAGCGAAGCTGCGCGCCGGCACCGGCCGAATGCGCGCCGCCTCTGGCATTGAAGGCCGGCAGTCCCGAGAGCGCCGCCTGCAGCGGAGTGATGCTGAAATAGGGCGCGGTGGCGCCCGTCGATTCCAGCGTGAAGCGCGGGCCGGCCGAGAAAGTCAGGCCCTGCCCCAGCGGCACGATGGCATCGGCGGAAAAATTCGCGGTGACGCCGCCATGGCCAAAAAATCCCTGCCGCACCTCGACGCGCGTACGAAACCAGTCGATCGGAAAATATTCGACGAAGCCGCCGAGCTCGAGCGCGGCGTGGACATTGCCGAGCCCGGCAAGCTCGGCAAAATTGTTGGCATTGCGGGCAGCGACGAATTTTGCGACCGGGCCTGCGTGAAAGCCGCCAAAGTCGAACAGGGTGAAGCTGGCGCTGTCGAGCGGGCTGCGGAAACGCTCCGGCGAGCTGGCGCGGCGGATCGAGAACACTGGAATCGGACTCACCATGTAGCGCTTCGCGCCCTCGAAGTCGGGCTTGTACTCGGCGCCGGCCCCGACCGATACGATCCAGTCTCCTTCGATCGACGGCAGGCCCGGGATGGTGAACGGTGGCGGCGGCAGCGTGAACACCGGCTGCAGCGTGGAGGCGGACGCAGACGACGCAGATGGCGGTGGCACCTTCGCGGCCTGCGCCATCGCGGCCGCCGGCACGAAGGCCAGGGCCCAGATCAAGCTGAGAACGCTGCGGTACGGACGGCGGCCGATCCGATAAAACGATCGCGCAACGCCCCGCACCATGTCGCCCCTACTCTAAACACGGCGCCGGCTGCGGCGCCTGATCTCTCCGGCCGCATCGGATGCCACGCGAAGGCGCTGCATCTTTGGCCGCACTGTGGGGCAAATGCGCCTAACATGCATGTCAGGAAAGTCAGGCCGCGTGGTGCGCCGCCGCCGGTCGGCATGGCCGCCCCGCCTTGGCGCGCGATCTCGAAAGTTGCAGGCAAAGGCGCAACCGACTATCTCGTTGCTCAAGGCTGGCCTGCCATGGGCCAGACCGGTCGGACTGACCTATCAAGAGGACGCCGTGCAGCTCGAGCAACCTGCGAAAGTCGATATGGCCCAGGATTTGGTTCAAGAGACGCCCCGCCTGATCAGCATGAATGCGAATGACAATGTGGCGATTGTCGCGAATGATTTTGGCCTGCCCGCGGGCGCGGCCGCGCCCGGCGGCCCGACGCTTCGCGAGCGTATTCCTCAGGGGCACAAGGTGGCGCTCGTCGACCTGCCCAAAGGCACGCCGGTCCGCCGCTATGACGTTGTCATCGGCTACGCCGCCGAAGATCTGCCCGCGGGCGCATGGGTCAATGAACAGCGCCTCGACATGCCGGCGCCGCCCTCGCTCGATGGCCTGCCGCTGGCGACGCGAAAGTCCCCGCTCGGCGGTGCGCTCGACGGCTACACGTTCGAAGGCTTTCGCAATGACGACGGCTCGGTCGGCACGCGCAATCTGCTGGCGATCACCACGACCGTGCAATGCGTCTCCGGCGTGGTGGAGCATGCGGTCAAGCGGATCCGCACCGAGCTCTTGCCGCGCTATGGCAATGTCGACGACGTCGTGGCGCTCGAACATATCTATGGCTGCGGGGTCGCGATCGATGCACCGGGTGCCGAGATTCCGATCCGCACCTTGCGCAACATCAGCCTCAATCCGAATTTCGGCGGCACCACCATGGTGGTGAGTCTGGGCTGCGAAAAGCTGCAGCCCGAACGCCTGCTGCCCAAGGGTGCCTATCCGTCGCGCGCTGCGATGGGCGCGCGCGACTATGATCTCGTGACCCTGCAGGACAATTCGCATGTCGGCTTCGAGGCCATGATCAGCTCGATCATGCAGACTGCCGAACAGCATCTTGCGCGGCTTGACAAGCGCCGCCGACAGACCTGCCCGGCCTCCGATCTCGTCGTCGGCTTGCAGTGCGGCGGCAGCGACGCATTTTCCGGCGTGACCGCTAACCCGGGGCTCGGCTTTGCCGCCGACCTTCTGGTCCGCGCCGGCGCGACCGTCATGTTCTCGGAAAATACCGAGGTGCGCGACGGCATCGCGCAGCTCACCGCGCGCGCAGTCAATGAGGATGTCGCGCGCGAACTGATCGCCGAGCTCGGCTGGTACGACAATTATCTCGAGCGCGGCCGGGTCGATCGCAGCGCCAACACCACGCCCGGCAACAAGAAGGGCGGCCTTTCCAACATCGTCGAGAAGGCGATGGGCTCGATCGTGAAATCCGGCAGCGCGCCGATTTCCGGCGTCGTGCGTCCCGGCGAACGCGCGAAAACCAAGGGGCTGTTATATGCGGCGACGCCGGCCAGCGATTTCGTCTGCGGCACGCTGCAGCTCGCCGCGGGCATGACGCTGCACGTGTTCACGACCGGACGCGGCACGCCGTATGGGCTGGCGGCCGTGCCGGTGATCAAGGTCGCGACCCGCAGCGAGCTGGCGCGGCGCTGGCACGATCTGATGGACGTCGACACCGGCGGCATCGCCTCCGGCGAGGCGACCATCGAGGAGACCGGCTGGCAGCTGTTCCGCACCATGCTGGAGGTGGCGAGCGGACGGCAGACCTGGACCGAGAAGTGGCGGCTGCACAACTCGCTCGCGCTGTTCAATCCGGCGCCGATTACGTGAGCTGTCGGGAGGGGAGCGCGTCTCACTCGCAGGGCAGGTAGCGGAAATAAAAATCGTCGTCGATTTTTTCCACCGTGGCCCGGCCGCGCGCCGAGCGGGAGATCAGGCTGATGTTCTTGCTGTCGTCATAGACGATTTCGGTCGCGCAGGATGCGCCGCTGGGCGTCGCGGGCACGTCGTCGCCATAGGAGAATAGGACCATCGAAACCCGCCCTTCGCGGGACGGAGACATGGCGGCGACCCGCGCAACATATTCGTCTCTATGCAACCAGAAGTGGATCCTCATGCCATCTGGGGAAAACCACTGCAGGAGGGCCACGAGAACAGCCGCGCAGACCAGGCTCGCCAGCCGCCGAGGTCCGCGCGTGAACACGCAGGCGCCGACGCACCAGAGCCAGGCGATGGCGTGAAAGGCGACCAGCGCGCCTGCCAGGAGCCAGAGCTTGGAAAGGTGCTCGACATAGCTCAGCTGGAAAAGCAGCTTGTAGGCAACGAAAAAGCACGCAGCGTAGATGACCACGCGGAAGGAGAAAGTGTCGCGACTCCCGGTCATGTCGACTCTCGGCATCGGGACCGTTCAAGTGCGCGCCGGAAAATCATACCACTATCGAAACGGGCGACACGCCAAGCGCGCGTGGCGGATCGAACAGCGCACAGACCCATCGGGCCGGTGCAAGCGACGCCTTGTAACAGTCGCTCAGAATCAAGTCTATCCCCGCCTGAACCACAACGCAGAAAAGTCCACGATTGTGCGTGAACCCTTGGTTTCAGCCTCCTATTTCACAACCGCGACCATGGGTTGTGTCTGTCTCCGCGGCAGTGCCGGAGTTCACGCCTGCGATCTCCGGCGTCACACGCTCTCAACCGGCTCCAGCGGCAGCGGCTGCAGGCCCCCGAAGCGGCGCTCGCGACGCGAGAACGAGGAGAGCGCGTCCGCAAGATCGTCGGCATCGAATTCGGGCCACATCCGATCGGTGAAATGCAGCTCGGCATAGGCCCCTTCCCACAACAGGAAGTCCGAGAGGCGCTTCTCGCCCGAGGTGCGGATGATCAGGTCGACGTCGCGCAGGCCGACCTCGCCGGTGACGAGATCGGAAAAATTTTCGCGTGTGAGTTCGCCCAACGTGTGCGCGCGGGCCGCAGCGCTCAGGATCGCATCGCGCGCCGAATAGTCCACCGCGATTCGCAAATGCAGCGCCGCGCCCTGCGCGGTCGAGGCTTCCGCCCTGCCGATCGCGGCCGCGATGCCTTCCGGCAGGCGGTCGCGGCGCCCGATCACGGTCAGGCGGACGCCGTTGCGGACCAGGGCCTCGACCTCGCTCGCGAGATAGAAGCGCAGCAGCGCCATCAGCGCGGCGACCTCGGCCCTGGGCCGCCGCCAATTGTCGACCGAGAAGGCATAGAGCGTCAGCGTGCCGACGCCCTGCTTCGGCGCCGCCTCGACGATGCGACGGATCGCCTCGACGCCGGCTTCGTGCCCGCGCACGCGCGAGAGCCCACGCCGGGTGGCCCATCGCCCGTTGCCATCCATGATGATGCCGACATGCAGCTTATCGGGCAGCTGATCCTTTTGGCCGGCGGATGGTTTGGGAGAGAGACTACTTTGCATCGCAAAGCTCCAGCGCAAAACAATGAAGGGTGGTTCGGTTCAGGTCGGCAGGATGCCGAGGCGCGACAGGGTCGAAGCCTCCTTGCCGGCCGCCTTCGCCGCATCGCGGACCAGCCGCTCGAGGACGGCGAGATAGTCCAGGAAGCGGCGACGTCCCGCCTTGGTGAGGCGGCAGGTGGTGTGTGGACGATTGCCCTCGTACCCCTTCGTGACTTCGACCAGACCGGCCTCCTGCAGCACCTGCAGATGGCGGCTGAGATTGCCGTCGGTCAGTCCGCACAACTGCTTGAGGTCGGCGAAGGCCAGTCCCTTGGGATGCGCCATCAACGAGGTCAAAAGGCCGAGCCGCGCCTTCTCGTGAATCACGCGGTCGAGGCCGTCATAAGAGAACGGCGCGCTGTCAGGTTTCGGCATCGTCATCTCCGGACGCAAAATACAGGATCGTGGCCATCAGCGACTGGCCGAACGCGAATGGCAGGCCCATGGTCCAGGGTGACAGCGCGTGACTATGACTTGCCAGAATGAGCACCGAGAACCCGGACAGGAAGTAGAACGCGCCCCCGAGCGCGATCGTGCGCGGCAGCGAACGCACTGATGCGAACACGCCGAGCGACACCAGGATCTGCCAGAGACCGGGCAGGATCCACAATGTTTCCGGCGCGAACTTGCCGAGCATTACGGCAAGCAGGATTCCGGCGATGCCCGCCGGCAAGGACTGCTCCACCGCCTGGTGGATCATGGCGTCGGCGAGACCGGAATGGTGCCGGCGCGAGCGGGCCTGCATCTCGACCCAGATCATCAGGGCCGAGAGCAGCGCCGCGGCCGCCCAGCCGCAGAAGAAGGTCAGGGGATGGCCGGAGGGATCGTCAAGCCAGAAATATTGCAGTACGGCGGTCAGCAGCGCGACGCCGCCGGTCGCCGCCATTGCCGCCGGTCCATAGCCGCGGAATGCGGTTCCGGCGGCCAACTGGCTGCGGATTGCGATGATATCGGCCAAGGCCTTGTCGAGATCGCGCATCGTTTTCGAATCTCCGACTTTGCAATGCAAAGTATACGGGATGACAAAGCAAAGGCAAGCCCGCCTGCTGAGAAAGACGCAAGACCGCGGCGCTCGGCACGGAACCCGCTGGCGGCCGGCCGCAACCACTCAAGGTTGCTTTCTCCGCCGCTCCTCCGGTAGAATAAGCCGGGTGTGCTGCTGGGGGGCTCGCATGATCAGGGCGTTTCTCGTTGCGTGTGTCGTTCAGGTTGCGATCACGACCGCCGCCGGCGCGGCCGGTCCCTACGGCATGATCCGTGTCGGCAACTGGATGGGAGGCGCCTATACCAACGACACCAATGGCACGTTTTCACATTGCGCCGCCGGTTCCGATTACGAGAGCGGAGTCTCGCTGATCGTCAGCCAGACCACGACCGGCTCCTGGCTGCTCGGCTTCGCCAGTCAGAGATTCAGCTTCAAGCAGGGCGACGCGCTTCCGATCGACGTCATGTTCGACGGCCAGTCCCAGGCCAGGCTGTTCGCGAACGCCAACACCTCCGTCATGGTGTCCGCGATCCTTCCGCCGAACGTCGCGCGCACCTTCCAGAAGGCGAGCCTGATGGTGGCGGTCGCCGGCGGCACGCCCTATCAATTCAACCTGACCTCGACCGGACCATTGCTGGCCGCAATCGCTAACTGCGTAACGCGAGTCAAGGTGGACGGAATCGAAAAGGCCGGCGATTTCACCGTGCCAAAGGCGATCGCCGCAAAATCCGCGTCGCCAGCCGATGCGCCGGGCGGAAGCAGATCGTCCAAGGCGGTGAGCAAGACCGGCACCGGGTTCGTGATCAGTCCGAGCGGCCACATCGTGACCAATCAGCATGTCATCGCGGGCTGCAGCGGCGACATTCGCGGCAACCTGACCGGCGAGCCCGTGATGACGTTGCGCACCGTTTCGAGCGACGAGTCCAACGATCTCGCGCTGCTGCAGGCGCCGGCCTCCGCCTCGTTCAAGGACTTTGCCAGGATTCGCGACAGGACGATTCGATCAGGTGATTCGGTGGTTGCGATCGGGTTTCCTTATCACGGCCTGCTGACCTCCGACTTCACCGTGACGACCGGCATCGTGAGTTCCCTCAGCGGCATATTGAACGACAGCCGTTTCCTGCAGATCAGTGCCGCCGTGCAGCCGGGTAACAGCGGCGGGCCGCTGCTCGACAGCAATGGCCTGATCGTGGGCATGGTCGCCGCCAAGATCGATGCAATGCGGTTCGTCCGCGCCACTGGCAACATTCCTGAAAACATCAATTTTGCGATCAAGACCGGCGCGATCCGGGACTTTTTGGACAACAGCGTCGTGCCCTACGAGACCGGTGCCGGCAAAGGCGACCTCAAGACCCCGGAGATCGCCGGCGCCGCACGGGCCTACACGATGCTGATTTCCTGCACCGCGACCGAACAGGCCGAGAGCGCGAAGCGGTAGCGCGCACCCGCACCAAAAACGTGAATGGCCGGGACGACGCCCGGCCATGACTGTTTCGAACGGTACCATCGCGCGGCCGTGCTGCTCCCAGCTCAGGCCCGGCAGCTGACCGTGACTTGGGCCCTAGTAGGTACCGTAACGGTCCACTGGCGGATAGGCCGGCAGCCCCTGCCGGACGCGTGCGAACGCCACGACGGGATTGACGTTGCAATAGAGGCCACGCCCTGAGGCCGAGGCCTCGCACTGGCTGTAGGTCGCATAGTTGCAGTCGCCGGGATAGCCGACACCGCGGCCCTGCGCGCACCAGGGATAGACGTGCTCGCCAAAATAATAGTCGGCCAGCGGCGAACGGTTGTTGCGCGCGTCTGCGGCGACCGTCGTCATGGCCGTTGCCGATAACACCAGGATGGCCGTCATCAGTTTGCGCATGATCTTGTTCCTTTCTCCATATGAAGTCGTCAATCGCTCGAATTACAGCGCGCCAATTCCAGAACTGATGTGACGAATCTCACATCCGCGACCGCCGATCTGCGCCTTGCCTTTACGAATGTCGGATCCAAGCCACACCAGGTTTCAAAATCCTGCCAGTGTCGTTCGGTCCTGGTCTTCGTGAGCGAGCCCACGGCAACATGACATGAATGTCAGAAACCGGGACACGCGACGATATCAGATTCAACGCGCGCGGTCCCTTAACTTTATTCAACCTTCAGGCCGGCAAATTCCACCACCTTCTTCCATTTCTCGGTCTCGGCCTTGATCATGTCGCCGAAAGCTTCCGGCGATTGAATCAAGGGTTCGCCGCCAAGCTCGACCAGGCGCTTGCGCAACTCCGGCTCCGCCAAAGTTGCATTGATCTCCTTGTTCAGCTTGTCGATGATCTCTCTGGGCGTATCTTTTGGAGCGCCAATGCCGAACAGCGCGCTCGCCTCGTAGCCCGGAACCGTTTCCGCAATCGCCTGCACCTCCGGCAACTGCGGCGAACGTTCTGCCGTCGTGACGCCCAGCGCGCGCAGGGAACCGGCGCGGATGTGTTGGATGATCGAGGGCATGTTGTCGAAAATCACCTGCACCTGGCCGGCCAGCAAATCGGTGATCGCCGGCGCTGCGCCCCGATAGGGCACGTGCTGCATTTTCGCGTCCGTCATCGCCATGAACATCTCGCCGGACAGATGCACCGATGTCCCGTTGCCGGAGGAGGCCATGTTCACTTTGCCGGGATTGGCCTTCACATACGCGATGAACTCGGCGACATTCTTGGCCGGCACGTCCTTGTTCACCGTCATCACGTTGGGCACGCGGTTGAAGGAGGCGATGGGCGCGATGTCGCGCACGAAGTTGAACCTCAAATTGGCATAAAGCGAGGTGTTGATGTAGTTGGCGGGATTGACCAGCAGCACCGTGTAGCCATCCGGGTCGGCCTTGACGACGGCTTCGGTGCCGATGTTGTTGCCCGCGCCCGGCTTGTTCTCGACGATGAATTGCTGACCGAGCCGTTCCGACAGCCGCTGCCCGATCAGCCGGGCCAGAATATCGGTCGCGCCGCCCGGCGGATAGCCCACGATGAAGCGCACCGGCCGCGTCGGATAGTCGGCCGCCGCAGCCTGCCGCAGCGGTGCCAAAAGAAAGGAAAAGCCACCTGCTGCCATTTCCAGCGCGGCACGCCGTGAAATCATGTCCAGTTTCTCCCGAATTTCGTTATCCTTGAATTGCTTGCGGACGGCGTTGTAACAAGCAAAGTGCAGGGCGGAAAGCATGGTCGGCGCACGCGACCCATGCTCTGGGACGATAGGGATCATCCATGCCGGTCAAGGTTCATGCGCTCGACCATCTCGTCATCAACGTCGCCGACGTGGCGCGCAGTGCGGAATGGTACCAACGGGTTTTGGGCATGGAGGTCAGGGTGTTCGACCCGGGTCAGGGCAAAACGCCACGGACCTCCCTGGTTTTCGGCAACCAGAAGATCAACGTGCGGCCGAAAGACGCTGACAAGGAGGACTGGTTCACTGCCGATCATGAAGCCGCTGGCAGCGACGATCTCTGCTTTCTCACCTCCAGCACGCCTGACGAGGTGGTCGCGCATCTTGCCGCCCAGGGAATCAGGATCGAGGAAGGCCCGGTCGCCAAACAGGGCGCCCGCGGTACGCTGCGCTCGGTCTATTGCCGCGATCCCGACGGCAGCCTGATCGAGATTTCGTCATATGACGACGGCGCCTCGTAACGTTCGAGCACACATTCATGCCGTTCGCCCTGACCGTGAAGAGCCTCGACGTGACGGCCAACGCGATCATGTCGCTGTGGGATCAGGCCAGCGCCTTCGAGGACTTTCCGTCAATGCGCGCCCTGAACTACCCGCCGCACATCACCTTCGCCATCTACAGTTCGCCGGCTCCCAGCGACCAGGCCGCGATCGCCATATTGGAGCGGGTGGCCGAAGGAAGGCCGGCCATTGAACTGTCGTTCGATCGGATCCGGACGTTCGACGGACCGCCGCTGGTTTTGTGGGCCGATCCCGAGCCGAAAACGGCCTTGCGTGACATTCACGATCAGATTCATGCCGCCATCGATCCCGGGCTTTGCCACCCGCACTACAGGCCGGGAAGCTGGGTTCCGCATTGCACGCTGGCGATGCGCATCTGTGCCGACCGCAACACGGATGCGCAGGCGTTCGCCAATGCGTTTTGTGGCGGTCTGCGCGTCACCTTCGATATCATCGATTGCGTGAGACTCGAACCGTTGAACGTGGCGGCTGAGTCGCGCCTGCGCTCAGCCGTGACGAAAAAATCATGAGAGGGAGGAAGGCGATGCGCGTCGGCGGGCTTTGTGGAACCAACTCTTTACGATCGATCTGCGGATTTGCGTTCGCCATCGCGGTGAGCGCCGCCTCTGCCCAGGGCGTCGACACCGTGCTGTTCAACGGCAAGGTCATGACCGTGGATACGGAGTTTTCGATTCGCGAGGCCGTGGCGATCGCGGACGGCAAGGTATTTGCGACCGGTACGACTGAGGCCATCAAGAAGCTTGCGGACGGGCACACGCGGCTGATCGATCTCGGCGGCCGGACCGTGATCCCGGGCCTCACGGATGGCCATATCCACGGCGTGCGCGCCGCGCTCACCTTCGGCACCGAGGTCAACTGGATCGGCGTGCCGAGCCTGAAGGAGGCGCTCGAAAAAATCCGGCAGGCCGCCGCGGCGCAGCCGGCCGGATCCTGGATCGTTGTCGCCGGCGGCTGGACCGAGGAGCAGTTTTCCGAAAAGCGCCGGCCGTCGCCGCAGGAGGTTGCGGAGGCCGCGCCGCAAAATCCCGTCTACATTCAGCATCTCTACGATTGGCTGCTCCTGTCACCGAAGGCGATGGAGACGCTGAACATCCATGGCGATGACGACGTCACCCCTGGCGGCAAGCTCGAGCTCGGCGCCGACGACAAGCCGACAGGCGTCATCGTTGCCGGCGGCAGCGCGCTGGGCAAGATCTTTGACAAGCTGCCAAAGCCGACGCTGGCGCAGCAGGTCGAGGGCTCCAAGAAATTCTTCCGCGAGATGAGCTCCCTCGGCATCACCGGCATCGTCGACGGCGGCGGCGTCAGCATGTATCCGGCGAGCTAT
Organism: Bradyrhizobium sp.; assembly: GCF_019244115.1. GTDB lineage: Bacteria > Pseudomonadota > Alphaproteobacteria > Rhizobiales > Xanthobacteraceae > Bradyrhizobium. The sequence goes on from NZ_JAFATE010000227.1 coordinate 19,141, forward strand.
CAGGCCGTCTTCAAGCTGTGGCACGACAAGGAGCTCACGGTCCGCGTCGCCTACCACCTCTGCGCGCCAAAACCGGGCAGCGAGCTCGCCGACCTGCAAAACCTGACGCAACTGCTGCCGCAAGGGTTTGGCGACGACATGCTGCATTTCAACGGGCCCGGCGAAATCCTGATCTGGGCCGACTGGACCGACGGCGACATCACGCCGGACGGCAAGGCAAAGCTCGCCGAGCTTCTGCGCTGGGCCGCCGCCAAGGGCTACACCATCCAGCTGCACTGGAATCCCGACCGCACGGTGCACGATCTGCTCGACGTGATCGAGGACATCAATCGCGACTATCCCATTGCAAAGCTGCGTTGGACTGTCCTGCACCTCTACAACGCGTCAGACGACAATCTGAAGCGGATGAAATCGCTCGGGCTGATCTGGGGTGTGCAGGACGGGCTCTATTTCGGCGGCGAGCGGCTGCAGCAGGAGGTCGGCGTCGAGCGCGCGCGGGACATGCCGCGGATCGCAACGGCGCTCAAACTCGGGCTCGTGGTGGCCGGCGGCACCGATGCGCATCGGGTGTCGTCCTATAATCCGTTCGTGTCGCTGCAATGGTATCTCGACGGCACCACGATCGGCGGCGTCACGACGCGTGGCGAAGCCGAGGCGCCGAGCCGCCGCCAGGCGCTCGAGATGTACACCAAAAATCCGGCCTTCATGGCCAATGACGATAGCTGGCGCGGCACGCTGGAGGCGGGCAAGGCCGCCGATCTTGCCGTGCTCACGGCCGATTACATGACCGCGCCCGTGAAGGAGGTCGGCAAGATCCGCTCGCTCCTCACCATGGTGGGCGGCCGCGTCGTTCATGCCGAAGGGCCGTTTGCGGCACTGCTGCCGCCGACGAAGCAATAGGCGCCAGCAGAAGCTGCGGTGTAGGATGGGCAAAGCGAAGCGTGCCCACCATCGAGCCGCGCTGCGGATATGTGGTGGGCACGGCGCGAAGACGCGCCTTTTGCCCACCCTACACTCCGTCATTGCGAGCGAAGCTCCGGAGCTTCGCTCCTCGAATGACGAAACAAGCGGACCGGCCGCTCAATTCAGCTCGAACCGGATCGGCAATCGCTTCGGTCCGTTGACGAACACGGCCTGCGTCATGACGGGCTCGCCGTCGAGCGAGATCGACTTCAGCCGCGGCAGCAGCTCCTCGAACAGGATGCGCATCTCGAGCTTGGCGAGATATTGTCCGAGACAGAGATGCGCGCCATAGCCGAACGCGATGTGCCGGTTCGGCTTGCGCTCGCAGCGGAAGCGGTAAGGCTCGTCAAACACCTCTTCGTCGCGATTGGCCGAGGCGTAGCACAGCATCAGCCAGTCGCCTTTCGCGATCCCGCGGCCGCCGAGTTCGGTGTCCGCGGTGGCGCTCCGCATGAAATGCTTGACCGGGCTCATCCAGCGGATCGCCTCGTCGACCAGCCCCGGGATCAGCTCGGGATTGGCCCTGACCATCGAAAACTGCTCGGGATCCTCGGCGAGCGCCCAGATCGCGCCCGCGGTCGAGGACGATGTGGTATCGTGACCGGCGGTCGCGACAATGATGTAATAGCTTGCAGCATCGTGCTCCGGCAGATAATCGTCATTGATCCTGGCGTTGGCGATGACGGTTGCAAGGTCGTCGCGCGGATGACGGCGCCGGTCCTCGGTGATGCCGCGAAAATAGCTGGAAAAGTCATTGATCACCGCCTGCAGCATCATGGCGATCTGTTCCGCCGTCAGCTGCTCCCTGATCCGTGCCTTGTCCGGATCCTGCGAGCCGAACAGCTCCTGCGTCAGGCGCAGCATGCGCGGCTCGTCCTTCTCCGGAACGCCGAGGATCTCCATGATGACATGCAGGGGGTAGCCGAGCGCGACGTCGGCGACGAAATCGCATCGCCCATCCTTTGCGATCATCCGTTCCACGGTGGCGCGGGCGATCTGGCGGATGCGCGGCTCGAACTTCGCGACATTGGCAGGCATGAACCAGCCCTGCGTCAGCGCCCGATATTTCGGATGATCCGGCGCATCCATCTGCACCAGCGAACGCACCAGGTTCGACCCACCGGTGATCTGGCGCACGCGCGCCTCAAACGCCATCGTCGACAGCGTCGTCGGCCGGTCGGCGTTGTGAAACAGCTCGTTCTGGCGGCTGATGGCCGCGATATGCGCGTGCCTGGTGACGACCCAGAACGGCGCATATCCGTCCGGCCGCGCGATGCCGAGCGGATTGTTGGCGCGCAGCCAGCGATAGGCGTCGTGGATGCGGGCATCGGCATAGGCAGTGGGATCGATCAGCGTCGCCGCGATATCGGCGGGAATGTCGAGATCCTCGTTCGAGGTGGCCGTCGCATCCATGAGGGCTCCTTGCGCGAATACGAAAGCTGCGCTGGCGGCCGTTCGGGCGGTGCCGGTCGCGTCCCATTGTCTCCGAAATGGCCGACGATGCAACGCTGCTTCGCGCGCGGAAGCAATGCGCTTCCGTTCCAGATTGCACTGCAGGTCAAGACATCGATCGTGCGCGGACGCCGGCGATCGCGACCGCTTAGGCGGTGCCCATCGCCACCGGGCGGAATGCCTGCAGGAGCTGCTGGTCGAGCTTGGCGCCCATCGATTCCATGATCGCAAAGGCACGGTCACGGCTGAACGGCAGGCGATAGGCCCGCTTCTCCACCAGCGCCGAATAGACGTCGACGATGGTGATCAGGCGCACGATGTCGCTGATCCTTTCCCCGCGCAAGCCATGCGGGTAGCCCGAGCCGTCGAGGAACTCGTGGTGATGCAACACGACATCGAGCATCTCAAGCGGGAAGCCACCCTGCTGCATCAACGCCTGCTGTCCGCGAACGGGATGCTGGCGCAGTTCGGCGATTTCCTCGGCCGTCAGCTTGCCCTGCTTGTCCAGGATGTCGCGGGCGATGAACGCCTTGCCGACATCGTGCAACAGCGCGGCGCGCACCAGCCGCCGCTGATCGTCCTCGCGCATGCCGAGATGCTGGGCGAAGGCCACCGCAAAGCCGGTCACGTACAGGCAATGACGATAAGTGTCGACATGGTGACAGCCGACCGCAGTCAGCCATTCCCGCAGCGAGCAATGCCTGATCGCCTTGAGGATCTTCTTCTCCGCCGCGATCACGTCGTTGAGCGTCAAGGCTTCGCCGGTCGGAAGCCGTTCGAAAATCCTGACCATCACCTCATGCGCCGCCGCCACGCCCGCGTTCAGCATCTTGCCGCGATCGGTCGCGTCGTAGATCTCGCTGTCGGGGAAAGCGGCGCGAATGCGCTGCAGGACGTCTTCGGGATCGAAAGGCCGCGCGATCGTATCGGTCGCGCCCAGTGCCCAGGCCTGCATCGAGGCGTGATGCAGCGCTTCGGCGAGAACGAACAGCCGCGGCACGCCGTTATAGGCCTCGTTCCGCAGCTTGTTGCGGACCCGCTGCACGCTCTGCGGCGAACGCAGGTTGATGTCGACGACCACGCCCGAGAAGCGGCCGTCCGGCCGGTCGGGGATTGCGTCGGTCGGCAGGACATCGACATCGCCGACCGATCTCAGAATGCTTGCGACTTCACTGGAGTGGTCGCTGCGATCCGACGCAAGCAGCAGATGGCGCTTGGTCGAGGATTGTTTCGCGGTCGCTGTCATGTCCCCTGCTCGCTGCCGGCGGTCGTCAGTTGAACTTAGCCGACGACACCTTCAGTCCGACTTAACAGAGATCCTCAAGATTCTACCTTCTGGCGATCCTACAAGTTTAACAAAACCCATCCGCGAAGCCGGCCGTCGAATAAGTGCAATTTTAAACAAAACCGCCGGAGGTGAACCTCCGGCGGCTTGCAGTTCGCAATCGGGGAACGGAATCAGGCCTTCATCGCCGCCTTCACCGCCTCCGCCGTGATCGGCAGCTCGCGCACGCGCGCACCACAGGCATTGAAGACCGCATTGCCGATGGCCGGCGCAACCACGGTCACCGCCGGCTCGCCGACACCCGTCGCATGCTCGCCATTGGCGATCACGGCGACGGCGACCTCCGGCATCTGGCTCATGCGCAGCGGCGTGTAGCTGTCGAAGTTGGTCTGCTCGATGCCACCGTTCGCCAGCGTCGCTTTTTCGTACATCGCCAGCGACAATCCCCACAGCGCCGCGCCCTCGACCTGGGCACGGATGTTGTCGGGATGCACCTGGGTGCCGACATCGGTTGCCACCGTCAGCTTCTTCACCTTGACGCCGCCTGAGGAGTCGACCGCAACATGGGCCACGCAGGCGGTCCAGCTTGCGGTCTTGCGCTCCTGCGAGGAAACGCAGGCGACGCCCATGCCCTCGCCTTTCGGCAGCTCCTTGGTGCCGTAGCCGGCAAGCCCCATCGCGGCGAGCAGCGTATTGCGCAGACGTTGCGCGCCACCGGTGTTGTCGCCCTTGCCGTCGAGCAGCTCGATGCGGAACTGCGCCGGATCCTTGCCCGCCTGATGCGCGAGCTCGTCGATCATGCTTTCTACCGCCCAGAACGTCCAGCCCGGTGCGACCGACCGCAGCTGGCCCGACGGGGTGGCATTGTGCGCCATCTCGTTCTTGATCGCCCGCACGTAGTGGTTGGGCACGGTGTAGAAGAAGTCCGCACCATTCACCGTGAAGGAGTCGAGCGGACCCTTCTTGTCGACCGAGGGCGTCAGGAAATCGGGGATTCCCCAGCGCGCGGTCGGCCAGGCCGAGACTACGTCGTGGCTCATCGCGATCAGCTTGCCATCGCCGTCGAGACCGGCCTTGATCTTCTGGTAGGTCAGGGGTCGCGAGAAATCCATCGTCATATCATTTTCGCGCGAGTAGATGACCTTGACCGGCTTGCCGACCGCTTTCGCCGCCTGCACCGCCGGCACCATCATGTCGGCATCGAGCCTGCGGCCAAAACCGCCGCCGAGCCACATCTGGTGCATCACGACATATTTCGGATCTATCCCGGCAGCCCCTGCGGCGATCGCGCCGGAGCGCGTCGCAAACTGGTTGCCGGAGTAGACGTGCAGGATGTCGCCCTTGAACTCGGCGGTCGCGTTCATCGGCTCCAGCGGAGCATGGATGTTGATGTTGGTGGTGTATTCCGCCTCCACCACTTTTGCTGCCGAGCCGAGCGCCGCGCTCGGATCGCCGTCTTTCACAAAATACTGGCCGGAATCGTCCTGCGCCTGCAGCCGCTTGGCCTCGTCGAGCAGCGACTGGCTCGACAGTTTTGCGTTGGGACCGCCATCATAGCTGATCTTGAGCGCATCCGCCGCCTTGCGAGCCTGGGCATAGGTGTTGGCCACTGCGACCACCCAACCGGTCGTCGTAGCAGTCTTGTCGTCGAGGGTCACGGCCTTGATGAAGCCCGGCACCTTCTTGGCCTCAGTGTCGTCGACCGACTTCACCGTCGCGCCATAGCGCACCGGTGGCGTCACTACCTTGCCGTACACCATGCCCGGCAGCATCACGTCGATGCCGTATTTGGCGGCGCCGCGAGTCTTGTCGGGAATGTCGAGCTGCGGCACCGAGACGCCGATCAGAGTGTACTGGTCGGGCGTCTTCAGCGTGATCGACTTGAGCTCGTCTGGCGTAAAGGTTTTCGTCGCCTTGCCGCTCTTGACGATCTGCGCGAACGTCATCGACCTCTTCGACTTCGGATGCGAGATCACGGAGTCGCGAACGACGAGCTCGTTTGCCGGCACGCCCATTGCGCCTGCTGCCGCCTCCGTTAAGGCAATTCGACCCGCGGCGCCTGCACGGCTCATCGCCTCAAAATTCATCATCGTCGACCAGCTGCCGCCCGTGATCTGCGCCCCCAGCACGGGGTCATTGAACTTCGGATCGTTGGAGGCGAGTTGAACGCGCATGTCCTTCCAGTTGGCGCCGAGTTCCTCGCAGACGATCTGCGCCATGGTGGAGGCGATGTGCTGACCCATATCGGCCTTGCCGCAAGTCACGGTGACGATGCCGTCGGGCGCAATCGCGTACCAGACCGAGGGCTCGAAATTGCTGGCTGCTGCGGTCGCGGCCAGCGCTTCGCCCGCACCGGGAATCGCCGAATAGCCGAGCACGAGGCCGGTCGCGGCGGTGCCGACCAGGAATGAGCGGCGGCTCAGATCGGTGGCTTCACCGCTTTGGATTTTCACGTGCGTATTCATGTGGCCCTCCGCTCGGTCGCAGTGTTGGAGGCAGTCCGCATTTCCGATGCTGCGCGCAAAATCGCCTTCTGGATTCGCGAATAGGTCATGCAGCGGCAGAGATTGCCGTCCATGTGGGCGACGATCTCCTCCCTGGTCGGATTGTTGTTCTTCGCAAGCAGCGACGCCGCCTGCATGATCTGCCCGGACTGGCAGTAGCCGCATTGCGGCACCTGCTCGGCGATCCAGGCTTTTTGCAGCGGATGGTCGCCCTTGGCGGAGAGGCCTTCGATGGTGGTGATCTTCTTGCTGACCACATCGCTCACCAGGGTCTGGCACGATCGCACCGCCTCGCCGTTGACATGAACGGTGCAGGCGCCGCACAGGCCCGCGCCGCAGCCGAATTTGGTGCCGGTCATCTGCAATTGCTCGCGGATGGCCCAGAGTAACGGCGAATCGCCCGCCGCATCGACGGACATGTTATGTCCGTTGATATTCAGAGTAGCCATTGTTTCTTCCCCTGCCGGTGCATGGAGCCGCTTACGGCGGCAACTCACTTTTGGGTAGCTGGCACCCACCGGGTCGATGCCAGCCTTGCGCGCGAGAATGATCGCGTTCGCTTGACCGTGCAACGGACCTACGAGGAAATTTGCGTTGTGCGTTGCGGCAGCCACCCTTTTCGTTCGACAGTCGAACGGGACAGCCCATGCGCGGCCGCATGGACCTCTGCCCAAAGCCCGGTTTCCAGGAGGTAACTGATCACGCTACATGGTCGGCAAGCGGACCGTAACTCGAAAAGCAAGAAGCGCAGGCTCCGAAACTGCGGTGCCCGTGACCGATCAGCCGCAGGCTTCGATTGACGCGGCCCCGACATTCCTGGGATAGCTTGCCGAGGCTGTGTAAGAGGTTGGCTCGATGATGATGAGGATCGCCACCGCTGCCCTCGTCGCGACTGTGACGTTTGCGGGGCAGAAGGCCGCCAAGGCCGGAACCTTCACCGATCACGCCCTGCCACCCGACGGCCGCCCGCCCTTCACCGCGACCTTGTCGAACAACACGCCGCTCGTCATCGGAATGAATGTCGAGGACACTTCCCGGGCGCTTGGACAAGCCTTGCACTACGTCGGCGGCCCGCCGCGCGCGGAAATCTATCTCGCCTTGCGCAGTCTCGGCGGCAGCGGGCTGATCAACCACCACGACCGGCTGTTTCTGCAATTCAGGAACGGACGGCTGACCGGATGGAAAGCGGACTATGGCCAGAACTGGATGTGGCGATAGCCGCTCCCCTTTTCAGCCCATCCCGAAGATTCTCAAACACCAACCTCGAACTGATGGATGATGACAAGGTGGGACAGGATATCAGGCTGAAGGCTTCGGATGGTTTTGAACTCGGCGCCTACTACGTCGATCCAAGCGGGACGCCGAAAGGCGCCATCGTCGTGATCCAGGAGATTTTTGGCATCAACCATCACATCCGCAGCGTTTGCGACCGCCTCGCGGCAGAGGGCTATGTTGCGATCGCGCCTTCGATCTTCGACCGCATCGAGCCCAATTTCACCTCGGGTTATTCGCCGGATGAGATCGCGAATGCCCGCAAATTCGTCGCCAATCCAGACTTTCCCGCAATGCTGCGCGACATCCAGGCAGCGATCGATGCGGTAAAAGATAAGGGTCCCGTTGGCATCATCGGCTTCTGCCTCGGCGGCAGCATTGCCTATGCCGCCGCCACCAAACTCTCCGGGCTTTCAGCCGCGGTCGGCTATTATGGCGGCGCGATCGTGCGCTTTGCCGACGACAAGCCTGCGTGCCGACGCAATTGCATTTCGGCGAGAAGGATGCGGGCATTCCCCTGAGCGACGTCGAGACGATCAAAGCCAAGCGGCCGGAAGTCGAGGTCTTCGTCTATCCCGGCGCACAGCACGGCTTCCATTGCGACGAGCGTGCCAGCTATGACAAGGCCAGCGCCGAAATCGCCTGGCCGCGCAGCCTGGCGTTCTTTGCGAAGCACCTGCACCAGTAGTTTAGCCACGTCATTCCGAAGCGGTGCGAAGCACCGAACCCGGAATCTCGAGATCCCGGGTTCGCTCGTTTCACTCGCGCCCCGGGATGAGGAAGGACTTCGTCGTTCGTCAGAACCAGCGCTCGCCGATCTGCACGGTATCGCCGGGTCCGATCGGCGTGCCCATCGGCACCGTGATGCGCGAGGTGCCGGAGGCATCGGTGTGCGTGAGCGTGACGTAGTCGCGCCGAGCGCGCGGGGAGAAGCCGCCGGCGATCGCCACCGCGCTCTCGACTGTCATGTTCGGCACGTAGGGATATTGGCCGGGCGCGGCGACTTCGCCGAGAATGAAGAACGGCCGATAGGCCTCGACCTCGACAGCCACCGACGGTTCGCGGATATAGCCGTTGCGCAAGCGCGCGGTGATGTCGGCGGCAAGGCCCGCCGGCGTGCGGCCGCGTGCCGGCACGTGACCGATCAGCGGCATGGTGATCGCGCCGGACGCATCGAGCATATAGGTGTTGGTCAGGCCCTCCTGGCCATAGACCACGATGCGAAGCTTGTCGCCGGCATCGAGATGGTAGGCGGCGGGGACCGGCGCGGCGGCGGGCGCAGGCGGAGCGGCATAGACGACGGCGGGAGCGGGGGACGGTGCGCGGAGCGAGGCGGAGGAGAAACCGGCGCGCAACGCGCTGATCGCTCCACCACCGCTGTTGTCTGCGGCGGCGGGGGCAGGGGTCGGCGGCGGGCCATAGGCCATCGCATCGAGGTCGCTTCTCGGCTGCATCGATGCTGTGGGCGAGCCGGTCTGCATGCAGCCCGACAGCGCAAGTGCCGTCATGGCAGCCATCATCGGCAATTGAAACGCGCGCCCACGCACCGGATTAAGCCCTCGAAGAGACCACTCCAGTTCTGCGCCCGTTATAGTTAAGAAACGGTTTTCGAGGTCGTCTCCGTCACCCGTCGACGCTTTGGCAAGTGACCAGATGCGGATGCTTCCGTTCCGATTCAATCGGAACGGAAAAGGCTCTAGGCGCCGACACCGACGCCGATCGGACAGGACACGCCGGTGCCGCCGAGCCCGCAATAGCCGGCCGGATTCTTGGCCAGATATTGCTGGTGATAGTCCTCGGCGAAATAGAACGGTCCCGAGGGCGCGATCTCGGTCGTGATGCCGCCAATGCTCTTCGCTGACAGCGCCTTCTGATACGCCGCCTTCGAGGCTTCCGCGGCCACTCGCTGCGCGTCGCTGAAGGTATAGATCGCGGACCGATACTGGGTGCCGACATCGTTGCCCTGACGCATGCCTTGCGTCGGGTCGTGATTCTCCCAGAACGTCTTCAGCAGCTTCTCGTACGGAATCTGCTTCGGATCGAACACCACGCGCACCACCTCAGTATGTCCGGTGCGCCCGGAGCAGACTTCCTCATAGGTGGGGTTGGGCGTGTGCCCGCCGGCATAGCCGACGGCGGTCGTGTAGATGCCGTCGCCGAGTTCCCAGAATTTCCGTTCGGCGCCCCAGAAGCAGCCAAGCCCGAACACGGCCTGTTCCAGGCCCTGCGGATAAGGCGGCTGCAGCGGGCGGCCATTGACGAAATGGCTGGTGGCAGTGGGGATCGGCTCGGAGCGGCCGGGCAGCGCCTCGGCGGCGCTCGGAACGACGGTGGATTTGCGCATGAACAACATGGATGACCTCCAGGCGGCACATCAGGCTGATGCCTCGGATCGAGCCTCGACCGCGCCTTTATATAGGTCATTACGCGGCTCGCAGCAGCCTCGTTACGCTGCCTTGTCAGTCCCGCGAATAGCCGATCAGCGGTTTGCGTGGACGGAACAGCAGGATCAGGAGGATACCGAGCACGCCGAGAACGGCGAAGACTGGCTGTTCCAGGACCACCCTGATGACCGAGGTCCAGAGCCACGGCGCCTTGCTTTCCACCCAGGCGCGGAACGCCTGCTGGCTGGACTGGTGAATATCGTTCCAAAACTGACCGAACTGGGTGAAACGCAGGGTCTGGTCGGCGACCCAGCGCGCGCCGTCATAGACCATGAAGATGAAACCACCCGCCAGCAGCAAAAGCCCCACAAGTCGGAAGAAACCGCGGATCATGCATCACCTATTCCTGGGCTATCCTCGTCGCGCCGGATCTCGCAATAATGGGGTGGGAGTGGATATTCAACCGGCTCAGGGAGTTAAGCTGCGCCGCGAGCGCTTCCGAACGCCCCGAAAGCACCGCGAAGGCGTTGACGATGGCAATCCCCCCCTCTATAAGGGCGGCGATGGCGGCGGGCGCAATCCCGCCGCCGCTGTTCTTTGAGCGGCGCCGGGTACCCCGGGCGGATTGGCTTGGTGGCGCACCGGCTGCGGATCGACCGCGGCGGCCGCATTCTCGAGGACACGACAAACCCAGCAGCATCGGTCAGGCGGTTGAGCGACCGGAGCGCGCCAGTACCGCAGATTGCAAGCGAACGGTCACCGCCGAAGGATACTTGAACCATGGCCAATACGACTTCCGCCAAGAAGGCGACGCGCAAGATTGCCCGCCGCACCATGATCAACAAGTCGCGTCGCACGCAGATGCGTGGCGCCGTGCGTCTCGTCGAAGACGCCATCGAGCGCGGCGATCGTGACGCTGCGGTGAAAGCCATGGCGCGCGCGGAACCGGAACTCATGCGCGCGGCACAGCGCAGCATCGTTCACCGCAACACCGCGAGCCGGAAAGTGTCGCGCCTTACGCATCAGATTGCAAAGCTCGCGAAGTGAGACGATCACTGCTTGCAATGTGACACGCGCAAAACTTGAACGCGCCAAAAGCCCGGTCCTGCGCCGGGCTTTTCATTTCTGAAACAGTCTTTCCGGTCTTGTGCTTGCGACGACAGCTGTTGTGCTCGTGACGACACAACGCTCGCTCTCCGTAATTCTACAGGATGGGTTTCACTGCCGCGCAGATTGCAAGAGACCGCTGTGCCGCAGCCCGAAACAACTGCATCGCGCATCCATTAGAAATGGCGCAAATTCGAGGGTTACCCTGAAAAAACAATCGCAAAAAACATCGACTAGATAATTACTTACCCACATAGCGAAGCCAAGCACTTTGAAAACGCGCCCGCGCTCCAGGCAACTTAAAAATTTTATGAAAATTTTTTGCGGCTGCGCAGAGTTTTATGACACGCGGGATTCCTCGCGCGGATTCAAAAACTTGCTTTCTCGCCTTCAGAGGCAACACTGCAACACACGCCAAGAACCGATCCGGGCCCGTGATCAAATGGATTGCGGGAAATCTCCCTTGGTGTATTTCTTAACTCGCTCGCGGCGCCCACGATCTTGAGACCAGCGCGGCTTTAGAAACGGGGCGGACGTGCAAATCGGCGGCGGTGAACACGTTGGCGAGCCTTCCAAGCGATTGTCGAGTCGAAGCTCATAGCAATATGGGTCACGGTAGAACTATGTCTTGATGTCTTACAATCGGTGTCGGCGCGCTGCGCTGCCATCGCGTTGGAGCAGCACGACCCGATACATCGGCAAGAGCGTGAAGGCGAAACCTGGCGAGAGGGTACGTTTGAACGGGTGAACGGAACGGCCTACTGGCTGAAGTGTTGCGTTCGGACGCGGCTGTATTTGGACACAGGCGATATGGCAGCTTGCCGCGAGCGTTCGCGGCGAGGCGGGGAGGTTGCATGGCTTACGTAAACATCGCACGTTTTGCACAGAAGCAGATTTCGAACAGGACTTTTCTCGTCACCTCTTTCAATAGCAGGCGTTTGCTGACGCCCACCCGGGCAGCACAGTCGAGTACGCGCTGACCTCGCGGAGTTTTCGCTCTCTACAACCGTGGATCTGATCGCGGCGCTCTCGCCGAACGGTGGAGCTGTGTCTGGAGATGGAAACGCGCTTGAGGTCAAGCCGCGCAGACCTGGAAGGCCTGTGCGGCACTATCGAAAAGAGCACAATGTTTGAGAAAAGTCTGAACACAATGACAAATTCTGAACAGGATCGCTGGTCTCGCGTCAAAGGTCGCCTGCGTTCGACCGTCGGCGAAGACGTCTACACAAGCTGGTTTGCACGTATGGATCTCGAAGGTGTGCAGGACGAAAGCGTGCGCCTCTCGGTCCCCACGCGCTTCCTGAAGAGCTGGATCCAGGCCCACTATGCCGAGCGCGTGCTCTCCTGCTGGCAGGCCGAGATGCCCGAGGTGCACCGGATCGATCTGACCGTGCGCTCGGCGATCCGCGGCACGCTGCCAGTCAAGGAACCGGCGGCTCCGCTGGAGACGCGCCGCGTCGAACGCGCCGAAGTCCGCGCGCCGGCCGACTTGCGGACCGTGACGCCGGTCTCGGCGACGCATGACGCGCTCGGCGGCTCGCCGCTCGATCCGCGCCTGACCTTTGCGAGCTTCGTCGTCGGCCGCTCCAACACGCTGGCGCATGCGGCGGCGCGCCAGGTCGCCGATGGACGGCGCGGTGATCCCGTGATGTTCAACCCGCTCTACATCCATGCCGGCGTAGGCCTCGGCAAGACGCACCTGCTGCAGGCGGTCACCTGGGCCGGCAACGCCGGTGGCGAACGCAAGGTGCTTTATCTCACGGCCGAGAAGTTCATGTACGGCTTCGTCGCGGCGTTGAAGACGCAGACCGCGCTGGCCTTCAAGGAAGCTCTGCGCGGCATCGACGTGCTGGTCATCGACGATTTGCAGTTCCTGCAGGGCAAGTCCACTCAGGCCGAGTTCTGCCACACGCTGAACGCGCTGATCGATGCCGGCCGTCAGGTGGTGATTGCCGCCGACCGTCCGCCGTCGGACCTGGAAAGTCTCGACGATCGCGTGCGGTCGCGTCTCGCGGGCGGGCTCGTGGTCGAGATGGGCTCGCTCGGCGAAGAGCTGCGGCTCGGCATCTTGAAGTCGCGCGTCGCAGCCGCCAGACTGCATCATGCGAGCTTCGACGTGCCGGAACAGGTGCTCGACTATCTCGCGCGCAGCATCACCCATAACGGCCGGGATCTCGAAGGCGCCATCAACCGCCTGCTTGCGCATTCGAAACTGAACAACCAGCCTGTGACGCTGGACATGGCCGAGCGCGAGGTGCGCGACCTGATCCGCCCGCAGGAACCGAAGCGGATCAAGATCGAGGACATCCAGCGCGTGGTGGCGCGGCAGTACAACGTCAGCCGTTCCGACCTCCTGTCATCGCGGCGTACCGCCAATGTAGTGCGCCCGCGCCAGGTCGCGATGTATCTGGCGAAGACCCTGACCTTGCGTTCGCTGCCTGAAATCGGCCGGCGTTTCGGCGGGCGCGATCACACCACCGTGCTGCATGCGGTGCGCAAGATCGAAGCGCTGGTGACCAAGGACACCGCGCTCTGCGAGGAGGTCGAATCGCTGAAGCGCCAGCTGCAGCAGGAGTGAGGACGGCGTTCCCCCGACCGATACGCGAAAGCCTCCGCCCTCGTCGCGGAGGCCTATTTCTCCGCTCCGGCTTGCACCCTCCCTCGAGGACCGGAGAAGGGGCCGGGAATATGGCTCGCCCGGCCGCCCCAAACCACGGGAAATGGGCCATCCGTCCCTTGAACTTGCCCCCCATCCGCGCCACTTTACGGTCCCCGTGAGCCCACGCCGAAGCCGGCTTCGATCAGGCGACCGGGGGCCATCAGCCGCGGCGCTTCCGGCCCGCCGGCATTTCCATGACATGCCTATTGGATCGGGCGGGTATTGCAATGAAGGTCACCGTCGAACGCGCGCAACTGCTGAAGTCGCTGGGCCACGTCCATCGCGTGGTCGAGCGCCGCAACACCATACCGATCCTCGGCAACGTGCTGCTGCGCGCCGAAAATGCCCAGCTTTCCCTGAAGGCGACCGACCTTGATCTCGAGGTGACCGAAACGCTCGCGGCGGAAGCCGGCATGGGCGGTTCGACCACGGTTCCCGCCCACATGTTCTATGACATCGTGCGCAAGCTGCCCGATGGTACGCAGATCTCGCTCGAGGGCGATGGCGACCGCGCCGTCATGGCGATCCGCGCCGGACGATCGCGGTTCACGCTGCAGACCTTGCCGGAGAGCGATTTCCCCGACCTTGCCGCCGGCGAGATGACGCATTCCTTCACGCTGGCCGCAAGCGACATGAAGCGGCTGATCGACCGCACGCAGTTTGCGATCTCGACCGAAGAAACCCGCTACTATCTCAACGGCATCTATCTGCATGCGGCCGGCAGCCCCAAGGCCGCGACGTTGCGCGCGGTCGCGACTGACGGCCACCGTCTCGCCCAGGTCGATCTGCCGCTGCCGAAGGGCGCGGAGGGCATGCCCGGCGTGATCGTGCCGCGCAAGACGGTCGGCGAGGTGCAGCGCCTGATCGAGGACAACGAGGCGGAAATCCGCCTGGAGCTGTCGCAGGGCAAGATCCGCCTCACCATCGGCAACGTCGTGCTGACCTCGAAACTGATCGACGGCACATTTCCCGATTATGGCCGCGTGATCCCGCAGAACAACGACAAGGAGCTGATCGTGGACAAGGCCGACTTTGCCGCCGCCGTCGACCGTGTCTCGACGATTTCCAGCGAACGCGGCCGTGCCGTGAAGCTCGCACTGTCGCCCGGCAAGCTGGTGTTGTCGGTGAACAATCCGGACTCCGGCAGCGCGACCGAAGAGCTTGAAGTCGAATACGCCGCCGATGCGCTCGATATCGGATTCAACTCGCGCTATCTGCTCGACATCGCCGCCCAGATCGAAGGCGAGGTTGCCGTGCTGCGGCTCGCCGACCCGGGCTCGCCGACCCTGATCCAGGACCGCGACAACAAGACCGCGCTCTACGTGCTGATGCCGATGCGGGTGTGATCGTAACTCATCGCGCACGATGGATTGCCGGGTCAAGCCCGGCAATGACGAATTGAAATGACGCCCTCCCGCATCCAACGCCTGACGCTGACGCATTTCCGCAATTATCGCACGGCCTCGCTGGGCCCGCGCGGCGACATGGTGGTGCTGGTCGGCCCCAACGGCGCGGGCAAGACCAATTGCCTGGAGGCGATCTCGTTTCTGTCGCCCGGCCGCGGCCTGCGCCGCGCCACGCTGGAAGATGTCGCCGACAATCAGGGTGACGGCTCCTGGGCGGTCTCCGCCGAGGTCGAAGGCGCGCTCGGCCTGTCGACGCTCGGCACCGGCATCGCCGCAGAGCGCGGCGATGGCGGGGTAAGCCGGCGCTGCCGCATCGACCGCGAGGCGGTCGCCTCCGCCGCGGCGTTCGGCGACCATCTGCGCATCGTGTGGCTGACGCCGGCGATGGATGGACTGTTCACCGGCGCCGCGTCCGAGCGGCGGCGCTTCTTCGATCGCCTGGTGCTGGCGATCGATGCCGAGCATTCGAGCCGGGTCTCGGCGCTGGAACGCTCGCTGCGCTCGCGCAACCGGCTGCTCGAAGTGCGCAATTACGACGACCATTGGTGCGACGCGATCGAGCGCGAGACCGCGGAGCTCGCGGTCGCCGTCGCCGCCACGCGCGGTCAGACGGCCACAAGGCTTGCCGCGATGCTGCGCGCCCGCGGGCAGGCGTCGGCCTTTCCGTCCGCCGAGATCGCGCTCGACGGCTGGATGGAGAATGCACTGCTCGGCGAGCCGGCGACGACAGTCGAAGA
Source organism: Bradyrhizobium sp. (assembly GCF_019244115.1). Lineage (GTDB taxonomy): Bacteria > Pseudomonadota > Alphaproteobacteria > Rhizobiales > Xanthobacteraceae > Bradyrhizobium. The sequence goes on from NZ_JAFATE010000227.1 coordinate 34,910, forward strand.
CCGCTACCGTGCCATCCTGAAGGACAATCGCGTGGGCGATGCCGCCGCGGGACGCACCCTCGACGGACCGCATCTCACCGATATCGACGTGGTCTATGCGCCAAAGAACGTGCCGGCGCGGGACGCCTCGACCGGCGAGCAGAAGGCGCTCTTGATCGGGCTCGTGCTCGCTCATGCCACGCTGGTTGCGGAGATGACCGGCATCGTGCCGCTCCTGCTGCTCGACGAGGTGGTCGCGCATCTCGATCCCGCTCGCCGCAAGGCGCTGTTCGACGAGCTGGCGCGGCTCGGCGCCCAGGTCTGGATGACCGGCGCCGATCCCGCAGCGTTCGGCGAGATCGGCCCCTCCGGCGAAATCTTTAACGTCGAGAACGGCCGCATCACAGCATGATCCGGAAAAGTGCGAAGCGGTTTTCCGCAAAGATCATGCTCCAACAATAAACCTGAAGGGCGATGGCGATTTGGTCGTCATCGCCCTTCAATCATGCCGCGTGACCGCCGCCGACTGTCCGTCGAGCACGTCATCGATGATCGATCGCACCAGAAACACCGAGCCCTTCTCGGTCAGGTGAACCTGATCGCTGGCGGTGATGTCATCGGCATTGTCGCCGATGCGGGCGAGACAGCCATCGGCATTGCAGAGCGCGTCCGAGGCCGAAATGAAATGCGCCCCGAGCGGAACGAGTGCCTCGCGCATCGTCGCGTCAAACGAGGCATGAGCGGTCGCCCGGTCGGAGCGTTCCGGAATGAGACGATGGTGCAGCATGTAATAGCGCAGCACCTCATTGGGCAGGCCGCGTTTCCATAGCGGCACCGGGCCGAGCACCACGACCCGCGCGCCGATCTGCCGCAGCGCCGTCACGGTCTCGCCGACGTGGTCGAGATATTTCTCCCAGGTGCCGTGCAACAGCACGACATCCGGCCGGATCTGGCGCGTGATCGCGAGCACCCGGTCATTGTTGGCGCGGCAGTTCGGCACGCCGGGAATGTCCGCGTTCAAGGCCGGGACGCAGGATGATGCCGTCAGCTGCGCGATGGCGAAATTGCGGGTCCGCTGCGCCTCCAGCAGGCCCGGCATCAGTGCGCCCGCGGTGGAGTCGCCCCAGACCAGGAGCAGCGGCCGCCGATCATGGTCGACACAGTCGGCAGCAAAGCTGGTGTCCTGGCTGAGATCCAACAGGCAGGTGCGGACCCGCCATTTCGTCACCTGCGTTGGAACCTGCGCCATGGCGCGGATCTCCGGCGGCAGGCGAAAGGCGAAGCCGCCATCTTGCACGACGACGGCGCCCGTAACTGCGATCAGGGCCATCGCCGAGCACAGCGCCGCGATCCTGGCGCGGCTCGGGCGGCCGAAACGAATGGGAACTTCAACGAGACGGTAGGTGGCGAAGGCGAGCACGATGCTCAATGCGATGATCAGGCCACGCTCCAGCAGAGTCAGCGGCGCGAACTTGATGAGCGCGAAATACACCAGCAGCGGCCAGTGCCAGAGGTAAAGCGGGTAGCTGATCAGACCGACGAAGACCATCGGGCGGCTCGCCAGGATTTTGCGCACACCCGCGGCCGCCGGCGCCGACAGCAGCAGCGCAGCACCGGTGACCGGCAGCACCGCCCACCAGCCCGGAAACGCACGCTGCGTGTTCAGAACCATGGCAGCGATGGCGATCAGCACAGCTCCGCCGGTCGCGCGCCATTCGGCCGCGCGCGCGGTCTGCGGAAGCCGGTCCCAGGCCAGTACGAGCGTCGCCCCTGCCAACAGCTCCCAGGCCCGGGTGAAGGGGAGATAGAAGGTCGCCACAGGATTTGTGCCGATCAGCGCGACATTGAGCGCGAAGGAGCCGAGCCCGAGCGCGACCGCGACCGTGACAAGACCGATCCGCAGCCGCGCGGCCAGCATCAGCAGCGGCGGCCAGACCAGATAAAACTGCTCCTCGATGCCGAGCGACCACAAATGCAGCAGCGGCTTCCTGACCGATTCGAGATCGAAATAACCTGTGTGCAGCAGCAGCGCGACATTGGCCGCGAACGCCGCGCTGGCGAACACGTCCGAGCCCAGCCGCGCATAGGGCGTCGGCAGCATGAACAGCCAGCCCAGCGTCAGGACCGCTGCGAGCACCACGAGCAGTGCGGGAAAAATCCGCCTGATTCGCCGGTTGTAGAACCCCAGCAGGCTGAAGCGCTTTTCCGCCAGCTCGCGCGCGACTATCCCGGTGATCAGAAACCCTGAGATCACGAAGAAGATGTCGACCCCGATGAAGCCGCCGGGCATGGCGTCCGGGAAGGCGTGGAAAACCACCACCAGCAGCACGGCAACGGCACGGAGGCCATCGATATCGGGCCGATAGCGGTCTTGAGGCGGCGACATATCGACCAATCCATCGCGAGAAGTCAGCGAACAGGGCCGCGGCGCCGCTGCCGGGCGCGACCGCGCGGCTACCTTTAGCAGGTCTGCCGGTGCGCGCCATTGCAGGCGCCGGGATGCGAAAAGGCGCCAAGGTCGCAGTCCGATCCGCACATCTGCGGGGCGAGAAATGGAGGCTCGAATCGGCCTTGTCGGAGGGCGTCGAATCGGCTGTTCCCCACCTTGAAAAATCGTCAAAAAATCATAATTCTTCAACATGTTAGGGATATATACTTTGCGCTAGGCGCGTGACCTCTTTCATGGCAGAAATAAGCCTCTCGCGCGCGAAAGACGGCGCCGCCAGCGACATCGACGATCTTCAAAGGCCACACATGACAGAACCTGCCCGGCAATCGATCGCCGACACCGAACCGTCCGGCGCGAGCGACTATGGGGCGGAATCGATCCGGGTGCTGAAGGGCCTCGATGCCGTGCGCAAGCGGCCGGGCATGTATATCGGCGACACCGACGACGGATCCGGCCTGCACCATATGGTCTACGAGGTCGTCGACAATGCGATCGACGAGGCCCTCGCCGGCTATGCGAGCGCGGTCGAGGTGATCCTCAATCCGGACAATTCCGTCACCGTGCGCGACGACGGCCGCGGCATCCCCGTGGACATCCACAAGGGCGAAGGCGTCTCGGCGGCCGAGGTCATCATGACCCAGCTGCACGCCGGCGGAAAGTTCGACCAGAACTCCTACAAGGTGTCCGGCGGCCTGCATGGCGTCGGCGTATCCGTGGTGAACGCGCTGTCGAGCAAGCTGCAGCTGCGGGTCTGGCGCGACGACAAGGAGCACTACATCGAATTCGCGCATGGCGATGCGGTAGCTCCGCTGCGCGTGGTCGGCGAAGCGAAGGGCAAGCGCGGCACCGAGGTGACGTTCCTGGCCGCCACCGAGACCTTCAAGAACATCGAATATGATTTCGCGACCCTGGAGCACCGGCTGCGCGAGCTCGCCTTCCTCAATTCCGGCGTCAACATCATCCTCGCCGACCATCGCCACGCGGTCGAAAAGCGCGAGGAGATGCACTATGTCGGCGGCGTCGAGGAGTTCGTCAAATATCTCGACCGCAACAAGAAGGCGATGGTGCCGGCCCCGATCATGGTGCGCTCGGAGGCCAACGGCATCGGCGTCGAGGCGGCGCTGTGGTGGAACGACAGCTATCATGAGAACGTGCTGTGCTTCACCAACAACATCCCGCAGCGCGACGGCGGCACGCATCTGGCGGGTTTTCGCGGCGCGCTGACGCGCCAGGTCAACGGCTATGCCGACGCCAATGCGAAGAAGGAAAAGATTGCGCTGACCGGCGACGACTGCCGCGAGGGTTTGACGGCGGTGCTCTCGGTCAAGGTGCCCGACCCGAAATTTTCGTCGCAGACCAAGGACAAGCTGGTGTCCTCGGAAGTGCGCCCCGTGGTCGAGAACGTCATCAACGAGGCGCTCGCCGCCTGGTTCGAGGAGCATCCCAGCGAGGCCAAGGTGATCGTCGGCAAGGTGATCCAGGCCGCCGCGGCCCGCGAAGCTGCGCGAAAGGCGCGCGAGCTGACCCGCAAGAATCCGCTCTCCGTCTCCTCGCTGCCAGGAAAACTCGCCGACTGCCAGGAGAAGGACCCGGCCAAGTCGGAGCTGTTCATCGTCGAGGGCGATTCGGCAGGCGGCAGCGCCAAGCAGGGCCGCAACCGCGAGTTCCAGGCGGTGCTGCCGCTGCGCGGAAAAATCCTCAATGTCGAGCGGGTACGGCCCGACAAGATGCTGTCGAGCGAGCAGATCGGCACGCTGATCACCGCGCTCGGCACCGGCATCTCCGACGATTTCTCGATCGACAAGCTGCGCTATCACAAGATCATCGTGATGACCGATGCCGACGTCGACGGCGCCCACATCCGCACGCTGCTTCTGACCTTCTTCTACCGGCAGATGCGCGAGATCATCGATCACGGGCATCTCTATATCGCCCAGCCGCCGCTCTACAAGGTCGTGCGCGGCAGGTCCGAGCAGTACCTGAAGGACGAGCGGGCGCTGGAGGACTATCTGATCGCGACCGGGCTCGACGAGTGCATCTTCAAGCCGGCCTCGGGCGATGACCGCGCCGGCCGCGACCTGCTCTCGCTGGTCGAGGACGCCCGCCTCATCCGCCATGTGCTGCGCAACCTGCACAGCCGTTACAACCGCACCGTGGTCGAGCAGGCCGCGATCGCCGGCGTGCTGCGCTCGGAGATTTTTGGCGATCCCGAGAAGGCCGCGGCCGCCGCCGACTACATCGCGCGACGGCTCGACGCGCTCGCCGACGAGGTCGAGCGCGGCTGGACCGGCCGGTTCGTCGAAGGCGAAGGTTTTTCGTTCGAGCGCACCGTGCGCGGCGTCAAGGATCATGCGACCATCGACGATGCGCTGCTCGGCTCGGCCGACGCCCGCAAGCTCGACGACTACGCGGCAAGGCTGCAGGAGGCTTATGCGCGGCCGGGCATGCTGCGGCGGAAAAACTCCGAGACGCCGATCCATGGCCCGGTCGACCTGTTCGAGGCCGTCACCCATGCCGGACGCGACGGCGTCAAGGAGCTGCAGCGCTACAAAGGCCTTGGCGAGATGAACCCCGAACAGCTCTGGGAGACGACGCTCGACACCGAGGCGCGCTCGCTGCTGCAGGTGAAGATCAAGGAGGTCGACGAGGCCGACGACATCTTCACAAAACTGATGGGCGACGTGGTCGAGCCGCGCCGTGAATTCATCCAGGACAATTCGCTCAGCGCCAACGTCGACGTGTGATATCGATAGATACTGGCACCCGCCTTTCCACTTCGTCATGGCCGGGCTAAGGCGCGAAGCGCATCTTCGCGCAGATGTCCCGGCCATCCACGTCTTTGATACTGGCAAGAAAGACGTGGATGCCCGGCACAAGGCCGGGCATGACGAATCAAAGGCTGCGGTACCGAGGACGAAATGCGGTTCGAATGCACCCCACGGAATTTCGGCCTCGTCAGCCAGGAATGGGAAGGACATGAAGCCGTCTTCTCGCGGCACGAACTGCCCGAGTGATGCAGCGTCTTCGGCCCTCTGAATTGCAAGAGGGCGCAGGGAATGCCGGGCGACGGCCTCGCCCATGGCCCGCCAGCAATAAGAAAAGCTGGCGGCAGTTACCACAGGTTCGGCCGGGATCACCCGGCATTCCCTGCGCGATGGTTTTAACGCTTATCTCGCGCTCTCCCTGGGAACCGGGCTTTCTTGCTCCCATCACCCGCATCGTTCGTCACGATGCGAGCTTGACCTCAGCGTCGGGAGGCCAGGACCACGCGATTTTGCGTCCGCATCGACGCCGTTCGTCCGCGCGAGACCATCGCGCGCGTCGCCAAAGCGTCCATCGCATCCCGCCTCGCGTGTCGTGACGATCGCGAAGCGCCCCTCCTGTCGAAGCGGGACGCGGACACCATACTTCTGATTTGCGGAATACGTAAAGCGAAATATTTTTTCCCGGAGGGCTGGACAGGATTTCTGAAAAACTGCCCGTCGGGCAAATCACCCGGCCTTCCAGCGGCCTCCCTTTCCGCGATGGGAGAGAAGAGTCCAACGATGCCGAGGGCATCTTACCAAGCTGACGGGAGACGTGGTGCCGAAGAGCGAGTGGGCTGAGCGACCGCTGAGCAGCAGCGAGATCGAGATCATCACGCCGGGGCAGGGTGGATGATGTGCTAAGTGTGAAAGATGCAATGCTTGCGCAACGCCTTCGGCTGTCGTCGCCCGGCTTGATCGGGCGATCCAGTACGCCGCGGCGTCTCGGCTTGAACTCCGGCGCTCTGGATGCTGGCTCCTCGCTTTCGCGGGGATGACAAGTTGCGCGCGAAGCGCGAACCTCACGCACCGGGGCAAACAACTCGCGCATTTCGTCCGAAACGCTCAAGGCTTGTCTCGTACGCCCGTTCAGTCGTGCTTATCTTCATGCCGGCCTGCCGCCGTTGACCAAGCCACTCAACGATGCGGAGATCGGGAGGGCTTGCGAGAGGAAACATGATCATGCGCACGATTGTAGCCATATTGGCCTTGATAGGGGCCGGGACGGCCGCGATTGCCGGCTCCGCCTCTCCCGCCTCATATGATTACCCCTGGTGCCTCAAAGGTGGGGAGCTCGGCTACTCCGGTGATTGCTCCTATGAGACCCGAGCCCAATGCCTGGCGTCGGCATCGGGGCGGTGGATCCTGCATTGCGTGTACAACCGGCGCCTCCTGTTCGAGCGGCAGCAGGGTGTCCAGCAACAGGATGTGCAGCAGCCTCGGCGGCACTACCGGGATTACTGAAGTCCGACTGCGGGGCGATTTGCGATTCCCTCGACCTTTCGCGCGAGCGAAGTGCGTTTGGGTTGCGCCCATATCTGGGGGACCGAGACATGAGCAATCCCGCCGCTGTGACGAGTTCACGTAGGCTTGGAGGCGGCGGTTTCTCGTTCGAGGAGCGTGCGTTTGCGCTCCACGCCCCAGGCGTATCCCGAGATTGCCCCGTCATTGCGCACGACGCGATGGCAGGGAATGGCGACGGCAAGATTATTTGCCGCACAAGCACCAGCGACCGCGCGAACGGCTCTCGATGCGCCGATCCGATACGCGATCTCGGCGTAGGATACCGTTGCGCCGAGCGGGATTTCCTGAAGGGCCTGCCAGACGCGCTGCTGGAATGCGGTGCAACGCACATCAAGGGGAAGATCCAGCCCAAGTTCCGGCGCCTCCACAAAACCGACGACACGCGCGATCACCGCTTCGTAATCGGGGTCAGCGCCAGTCAGCCGTGCTCGCGGAAAGCGGTCTTGGAGATCACGAACGAGTTCATCCGCGTCATTGCCCAGCAAGATTGCAGCGACACCTTTCGCGCTCGACGCGACGATAATGGCACCGAGGCACGTCTGGCCAACCGCAAACCTGATTTCCTCGTCGCGGCCTCCGGCACGGTATCGTGACGGCGTCATACCGAGCATGCCGGTCGACTTCGCGTAAAAGCGTCCACTTGAATTGAAGCCCGCGTCATAAATTGCCTCGGTCACCGAGCTTCCGGCGGCCAGACCCTCCCGAACCTTTTTGGCGCGATGGGCGGCAGCATAGCCTTTCGGCGTAAGTCCGGTTGCCGCCTTGAATAGGCGATGAAAGTAGCTGGGGCTCAGGCCGAATGCTCGCGCCTGCTCCTCAAGAGACGGCTCCTCTTCGCTTCCTTCAATAAGGCGGCAGGCCCCGGCGATCAGCTTCGCCTTCTCAGTCTCGGTCGATGGTCCGTCCGGCTTGCAGCGCCTGCACGGCCGGAAGCCGGTCGCCTTGGCGCTCTCAAGGCTGTCGTGCAGCTGGACGTTTTTGGGATGGGCGCTGCGCGATGGGCATGACGGCCGGCAATAGACGCCCGTCGTGGAAACCGAGTACCAGAACTGTCCGTCGGCTGCCTTGTCGCGCGCAAGGACGCGAGCCCATCGCGGGTCTTCCGCCACGGGCACGGATCCTTGCATCAGGATGCCGGCAGGTTTTGCGCTCATAGGCCAAAGAGATTTCATGACGGAGCTTTTCATGCCACCCGTTTTCCGCGGACCTTGCCGTCAAATCGGGCGAGGCTGGCGGTTCGTAATTCAACATTGTCGGAGGGCCCGGGGTGGCCAAATGCGAATGAGGCCCGCGGTGTGCGCGGGCCTCATTTGACCGCTTCCGGTTCCCGGAGGCGCTTTGATCATGCAGCCTTCTTGATCAGGCCCAGTTGAGTCAACGCGGTGAGGCCGTCGTCAAGTCCGACTTCCTCGACGATCTTGCCGTTCACGACTTTCAAGACGGTTGTCCCGGTGAAGTGCATCTTGCGGCCGGTTGCCGCCGGGAGGCTACCCATCAGGAAATCATCGAACGCCGGCCCAGTGTGCGTGCCGCCGCCTTCCCATTGACCGACGACATAGTCGCCTTCAGCGATCAGGTCCGCCGTGCCCCAGAAGTTGAGATCGGGGAACGCAGCGCGGAAGTCGGTCATGAACGCCTTGATGTCATCACGGCCGCGGCGAGGCTCGTGCAGCGAGTATTTCAGCAGCATATCGGGGGCGGCGATTTCGTCGACGACGGCGAGGTTGACGGTCTTGCCCCAGAAATCAGTGAACCAGCGGCCGACAACTGCCTTGTTATCTTCTGCTTTGCTCATAGAAAAGCTCCTTGATCGACTGATATGCGATCACCGATGTCGATCAGTGATCTGCGCAGCGGATTACGTTTGATCCGCGCGGCGCAAACTCCGTTTCTTGTCCTGAAATCGAATGCGGAGGTGCCGTGCCGCTGCCTGATTTCATCCGTGGCTGAGCTTGTGGCCAGGCACTGCCGTGAGGTTTCCGAGCTTCGGCCGCTTGCGCACGCCGCAAAGGCAGTTTTCCCGGCTTGCGCAGTCTGCTCCGCCGGGCCGGGACATCAAATATCTTGGCGCTCCTGCCTTCAAGGTCTAGCCTGTCGACGCGCGGCTTCGGTCCGATGGACCATGGTTCATGCGCTGAGGCGGAGACGTTGATGAAGACGATCCTGGTGCCGACCCAGAATGTCCGGAGCATGACATCCACGCTGGAGACGGCAGTGCTGCTCGCGCAGCGCACCGGCGCCTATATCGAGGGTGTTCCACTGTGGTTCGGCGTTCCCGAGTTCGTCGCGGCGGAGTTCGCCAGCACCTTTTCCATCGAGACCTACCGGGCCCGGCGCGACGAAGAAACGGCGGAGGCGCGCAGGCTGTTCGAGACTTTCATGCGGGAGCGCGGTATTGCCGCCGGCAGAACGACCGCGGACCGGCCCTGGTTCGGCTGGTTTGCCGAGGTGGCGCCGGGTGAAGACCTTGTCGGCGATCATGGCCGCACCTTCGATGTGATCGTGATGAGCAGGCCGGACGCTGATACGGCCGCGCCGTATCAGCGTGCGATCGAGTCGGGACTGTTCGAAAGCGGCAGGCCCGTCCTGCTGGCGCCGCCGGTCGCGCCGAGACAGATCGCGACCAACATCATGATTCATTGGAACGGCAGCACCGAGCAGGCCCGCACCAACGCGCTGGCGATGCCGTTGCTGCGGCTGGCCGGTCGCGTGACGGTCCTGGCCGTGGTCGGCGGGCAGGACGTCCCGGGTCCATCCGCCGATCAGGTGCGCAAGCAATTGCGCTATAACGGCATCGCCGCCGAACCCATGACCATCGAGCTGGACGGCCGCAGCACCGGTGAAGCGATCCTCGCCGCGGCCAGCGCGCAAGGCTGCGATCTGCTCGTCAAGGGGGCCTTCACAAGGAACAGGCTGCGGCAAATGATTTTCGGCGGCGCCACGAGACACGTCATGCAGAATGCGGACCTGCCCCTGTTGATGGCGCATTGACCCGACGTTCCGCCGCCCCCAGCATGTCGCAATCGACGTCGGCCGGCGCGCCATGCGCGCCTGGCCGGCGAGCGAGACCAACGGGCGGTCGAAGCCCCGGTCGTGGTGGCGGCTGATCGGCATTGCCCTCTGGCAATGAGGCGCCCTTCGCACTAGATGTGCGCGGCCATGGACCCTCGCGCGCTCGAAGATTTCGTTGACCGCCACAAACGACTTTTCGTCTTGACCGGCGCGGGCTGCAGCACGAACTCCGGCATCCCCGACTATCGCGACAACGATGGCAACTGGAAGCGCACCCCGCCCGTTACGCACCAGGCCTTCATGGGCGATGAGGCAACCCGAAAGCGCTATTGGGCGCGCAGCCTGATCGGATGGCGGCGGTTCGGCCAGGCCCTGCCCAATGATACGCATCATGCGCTGGCGCGGCTCGAGGCGAACGGCCGCTGCGAGCTGCTCCTCACCCAGAATGTCGACCGCCTGCATCAGAAGGCCGGCCACCGGCAGGTCATCGACCTGCACGGACGCCTGGATCAGGTCCGCTGCATGGGGTGCGGTGTGAAGTCACAGCGCGAGGCTTTTCAGCACGACCTGGAGTCCGTGAACGCCGACTGGCTCGCGGTCGACGCCGCCGACGCGCCGGACGGCGATGCCGATCTGGACGCCGCCGATTTCGCGTCCTTCATCGTGCCGCCATGCCGGACCTGCGGCGGGATCATGAAACCCGACGTCGTGTTCTTCGGCGCAAATGTTGCGCGCGACGTCGTCGCGAGCGCGCAAGACCACCTGGAACAGTCCGACGGCATGCTGATCGTCGGCTCCTCGCTGATGGTCTATTCCGGCTTTCGCTTCGCACAGATGGCGGCGCAACGCGGCATGCCGATCGCCGCCGTCAATCTCGGGCGGACACGCGCCGACGATCTCCTCACCCTCAAGGTCGAAGATCGCTGTGAGGCGGCGCTCGCTTTCCTGTTGTGAGTTTCAGAACTCCTCGCTTCGGCCGGACTGATCCGCCGAGCTCAAATTTGGGCGGATGCGATAGCGGCGCAGCTTTGCGTAGACGGTGCTCTTGGCGAGGCCGAGCGCGGCGGCGGTCGCGGTCACATTGCCGCCTGAGGATTTTAGCGTGCGCGCGATCAGATCGCGCTCGGAGGCCTCGGCGAGCGACAGCCCTGGCTCGCTCTCGCAACTGAGCTTCATCGGCCGCACCATATTGGGCAGGTCGGACGGCGTGATCTCCTCGCCGCCACTGGTCAGCATCAGGCTCTCGACCAGGTTGCGCAACTCGCGCACATTGCCGGGCCAATCATGGCGCGCCAGCAACGCCAGCGTCTCGGCCGCAAAGCGGCGATCGCCGAGACCATAGCGCAGCCGCGCCTGCGTCACGAAGTGATCGACCAGGTCAGGAACGTCCTCCGACCGCTCGCGCAGGGGCGGGATCACCACGGGGACCACGGCCAGCCGATAGAACAGGTCCTTGCGGAAGCGCTGAGCGTCGACCTCGGCGCGCAGGTCGCGATTGGTCGCGGCGATCAGGCGGAAATCCACTTTGCGCACCGTGGTCTCGCCGATGCGGCTGATCTCGCCGCTTTCCAGGACGCGCAACAACATGGGCTGGAGGTCGAGCGGCAATTCGCCGATCTCGTCGAGGAACAGCGTGCCGCCGGAAGCCGCTTCGATCTTGCCGGCCGCACCGCCGCGTCGCGCGCCGGTGAAGGCGCCGTCGACATAGCCGAACAATTCGCTCGCCAGCAGCTCGCGCGAGGCGCAGCCGCAATTGACCACCACGAACGGGCGGTCGCACCGCGGCGATGCCGCGTGAACGCCTTGCGCAAAAATCTCCTTGCCGACGCCGGTCTCGCCGAGCAGCAACACCGGCGCCGACGTCGTGGCGACGCGGCGGCAGGTTTCGACTGCGCCTGCCATTTTGGCGCTGCGGTGGATGATATTGGCGAAGGCATTGATGTCGCCGCGGGCGGGCGCGAGCCTGCGCGAGGCCGCGGACTTCGGCGCGACCATGACGGTCCCCAGATATTCGCCCTGGTGCACTACCGGCCGCAGCCATTCCGCCCTGATCCAGGGTGGGCGCGCGTTGCTCGGACGCCGATCGTTACCCCCAAGCTGCGGAAACGCCGACTGCCCCTGCGGGGCTCCGAGATCGCGCATGATCTGCGACATCTCGCCGTTGGCCTTGAACGCCCGCCCGGCCGAGTCGAACAGCACGGTATGGTGGCGGTCGGACGCCGGCAGTATCCAGAGACAGCGGTCGAGAAAGCGGTAGCGGGCGTCGAGTTCGAGCTGGAACAGGTGCGCCTCGATGCGCGCGGCGGCCGAGACCGCGAGCGCCAGCGCCTGCCGGGCGTAGGAGACCGACAATCCCGAAATATCGATCGCGCCCATGATCGCGCCATCGATCGGATCGCGGATCACTGCGGCCGAGCAGGTCCAGCGCTGGATGCCGGCACAGAAATGCTCGGTCGCATGCACCTGGATGGACTGCCCGGTCTGCAGCGCGGTGCCGATCGCGTTGGTGCCGCAGATCCCCTCGCTCCAGGTGCTGCCGGGCAGAAGATGCGTCTTCTCGACCGCGTCGCGCAGCGCCACCGTGGTGTCGCCTTCCAGGCGCAGCACGATGCCGTCGATGTCGGTCAGCACCATCACGGTGCCGGTCTCTCGCATGTAGTCGCGGGCCAGCGCCATGGTCGAGGCGCCGGCCTGGGCGAGGCGGCTACGCTTGTCGAGCAGGCGCTGCAACCTGTCCTCGTTCATCGGCGTCGGGGCCTGGTCGAGGCGATAGTCGACGTCCGATTGCCGGCATCGCCGCCATGATTGGTTGATCGCAGCGCGCACGATCTGCCCGCGACTGCCGTTGCCCGACATGAAGTCTTCCCAGCTCGTCAAGACATCGCGCTCGATGCCCGGATGCGCAAAGGCGTCCTCTGGCGTCTGACCCGACACGATCCCTCCCTTGTCCTCCTTTGAGGCGCCGAGCGGTTCCATTTCTGTGAGAACCGGAATTTTATTCGCGATCTTGAAGCCTCCGACCGAACGGTGCAACCAACCACTGGTATGATCCGGCGCGCCGGACCTGACTGCGGACGCGATTACCTCTCCCCGCTTGCGGACCGCTTGCGGGGAGAGGAGCGCAGTCTTCTGATCTGATCACGCCGCCTTGCGTTGCCTGAGGCTCTCGTAGAACGCGGTCTCAAAACGCATGTAGCCGGTGAACGAGGCTGCATCGCCGAAGGGGAGGATCTGCGTTGCCCAGTAGCCGCCAAAGCCGTTCTGGCGGTCGATCCAGTAGAACAGGTTGGCAAGCCCCGCCCAGCCGAGCGCGCCCGCGGGGCGTCCGGTCGGCGCGGTCTCGTCATTGACCATGAAGGTGAAGGCCCACGATTTCGACTGGCCCGGGAAGAACTCGGCATCGTTCGAGAGCTGTTTGATCACGCCTGGCAGCGCGGTCACCTTCAGGTCACCCAGATGGTTCTTCTCCGCCATCTGCACGGTTTCCGGCCTCAGCACCCGGCCATGCGGGCCGGTGCCGTCGTTCAGCCACATCCGGATGAAGCGCATGTAGTCGCCGACCGTTGAGTAGAGCCCGTGGCCGCCCATATGGACCTCGGGCTTGGCGGGCAGTTCGAAATCCATCGGCGTGAGCGTGCCGTCGGCGTTGCGGGCATGCATGCCGGCGAGCTTGCTGCGGACCTTGTCGTCGATCTCGAATGTGGTGCTTTCCATCCCGAGCGGCGCGAAGATGCGCTCGGCAAACACCTCGCCGAGGCGCTTGCCGGTGATGCCCTCGACCACCTGGCCGACCCAGTCGATATTGGTGCCGTACTCCCATTTAGAGCCCGGATCGAACAACAATGGCGTCATGATCGACGCCTTTGACGAGGTGATCACGCTCGGCTGGCCATGCTCGTTCGCCAGCCGCAGATAGGTCTCGCTGAAGAAGTCGTAACCGAAGCCGCCGGTGTGCAGCAGAAGCATGCGCGTGGTCACGTCGCGTTTCGGCGCGCGCAGCATCGGCTGCCCCTTGGCGTCAAAACCCTCGATCACCTGCAGCTTGCCGATGTCGGGGGCATAGTTCTTTGCCGGCGCATTGAGGTCGAGCTTGCCCTCCTCGACGAGCTGCAGTGCGGCCGTGCCGGTGATCGCCTTGGTGGTCGAGAAGATCGCAAAACTGGTGTCGGTCGTCATCGCGGCCGGCTGGTCGCTTCGGCGCTTGCCCGCGGCGCCTTCGTAGATGTTGCCGTTGCGGTCCGTCACCATCGCCACCACACCGGGCACACCCTGCCCCGTTGTGACCGTTTCGTTGAGGACGGCGTCTGCATCGATCGAAAATACCTTGCTCATTGTGTTCCTCCAATTTGTTTGATGATGAGAGCGGCCGAGCGCCAGCGCGCGCGGCCGCGTCATGCTGCCTATTGCTTGGCAAAACCCTGATAGCCCGCGGCGGCAACCTCATCGCACTTCCGGCGATAGGTCCCGACGCCGCCGATGTAGGACAACAGGCGGCGCGGCTTGCCCTTGACGTTGGAGCCCATGTACCAGGAGTGCGTTTTGGTCACGAGAGTCGTGTTCGCGACCTCGTCGTGATGGGCGACCCAGGCGTCCTCGACCTCCCTGGTCGGCTCGATGACGCTGAGCCGGTTCTTGCGCAGATAGCTGATGCAATCGCTGATCCACTCGACCTGCTGCTGCAGGCAGGTGGTCATGTTGCAGAGCGCCGTCGACGGCGCCAAGGGCGCGCCGGTGGTGAACAGGTTCGGATAGCCGTGGACCTGCAGGCCCATGGTGGTGCGGATGTCGCGGCTCCAATCGTCCTTCAGCGAGCGCCCGTCGCGGCCGCGAATGTCGATGCGGGTGAGCGCGCCGGTACCGGCGTCAAACCCGGTCGCCAGGATGATCACGTCGAAGCCGTATTCGGTGCCGTTGGCCAGCTTGAGGCCGTCGGGCGTGATCCGGTCGATCGGATTGTCCTTGACGCTGACCAGTTCGACATTCGGCTGGTGATAGGCTTCCAGATAGTTGCTCTCGAGCGGGACGCGGTGCGTGCCAAAGCCGTAGTCGGTCGGAATCAGCGTTTCGCAGAGTTTCGGGTCCTTCAGTCGCGCGCGCATCTTCTTGCGGACGAACTCGGAAATCTCCTCGCTGACGTCCTGGTCAAAGAACATCTCGACGAACGAGGCGAGCCACAGCCTGAGCGAACCTTCATCCCAGATACGTTCGAGCACCGCGTGACGTTCGGCCGCCGTCAGGTCCTTCCAATTGCCATTGGTGAAGTCGTACTCGAAACCGGTGAAGCTGTGCGGCAGGGTCTTTTGGAACTCCTGGAAGCGCGCCTTGTAGGCCTCGACCTCCTTCGGCCCGTATTTCGGATTCTTCATCGGGATGATGTATTGCGGCGTGCGCACGAACACTTTCAGGCTGCCGACCTCACTGGCGATGGTCTGGATCACCTGGATGCCTGTCGCGCCATTGCCGACGACGCCGATGCGCTTGCCCGCCAGGTCGAGATCGCCTTTCGGCCAGCGGCTGGTGTGGACCAGGGTGCCCTTAAAACTCTCCTGTCCGGGGAAGATCGAGCTCAGCGGCGCCGACAGCATGCCGCAGCATGTGATCAGGAACTGCGCGTCGACCACCTCGCCCTTGTCGGTCGTGATGGTCCAGCGCTGGGTCGCCTCGTTGTAGACGGCACTCGTGATCGTGGTCGAGAAGCGGATGTCCTTGCGCAGGCCGAGCTCGTCGGCGACGTAGTTGAGCCAGCGTTCGATCTCGGGCTGGCCGGGAAAACGCTCGCTCCAGCTCCAGCCCTTGTAGAGCTTTTCGGAGAACAGATACTGGTAGATATAGGCTTCCGAATCGAAGCGCGCGCCGGGATAGCGATTCCAGTACCAGGTGCCGCCGACACCCGAAGCCGCGTCAAAAGCCTTGACCTTGAGTCCCAGCTCGTCGCGCAGCTTGTAAAGCTGATAAAGGCCGGCCACGCCGGTGCCGATCACCACCGCGTCCAGGCTTTCATGCCTGCCCGCGCCGTTGGTCTTGTGCTCGCTCATACATTCCCTCCGATGGTCGTTGTTCTCCTCCCCGCCGCGTGGCGCGGGAGACGCGAACTTTGCCTACGCACGTCGTGTGCCAGCGGCGGCTGGCGCGTTAAGCGATTGCGAAGACTGGATTTCCCGAGCGCGACGGCGACCGGTCGCGTTTGAAATTCGAACGGAGGCGTGCCGGTGTGATCGAAATTCGAACGACCGCGGTCGATGCGGCACGTTGACATCGCCGGTATATTTCGGCACTGTTACATACTGTAGCGGACAAGCGAGCGCGGGATTCCTGGAAGTCGCTGCAATGCGAATGGAGGCTTGCCATGTGGCTCGAGCCTGTGAGTCGTCGTGTTTTCCTGCGGCGCGCGGCCTGGACGGCGACGCTGCCCTTCACCGGCCTTCCGCGAGCCGGCGCCGATGAACGCCCGGCCGATCTGGTCGCGCGGAAAGTGTTTTTTGACGAGCCTGACTACATCAATGTCCGTGTCAGTCCCGATGGCGAGAACCTCGCCTGGCTCGCGCCGATCGACCGCGTCAACAATCTGTGGGTCGCCCCGATTGCTGATCCCAAGGCGGCGCGGCCGGTAACGCGGGTCACCGGGCGAAGCATCGGTAGCTATTTTCGCTGGGCCCATACCAATCGCCATCTGATCTATTTCAGGGATCACGACGGCGACGAGAATTATCGCGCGTTCAGCGTCGACATCGGCACCAATGCGGTAGTGCCGCTGTCGCCGGACGGCGGTGTCAAGTGCTATCTTCAGGAAGTCGATCGAAAATTCCCCGACGAGGTTTTGCTTCGACATAACCAGCGCGACAAGCGCTACTTCGATCTGTTCCGCATCAAGGTGTCGAGCGGCGCAAGCGAGCTGGCGTTCGAGAATCCCGATTTCGCGGACTACGTCACCGACAGCGCGTTCCAGTTGCGGCTCGGTTTGCGCCTGAATCCGGCCGGGACGGCGGAAGTGTCCGAGCGGCAGGCGGACGGGAGCTGGAAGCCGTTCCTCGACGTTCCGATCGGCGACGTCGATCTCACCAGGTTCATCGACTTCAGCGCCGACGGCAACACGCTTTACATGATCGATTCGCGCGGCCGCGACAAAGCCGCGCTGTATGCGATCGACATGACGAGCCGCAAGGCGACGCTGCTCGCGGCCGACGACGAGGCCGACGTCGTGCAGGTCGCGATGGATGACGAGACCCGCCGGCCATTCGCGGCGAAGTCGATCAGGGACCGCGTGCACTGGATCGCACTCGATGACGGGGCGCGGCAGGACCTTGCCGATCTCGCCGGCTATGGTCCCGGCGACGTCGGCATCATCAGCGACAGCTTTGATCGCCGCACAGCCAGCGTGTTCTACGAGCGCGACGCCGAGAGCGGAGAGTTCGCGCTGCTCGACCGCAAAACCCGCGAGGTGCGAAAGCTGTTCACACAGCGCAACGCGCTGGCCGACGTCGCGCTGCGGAGGCTGCAGCCGGTCACGATTCCCGCCCGCGATGGCTTAAAGCTCAACGGCTATCTGACGCAGCCGGCGCAGGACAATGGCAGCAAGCCGCCACTGGTGCTGGCGATCCATGGCGGCCCTTACGCACGCGACGTCTGGGGTTTCAATTCCCTGCATCAGTGGCTGGCGAACCGCGGCTATGCGGTGCTCAGCGTCAACTACCGCGGCTCGACCGGCTTTGGCAAAGCCTTCATCGCCAAGGCCGATCGGGAGTGGGGCGGCCGCATGCATGACGACCTGATCGATGCGGTGGATTGGGCGATCCGACGGGACATCGCCGATCCCAGGCGCATCGGCTTCTACGGCGCGAGCTATGGCGGCTATTCGGCGCTGGTGGCGGCGACCAAGACGCCCGACATCTTCGCCTGCATCGTCGATGTGTTCGGCATTTCCAACCTCATCACCTTCATGGCGACCATTCCGCCCTATTGGGGACCGTGGTTCAGCGTGTGGAAGCAGCGGCTAGGCGATCCCGGCACCGAACAAGGGCGCGCCTTCCTGATCGAGCGCTCGCCGCTCACCCATATCGACCGCGCCATCCGACCGATCCTGATCGCGCAGGGAATGCGCGACGTCCGCGTGGTGCCGGCAGAATCCGAACAGATGGTAGCCGCGCTCAAGCAGCGGGGCGTGCCGGTCACCTATGTGACCTTCGCCGATGAAGGCCACGGTTTCGTCCGGCCGGAAAACCGCATGGCGTTCACCGCGGTGACCGAGGCGTTCCTCGCAAAACACCTCGGCGGGCGATGTCAGCCGATCGGCGACGATTTTTCGGGCTCGACCCTCAGGGTCGAGACCGGGGGCGAGTTGGTGCCCGGACTGGGTGGCTAAGCCCATCGTCGCGGCGAGCGCCGATGACACAGTCTTTCGAAATCCCGCCTGTCGGCCGTGACGGGATTGACTTGAACTCGCATGACCTCCTAAATGATGCTCGACGGTTCCCTTCACGGGGATCAAAAGGGAATGCGGTGCGGGGATCTTCCCTCATGCCGCAGCTGCCCCCGCAACTGTAAGCGGCTAGTCTTTCGTCATAGGCCACTGGGAATCTCGGTCCTGGGAAGGCGACGAAGGGTGCGGACCCGCGAGCCAGGAGACCTGCCGTCAGCCGTGGTCACACGCGAAAATGTCGGTCGGGGAGTACAGACATTGTTTTCACTGGGACTGCCCTGAGCGCGCCCAAGTGGGACCTCGTTCGCTGTGACGTGCCACTGACGTCATACCGAGGTCCACTCGTGTTCTCCACTGTTTCTGTCGCAAGGCGGCCGCGCGGCGGCCTGCTGGCTTTCAGCTACCTTCTTCCCAGCATGCTGCTCGGAACTTGCCCTGCCAGGGCGCAGCAACCCGATCAGCCCCATGTCTTGCCCACGCTCACTGTCAGCGCGCCCAAAAAGCCCAAGCGTCTCGTCGACGACCGTTCGACTCCGGCGCAGCCACAACCAGATCCAGCTGCAGCTCGCGATAAGCTGCCGACAATCGAAGCCATTGGCATTTCGCCTTCAACACTCAATCTGAACAGCCAGAACGCGAGCGGCAGCCGTCTTGGCCTCACCCCGCTCCAGACTCCCGCCAGCGTCGAGACGATCTCGTCGCAGACCATCGCCGAACGCGGTCAGCACAATGTGACGGATGCGATCACCCAGAACGCAGCCGGCCTTATCGCAAGCCCTGCCCCTGGCAATGGCGGCCTCTCGTTCGGCACCCGCGGCTTCACCGGAAGCAATTCGGTGATGACGCTCTATGACGGCACGCGCCTCTATGTCGGCGCCGGAACCGTGACGTTTCCATTCGATACCTGGTCGGCGGAGCGGATCGAGGTCATGCGCGGACCGGCGTCGGTGCTCTATGGTGAGGGCGCGATCGGCGGCATCATCAACGTGATCCCCAAGAAGCCGGCCACGACGCCCTACAACGATGCCGAGCTGTCGTTCGACAGCAACATGACCCGGCGCCTTGCGGTCGACAGCGGTGGGACGATCAATCCGAGCGTGTCCTATCGCATCAACGCCACCGGCAATATGTCGGACGGCTGGGTCGACCGCGACAAGACATCGAACCTGGCGGTCTCCGCAGCCGTGCGGGTGCAGGCCGCCGACAATCTCGCCTTCACGCTCTCGAACGACTATGGCGACCGAAGCCCATCGCGGTATTTCGGCACGCCGCTG
>NZ_JAFATE010000233.1 GCF_019244115.1 Bradyrhizobium sp.
ACGCAAGCGCAGTCCATGCGCGATGGGCTGCGGCAATGAGGCTGGAGGATAAGTCGCGGCCGGGATGATGGTTCAATCACGAAAATGCCGCCGCGAGCGGCGCTCACCCTCCGGGAGAGTCAACGAGTTCGGCGGATTTGCAGCCGACGCCTGCGGCGTCTCAGCGCAGGTGGCAGGCGACCCAATGCCCGTCGGCGCTCTGCTTCAGCTTCGGGACTTCCTTGCTGCAGAGCGGTTTTGCGATCGGACAGCGCGCATGGAAATGGCAGCCGGAGGGAGGGTTGGCCGGGCTCGGCACTTCGCCAGACAGGCGGATGCGCTGGCGCTTCACCTTCGGATCGGGGATCGGCACGGCCGACAGCAGCGCCTCGGTATAGGGATGCTTTGGCGAGGCATAAAGCGCCCGGCTTTCGGCCATCTCGACGATGCGGCCGAGATACATCACGGCGACGCGCCGGCTGATGTGCTCGACCACCGAAAGATCGTGGGCGACGAACAGATAGGCGAGGCCGAATTTCTGCTGCAGATCCTCCAAGAGGTTGATGACCTGGGCCTGGATCGAGACGTCGAGCGCGGAAACCGGCTCGTCGCAGATAATCAGTTTCGGCTCGACCGCGAGCGCGCGCGCAATGCCGATGCGCTGGCGCTGGCCGCCAGAAAACTCGTGCGGAAAGCGGGTGCGGTGATCCGCCTTCAGCCCGACGGTTTCGAGCAGGCTCACGACACGGTCGTCGAACTCGCGGCCCGTCTTCGCCAGCTTGTGGATGACCAGCGCCTCGCCGATGATGGCGCCGACGCTCATGCGCGGGTTCAGCGACGCATAAGGGTCCTGGAAGATGATCTGGATATCACGGCGCAGTGCGCGCAGCGCCCCGCCGTCAAGCGCGCGCACGTTCTTGCCTTCAAAGATGATGTCGCCCGAGGTCGGCTCGATCAGCCGCAGCACGCAGCGGCCGGTGGTCGATTTGCCGCAGCCGGACTCGCCGACCAGGCCGAGCGTCTCGCTGGCGTCGATGTGGAAGTCGACGCCGTTGACCGCCTGCACGGCGCCGGTCTGCCGCTTGAGCAGGCCGGAGCGGATCGGGAACGCCTTGGTGAGGCTTTCAACCTTGAGCAGCGGCTCTCTCATGCGGCCTCTCCGGCGCGGATGCAGGCGACCTTGTGGCCTACCTCGATCTCGCGCAGCGGCGGCTGGGCGCGCGTGCACTCGTCGATCGCGAGGCGACATCGGGGAGCAAAACGACAGCCGACCGGCGGATCGATCAGTTTTGGCACGGTGCCTGCGATGGTCTCCAGTCTTTGCTTGCGCTCGGCGGCGAGGTCGATGCGTGGGATCGAGCGGATCAGGCCTTGCGTATAGGGATGCGCGGGATTGCCGAACAGGCGGTCGACCGGCGCTTCCTCAACGACCTTGCCGGCATACATCACGACCACGCGCTGCGCGACCTCGGCGACAACGCCCATGGCGTGGGTGATCAGCATGATCGACATGCCCAGGCGCGATTTCATCTCCTGCAGCAAATCGAGGATCTGCGCCTGGATGGTGACGTCGAGCGCGGTGGTCGGCTCGTCGGCGATCAACAGTTTCGGATTGCAGGACAGCGCCATCGCGATCATCACCCGCTGCCGCATGCCGCCGGAGAAGTGATGCGGATAATCGTGGACGCGGCGCTGCGGGCTCGGGATGTTGACCAGCGACAGCATCTCGACGGCGCGCGCCAGCGCCGCGCGGCGGCTGCCGCCCTGATGCAGCTGGATCACCTCGGCGAGCTGGTCGCCGACCGTGTAGACCGGGTTGAGCGAGGTCATCGGCTCCTGGAAGACGATGGCGATTTCCTTGGCGCGGACGCGGTTCATGCCGGCGGCGTCGAGCGGGACGAGATCCCTGCCCTGCCACAAAATCTTTCCGCCGACGATCCGCCCCGGCGGCATCGGGATCAGTTTCAGCACCGAGAGCGCGGTGACCGTCTTGCCGGAGCCGGATTCGCCGACCACGCACAGGGTCTCGCCGCGCGCGATGGAGAGGTCGACGCCGTCGACCGCATGCACCATGCCCTCGTCGCTGCGGAAATGAGTCTTCAGGTCCTTGATTTCGAGCAGCGGCTCGCTCGGCATCACGCGCGCGTCCATCACATCACCTTTCGCGGATCGAGCGCGTCGCGCAGACCGTCGCCGATGAAATTGATGGTGATCACAGTCAGGAAGATCGCGCCGCCCGCGAACAGCGCCCAGTGCGGCGCGATGTCGAGATAGTCCTTGGCGTCAAACAGAAGGCGGCCCCAGGTCGGAATGTCCGGCGGGAAGCCGAGCCCCAAAAACGACAGCGTCGATTCCGCAATGATCGCAGCCGCGACATCAATCGTGCCGGCAACGATCACGGGGCCGAGCGCATTGGGCAGGATGTGCCGCACCACGAGG
>NZ_JAFATE010000277.1 GCF_019244115.1 Bradyrhizobium sp.
TGAAGCTAAGGATCAGCAGCGGGTAGTTCCACGGAATGATGGCGCCGACGACGCCAAGAGGGCGGCGATACGCCTCGACGCGACGGTCGCCTGAACTCTCGATGACGCGCATCGGCAGCTCGAGCGAGCCGAGATAGCGGAAGAACGCGGCCATCCCCAGCACTTCGCCCGTGGCATCAGCCAGCGGCTTGCCTTGCTCGCTGGTGAGAAGCCGCGCCAGTTCGTTCGCATTGGCCTCGATCGCGTCGGCCATCTGGATCACGAGCTTGCGACGCTCCTCGATCGGGGTGGCCGCCCAGGCCGGAAACGCCGCTTTCGCTGCCGCAACGGCGGAGTCGAGCTGGTTCTTGGAAGCGCGCGGGCACTCGGCCAGCACCTCCTCGGTGGCGGGGTTGAGGACCGGCATGGTCTGGTCGCCGGGCACCATCTTGCCATCGATCAGAAGGTTGTAGTCGCTCATTGGCTTTGCTCTCCCTTTCAAACAGGCCTCATTGGCTCTCGTTGTATGTCAATGTATATCACGTTTTGGCTGGCCGGCCATGGCGTGTCCGATCAAAAACCGGTCAAAAGCGGCTGGACGCCCTCGGTCACATCGATGTATCCTCTGGCATATAACGATAAATCGATCGGGAGTTCGCGCGATGGACATCAGCGCCCAGGCCCTTACGACCTGCGAGGTCGCCTCCGATGGCGGCGCGATTTCACTCGGGTTTGTCGATTCCGCGGGAAACCCGGCGACCATCACGCTGTCGCTGAAGCAGGTTGGTGCGCTGGTCATGACCTTGCCGCGCCTGCTCGACCACGCTCTGCAGACCCGCTATGGCGACCGGAGCCTTCGTTATGCCTATCCGCTGGCGTCTTGGATCGTTGAGCAGTCGACCGATGCCGCCCAACGCATGGTCACCTTGCAGACCGAGGATGGCTTCAGCGTCTGCTTTTCAGGTCCGCGCGAGCAGCAAAACCAGCTGGGTGAGGCGTTGATGGCTCAGCCCAGGTTGAATGTGAGATTGCGGGCAAACTAGGTGCTATTTCGCTGCGGAAGTACGGGCGGCCGATTTCGCGCAGGGCGCAGCCCGGGGCTGCCGACTTACGACGTATCTCTTATCGCCGGCCGGACAGAAGCCGCTGCAGGCGTTCGGCTTCAGACCGCTCGCATTGCCGGTCTTTCCCTGACGTCACTTGAGCGGGCGGCCGATATCCGCCTTGAGCGCTAATAGCTCCTTGTGGACGGCACGCGCCGCATCGCGCTCGATCTTCCGGTAGCGCGCCACCAGTGCAGCGCCGAAGGGCGTTAGCACGGCTCCGCCGCCGTTCTTTCCACCTGTCTGAGACGCGACGGCCGCATGGCGGCAGATGCGATTGATCTCGTCCACGAGGTCCCACGCCCGCTTGTAGGACATGTCCATCGCCCGGCCTGCAGCCGAGATCGAGCCGTGCTCGCGGATGTTCTCCAGCAACAGGATCTTGCCCGGTCCGATTCGCTCGTCTCCGTCGAGATCGATGCGGACGCTCAGTTGGGGAAGCGGTTTGGCGGCCGGCCGTGACATGGAAGAGTCGCTCTATTGCGCTTGAGCTTCAGATTGCCACCGAAGCCTTTTGCTCACAAGATGAAGAGGCGCGATATCCGTGCCGGGCGGCAATGATCACCACCGACCAGAGGAAGTCGAGATATTCGACGGTTAAGTCCGGCCGACGATCAGCTTCAGAGCGCCTTCAAAAAAAGCCTGGGTGCGTAGAGGGCCGTACCGCTCGTTCCATCGTCCGGAGCTGAGATCGTGGCCGAGCGTTCTTTCAAATCGCTGTACGACGTCGTCTCCGACAAAGCTCCAGGCCGAACAGGCGAGCCGTGCTTGCGGGTCGAGCAGCATCTCCGGGCGACCATAATAGGCTTCGTTGAAGCCGTCGCTGCAGTCCAGCGGGATTGGAACAGGCAGGATTTCCGATCGCCCACCAAGCTCTCCGGCGATCCGTTCGACCGCTGGATATCGGCCGGCTTCCACGCCAATCACCTCCGGACAATAGTCTTGAAGCCAGAACCGATCGAGTTCGGTGGGCTCGCAGGTCATGATGACGACCGGACCTCGGGTCACGCGCCGCATCTCCCGGAGCCCCGCGCTGAGGTTCTTCCATTGATGGACGGAGAAGGTCGACATGCTCGCGTCGAACGATGCATCGCCAAACGGCAGATGCTCGGCGACGGCGTCGATCGCGGTGGGAAGGTGAGGGGGACGCTGGCTGCGCATCGACTGTGACGGCTCAACCGCAATCACGGTGCGATCAACCGGCTCACATGAGCCCGCGCCGGCACCCACGTTCAAGACCGCTTGCGCGGCCCCTAACGCCGTCTCGATCAGCCCGGCAATTCGCGGATCAGGCCGGCGGAAGTGGGCATAGCGCTCACCGATGACGCCGTAGTTGGCGTCGCCGGCGCTGCCGTCCCGATGTCGTAGCGGATTGGGCTGCATAGACAATTTGCGGGAAGAATCGAAGCTCAGTCTACATCATCTTGTGCGACACATTCTTGGCAACGGTGTAGCACTGCAGGCCTTCGGTGCCGCCCTCGCGTCCATAGCCGCTGTCCTTGACACCGCCAAAGGGCGTCTCGGCGACGGATGCGACGAAGTGGTTGATCGAGAGATTGCCAACCTCCAAGCCATCTGCGAGGCGATCCGCATTCCCGGCCGAGCGCGTGAAGGCATAGCCGGCCAAGCCATACGGCAGGCAATTGGCCTTCTCGATTGCTTCATCGAGCGTCTTCACGGGATTGACCAGTGCCAGCGGCCCGAACGGCTCCTCGTTCATGGCGCGGGCATCATCGGGCAGATCGGCCAGAACGGTCAGCGGAAAGAAATACCCGCGATTGCCGATCCGGTGTCCACCGGCGAGAACGCGCGCGCCCTTGGCCTTGGCGTCCGCGACCAGCGTCTCCATGGCGTCGATCCCCCGCGCATTGGCGAGAGGGCCCATCTGGATCGACGGATCGAGCCCATTGCCGACCTTCAGCTGCTTTGCCTTCTCCGCGAACGATTGGGCGAAGTGCTCATAGATCGATTCCTGAACGAAGAAGCGGGTCGGCGCCACGCAGACCTGTCCCGCATTGCGCGACTTGCCGATCACCGAGGTGCCGGCGGTTGCTGCCGGATCGACATCGTCGCACACGATGACAGGGGCATGGCCGCCCAGTTCCATGATCGCCGGCTTCATGTAGCGGCCGGCCATCTCCGCCAGGTGCTTGCCCACGGGGATCGAGCCGGTGAACGTAATCAGCTTGATGCGCGACTGGGGAATGAGATACTCAGAAATCTCTGCCGGATTGCCGAACACGAGGTTGAGCACCCCGGCGGGCAGGCCGGCATCGTGGAATGCGCGCACCAGCTGCACGGCGCCCGCCGGCGTTTCTTCCGATGCCTTGAGAATGATCGAACAGCCCGACGACAGCGCGCCCGCGACTTTTCGGGCCGGAGAGCTCATCGGAAAATTCCATGGCGAGAATGCTGCCACAGGTCCGATCGGCTGCCGGAGCACCGTGTGCCGCATCCCGGGTTCGCTAGGGATCACCCGGCCATAGAGCCGTACCCCCTCGCTGGCGTCCCACTCGATGATGTCGCATCCCCGGAGGATCTCGAGCCTAGCCTGTTCGATCGGCTTGCCCTGCTCGAGGGTCATCGCGACGGCCATCTCGTTGACCCGTTCGCGAATGAGGGCGGCTGCCTTCAGGATGACCTGAGCGCGCTTTGCTGGCGAGGTGTTTCGCCAGACGGCGAATCCGTTTTCGGCAGCCGCGAGAGCGTCGTCGAGATCGGCGATCGACGCGGTCGGCACCGTCCCCAATACGCTTTCGTCCGCTGGATTGATGACCGGCTGACCGCTCGCGGCTTTCCAATGTCCATCAATGTACATCTCGATATCGGGATAATTCGCCATGGGAACTCACCTTCAATTCGCGCTGGAATGCCGTGCGACCTCGCGCGGCCGGATCTGATTGAGCCATACGGTGAAAACCCGGTCAGCCAACGGTGCAAGCACCTTTGCGCAGTTCGACGTGGCTGCTCTGAGCTCCGTAACCGAGACATTGGCGGCTGCGAGCTCGACGGCATGGCCGACATACCATTCCTCAAGTGCCGCGGGTCTGCCTCCAGATGAAACTGGAGGGCAAGGGCGCTGTCTCCGTACGCGAACGCTTGATTTTCGTAGTTCGCATTCGAGGCCAGCCTTGTGGCCGCGTCGGGAAGGTCGAATGTGTCACCGTGCCAATGCAGAACCGGCACATCCTCTCCAAGGGATGTCAGGCAGGATGAGGCGCCTTCCTCCGTCAGCCGAATCGACCCCCAGCCGATTTCCTTGACGTGGCCGGCATAGACCCGGCTGCCGAGCGCTTTCGCCATGAGTTGCGCGCCGAGACAGATCCCGAAAGTGGGCAGCCGCCTTCTCAGGCGGTGCTCGATGAGTCCAATTTCCTGGGTTATGAACGGATAGCTCTCCGTCTCGTAGACGCCAATTGGACCTCCCAGCACGACCAACAGATCGGCATTCCTGATCGAGCGGTGGGTTAGATCGTCAACGGCGGCCTCGCAGAACGAGATATTCCAGCCTTCCCGCTCCATGACCGGAGCCAGCAGACCCATGTCCTCAAACGCGACATGGCGCAGGGCAATTGCCGACGGACGATGTTGAAACATCACACAGACCTGAACCCACAGTGGAAAAGAGGCGGACCTAATTCGCGAGGGTTGGGGTGCTCGGCGGCCGTTCCGATGCCAACGCCTGGCCAAGCTGAGTCTGAGTGTCTCGCCCCATCGAGAAGCAAACCCTGAAGCCATCTTCAGTTCCGAGAGTCATCATTCCGGTTTTCGGATCGGTCGATTGCTCGACTGTCCATGAGGTCAACGGATAGGCGTAACGCAGCGTCTGATCGCCGTAGCGAGTGCGGAGCGCTTTTGCGATCATCTCGGGCAAGGTCATCGCCAGGGCTCCGACCTGGTTGACCGTCAAGCGTACCGTGGCCTTGTTTCCGTTCGAATCCGCAAAACCGAGTGTAACGGTGCCGTCCGCCGTGACCTCGCACTCGGTAAAGGCATGGCCATCCTGTTTCATTGTCTCAGACGTCCTGCTGCGCTATATCTCAATAAATATAGCGTATTCCAGCAAACGTCCAGATGGAAGTCCGGGCAGCGACCGTCCGCGAGCAGCCAACCTTCTCAACCAGCCGCTATCTAACCGACCGTGCCGACATGGCTGAGAAACTCCTTGACCGTGTGAACCGAGCCGGTGCTGGTCGCCTCGTATCCGGGCAGCGCCGCAATCGCCTTGTGAAATCCGCTGCCCGTCATGATGTCGAGCACACGCCGCATCGGCTCTGTCTCCAGAAACGCCTGCCGGCACACGAAGAAGTAGTCCTCCGTCAGCAACCGGACGAAATCGAGATCGAATTGCCGCGCCGCCGCTTCGACACCGAAGCTGACATCCGCCATGCCGCTCGCGACGTAGGCGGCAACGGCAGCATGCGTGAATTCGATCTGCTGGGCGCCATTGATTCTGCTCTCGTCAACCTTGTGGAGTACCAGCAACTGATCGAACAACAGGCGCGTACCGGAATCGTGATCGCGATTGACAAAGCGGGCCTTGCGGTCGACCAGGTCCTGAAGCGACTTGATCCTGAGCGGGTTTCCTCGTCTGACCATCAGCCCCATTTCGCGCGTGACAAAGCTGATGACACGGTCCTCGCGTGGATCGAGCCACTCCCTGCTGGCCTTGATGCCCTGGTCCCGCAATTCGCCACGCGGCAGATGCAGGCCTGCCAGGTCGCAGGCGCCTTGCGCGAGCGAAATCAGGGAATTCTGATTACTGACATAGCGCAGGTCGACACCGATGCCGGGCTCGCGGTCGAGAAACTCGCGGAGCTTCGAGACGGCGAAGCCGTGACTGGCATGAACCCGGATCACCGATGGTCGCTGCTGCAGGAACGGCTTGATCTCGGTAGCCAGCTCCTGGGCCAGATTTTCGAGCTGGGGTCCGAGCCGCGCCTGCATGCGCTGGCCGGCCCATACCAGCTTCTCGCCAAACGCGGTCAGCTTGGAGCCCTTGCCCCGTTGGGTTTCGACCAACGGAGTGCCGAAGAACTCGGACCACTGCTCGATCAGATTCCAGACGTGCCGATAGGAGAGGCGAGCGTCGTTGGCGGCGCGCGTGATCTTGCCGGTTTTGCGGATGTCGTTGAGCACCCCGAGCATCACCGCCACGCTTTGTGGGCTGCCTTCTTTACGGAAGCGCCAGACGGTTTCGATCTCAATCTGCAGCATGCGGATGCCAGTTTATGAAGTCGAATGCATATGAGTGGTGCGGTCCATAGGTAAACGGTACCATATTTACGGATGGCAATATCCTCCTAAGCTCAGGCACGAGAAATGGAGGAAATATGAGGTCGATTGCATATGATTACGCCCAGCAGACGCCCGCGGCGGAGTTCTTGGCCAAGCCGCAGCAGCTCCTGATCGATGGGCGACGCGTTGCCTCCGCTTCGGGGCGCATCTTCAAATCCTTAGATCCCGCGACCGAGCAGGTCATCGCCACGATCGCCGAGGGCAATGAGGTCGATGTCGATCATGCGGTCGCCGCCGCCCGCCGCGCCTTCGAGGGTCGGTGGCGCACGATCCGTGCGGCGGAGCGCGGGCACATCCTGCTCAAATGG
This sequence comes from Bradyrhizobium sp., assembly GCF_019244115.1. GTDB lineage: Bacteria > Pseudomonadota > Alphaproteobacteria > Rhizobiales > Xanthobacteraceae > Bradyrhizobium. The sequence goes on from NZ_JAFATE010000277.1 coordinate 6,689, forward strand.
GCGGAGCTCTTGAAGCAGCACGCCGACGAGATCATCGAGCTCGAGAGCCTGGACGCCGGCAAGCCAATCGCCGCCGTCCTGCGCCAGGACTTTCCGGCCGCCGTCGATACGCTCACCTATTATGCCGGCTGGGCCGACAAGATCGGCGGCGACGTCGTTTCGACACGCGACGACGCGCTAACCTACACAGTGCGCGAACCTGTCGGCGTGGTGGCCGCGATCGTGCCGTGGAATTTTCCACTGATGATCGGGATGTGGAAGCTCGCGCCCGCGCTCGCCTGCGGGTGCACCGTGGTGATGAAACCGGCGGAGCTGACCTCGCTCTCGGCACTGCGGATTGGCGAGCTTGCGCTGGAAGCTGGCCTTCCGGCGGGCGTGCTCAACGTCGTTCCAGGCCCGGGGCGTACGGTCGGTGACGCGCTGGTCAACCATCCCGACGTCGACAAGGTGACGTTCACGGGATCACCGGGTGTCGGCCGCGGCATCATGAAAGGGGCCGCAGGCAACTTCAAACGGGTCTCGCTCGAACTTGGCGGCAAGTCTGCCAATGTGATCTTTGCCGATGCCGATCTGGACGCGGCTACGAAAGCAGCTGCCGCCGGCATCTTCTTCAACGCCGGCCAGGTGTGCTCGGCCGGGTCGCGTGTGCTGGTCCAGGAGGCGGCTTACGACGAGGTGGTCGAGCGGCTTGCCGCGCGTGCCAAGGCGTTGCGCATGGGAGATCCGCTCGATCGGGCCACGGCGCTTGGTCCTGTCATCTCCGAAAAGCAGATGGGTTCGATCCTGGACTATGTCGATATCGGGCAGAAGGAAGGCGCATCGCTGGTGACGGGCGGCGAACGGGTCGGAAGCCGCGGCTATTTCATCAGCCCTGCCGTCTTTGCCGATGTGAAACACGAGATGCGAATCTCGCAGGAGGAGATCTTTGGTCCGGTCGTCAGCGTCATCAAGTTCAAGGACGAAGCGGACGCATTGAGGATCGCGAACGGCACGGCCTATAGCCTCGCAGCTGGCGTCTGGAGCCGCGACATTGGTCGGGTGCAGCGCTTCGCCAAGCGGGCGAGGGCGGGGACGGTCTGGATCAACACATATGGCTATACCGATGTGCGGCTGCCCTGGGGCGGCGAGCGCGACTCCGGTCTCGGCCGCGAGCACGGCACGGCCGCGATCGAGAACTTTACCGAGCCGAAGGCGGTGTGGATGAATCTCAATGCATGACTGAGATTGTCTGCGATGCGCCGATTGGTCGCGCATCGCAGGCTCTCGCCGGCTGATCGCTATTTTGCCAATGTCACGGGCTTGAGCAGGAATGGGCCCGGGTCTTTGCCCTTGTTATCGCCGATGATGTAGGACAGCTTGCCTTCTGCAACCCAACCCGTATTGCCGACCTGCGTCACGGAGACGGGTTCGCTAAGGCCATCCTGGATCGTTTCGATCTGTGCCTCGTCGCCCTTGACCGTCACTTTGTCGAGCTTGCCGGCGCCCTCGATCAACAGAAAGTCATTGCCGAAGGCGCGCATCGCATCGGCATGGTCGAGCGGACGCGACGGCTTGAGCTCGGTGACGACTCCGGCCTTGCCATCCTTGACGGAGATCCTGAAGAGCTTTGCCGGAATATAGGTCGTCACGTAGAGATGGCCGTCCGATCCCAACGCGATGCCGTCGAGGCCGACGCCATCCTTTGCCGGTGCCAGGGCCGGATCGGTCGCCCAGATTTCAAGCGCCGCGCCACCTGGTTTCAGGCTGTAGACATTGGGCATGAAGGAATCCGTGATGTAGGCCGTGCCATCGCTACCGACCGCAATATCGTTACAGAACGATTTTGGATCAGCGAGTGCAAAGCTGCCCTTCGCGGCCCCGGTCGCGAGATCAAAGGTCTTGAGCCAGGCACCCTTTGTGTCGCTCGGGCCCGGCACCCCAAGTCCGCTGATGTCATTCGAGCAAACATACAGCGTACCGCTCTTCTCATCGGCCAGTACGCCAAGTGTGGAACGACTGCCGTTGGCGGCTGGCGCGACGAATTGCTCCGCCTTTCCGCCTGGAGCAACTTTCAAGACGCCGCCATTGTTAAAGCTTCCAACGTAGAGCGTTCCGTCCGGGGTCGACGTGATGCTTTCCGGAAAACTCTTGTCCGGAAGGCTGACCGGGCCGGTTTCGCCGTGAGCCGACGATGCGAAGCCGGCGCCAAGCACGAAACAGATTTTGATGAAGCCAAACGCGCGCATACCGCGGCTTTTGGGTTTTACTCCCTGGACTTCATTTTTCATGTTTTGTTTTCCCTGGGTTGAGTAGGCACGCAACAAGGGATCATGCTTGCCACCCGACACAAGCGGGCGCCATTGTTAAAAGTGTTTTATCAAGCCGCGCGGGCTGGTGGGCCGGCAGCTTCAAGCTCGGCGACCTCTTCGTCAGTGAACACCCGGCTGCGCGTCAGGAAGCGTACGCCTTCCGGCGCTTCGACGGAGAATCCCGAACCGCGTCCGGGTACGACGTCGATGATGAGCTGGGTGTGTTGCCAATATTCGAATTGCGCGGCGCCGATATAGAAATCGCAGTCGGCGATACACCCCAGCAGCACGTCCTGCGGACCGACCCTGAAGTCACCGACGGGATAGCACATCGGCGCCGAGCCGTCGCAGCAGCCGCCAGACTGATGAAACATGAGGGTGCCGTGCTGGGCCTTCAGGCGCGCCACGATCTCGGCCGCCTTGTCCGTAATCTCGACCCAGTTGACCATGATCCACCTCCATATTAGCACATCACAGGCGCGGGGACGAGCCCCACGCCTGTGAATGCGTCGATCCGCCTCTAGAAGAAGCCGAGCGCCTTGGTGGAGTAGCTGACCAGCATGTTCTTGGTCTGCTGATAGTGATCCAGCATCATCTTGTGCGTCTCGCGCCCGATGCCGGATTGCTTGTAGCCTCCGAACGCCGCATGCGCCGGATAGGCGTGGTAGCAATTGGTCCAGACCCGGCCCGCCTGGATGGCCCGGCCGAAGCGGTAGGCGCGATTGATGTTGCGGGTCCAGATGCCGGCGCCGAGCCCATAGAGCGTGTCGTTGGCAATGGCGAGCGCTTCGTCCTCGTCCTTGAATTTCGTGACCGAAACCACTGGCCCGAAAATCTCCTCCTGGAAGATGCGCATCTTGTTGTTGCCTTCGAAGATCGTCGGCTCGACGTAATAGCCTTCCGCGAGCTCACCCTCCAGTTTCGCCCGGCTACCGCCAGTGAGCACCTTGGCGCCCTCCTGCTTGCCGATATCGAGATAGGACAGGATCTTCTCCAACTGATCGTTGGAGGCCTGCGCGCCGATCATGGTGCCGGGATCGAGCGGGTGACCCTGCTTGATCTGCTTGGTGCGGGCGACCGCCTTCTCCATGAACTTGTCGTAGATGCTGTCCTGCACCAGCACGC
>NZ_JAFATE010000290.1 GCF_019244115.1 Bradyrhizobium sp.
CCCTCTGCATCGAGGCGGGATGGCCGAACCATACTTCTGTTTTACGGAAATGATCAAGAGATTTATTTTTTCCCCAAGGGCTGGACAGACATTCGCGGATGAGCAGTGATTTGCCCGTCGGGCGGCACTCAGCAACAGCGGCGGTGCAAGGCAGATGCAATGGCGTGCCATACCCTACGCTTTTCGAGATGAGCGGTCCTACAACGCTAGACGACGGCGCCGATCCGCAAGCCCACGATCGCGCCTTCGATATTGCCCACCGAGATACTCCGTCCGACATCCCGTCCAAGGCAGCAGTCGTTGTGATTGCGGAGGTGCTTGAGTCGATCGGCGACACCTGCCCGGAGTACTCGCCCGACCTGGAATCGACGTCAGCACACCAAGGGAAAGCGGACCACCCTCAGCGCGGTTCTGCATTTCCGACTCTGTGAAGGGTTTCGGATGCCGGCCGCTTGAAGGACGCTGCCGCGCGTTCGGCGGCCGGCGTCCGAAAGCCTCCAAGGAAGGAAACCGCGCTTAAGGGTACGTACAGCGGTGCCGCAATTGCTATGGGGATTTGAGCGCCGCGGGCGAGCTGGCTGACTTGAATCGAGCCGGTGCAGCGGGTTGTGCGACGGTGAAGCGGCTGAGAAATGAGCTGCGGATGGCGTTGAGCTCTGCAAATTGTCGGGCGATTTGTTGCGGATGGCGACCATATGGGCGCGCTCTGCCGTGGCCGGCCGAGAGCCAGCGAGCACGACGAAGGAATTTGCAGGACTGTGACGCGGTCATGAGGTGTCGATCCTGACGCGGTTCGTTGGGGCTGTCGGCTGATGCCGTGGTGTTGCATCGCGCGCGAACACCTCGATGATGATCATGCGACCGCCGCAGCACGGACAGGTCGGCTTGCTGGGATCGACCGCGGCAGTGATGGGCTTGGCTTCAGGTTCTGCAACGGCGAGCAGCTCACGCGCGCGTGCGATGTTGTCGGCGCAAGCGCCTCTGGCGAACAGGCCGTAGTGGCGGATGCGGTGCAAGCCTTTTGGCAGCACGTGGATGAGGAAGCGGCGGATGAACTCGTCGGTGGCGAGCGTCATCTGCTTGTATCGATCGCGACCTTCGATGCGGTAGTCCTTCCACTTGAAGGTGACGCCACGCTCGTCGAAGGCGATCAGGCGGCTGTTGGCGATGGCTACGCGGTGGGTGTAACGCGACAGATAGGCCAGCACCGCCTGAGGGCCGCCGAACGGACGCTTGGCATAGACGACCCACTCTGCCTTGCGCAGCGGTGCCAGAAAGGCTGTGAAGGATTGCGCATCGGCCAGATGGATGTCGATGCGGAAGAAGCTCAAGCGGCCGGCATGGTGTGCGGCGACGAGCTTCTCCAGGAACAATCGGCGGAACAGGCGGGAAAGCACGCGCACCGGGAGGAAGAATCCGGGCCGGCACGATACCCAGCGCTGGCCGTCCAGCGAGATGCCGCCGCCCGGAACGATCATGTGCACATGGGGGTGATAGGTCATGGCCGAACCCCAGGTGTGCAGCACGGAAGTGATGCCGATCTTGGCCCCCAGATGCTTCGGATCGGCGGCGATCGTCAGCAGGGTCTCGGCCGAGGCCTTGAACAGGAGATCGCAGACCACCGCCTTGTTCTGGTAGGCGATGTCGGCGATAGCCGCAGGCAGTGTAAACACCACGTGATAGTACGGCAGCGGTAACAGCTCGGCCTCGCGGTCGGCGAGCCAGTCCTTGGCGGCAGCGCCTTGGCACTTCGGGCAGTGCCGGTTCCGGCAGGAGTTGTAGGCGATCGTCGTATAGGCGCAGTCTGCGCAGCGCGCGACATGGCCGCCGAGGGCTGCCGTGCGGCAGTGCTCGATCGCCGACATCACCTTCAATTGTTCGAGGCTGACATGGCCGGCATGGGCTTTGCGCCATGCTGGGCCATGGCTGCGGAAGATATCCGCAACCTCCAAGGCCGGGCGCGACATCAGCGCCTTGGCGTCAACCGGGCGGTCGGATCTCCTTGAGCTTGAGTGCGATGTGCTCCAGCGGGCTTATGACCTCGCTGATCGTCTTGGTGGCGACGCGGGTGTAGAGCGCGGTGGTGTCCAGCTTGGCGTGACCGAGCAGCACCTGGATGACGCGGACATCGATGTTCTGCTCGAGCAGGTGGGTGGCGAAGCTGTGCCGCAAGGTGTGCAGCGAGACGCGCTTGTTGATCTCCGCCATTTGCGCCGCGGCATGGCAGGCGCGATTGAGCTGGCGGGTGGTCATTGGTTGGGCCGGATCGCGCCCGGGA
>NZ_JAFATE010000309.1 GCF_019244115.1 Bradyrhizobium sp.
GGCCCCTGTTCCTTCCCAACGTCCACTCGATGCCTCCGTCGTCACGCTGAAGCCCGGTGATGTGTTGCCCGATGCGCTTGTCGAGGATTGGCTGCCAGGGCACGAGCTGAAAGCCGAGCCCGTTCTCGATCATAGCGAAGCGTCCGCTGACGAGACTGGCGACGCCGGCGAGGCGACCACTGACATAATCGCCGGCATTTGCTGGCACGTATGGTAGGCCGCGCTCTGTCGCCATCTGTTGGCCAACGCGCTCGACCTCCTGTCGCTGCAAGGTTGTCACGGTGCTGGCGGAGATGTGGATGTTACCATCCTTTGCTGTCGCATGGCCCATCTCGACAAGTCGCTGAGTGCGACGACTGAGGGCGTTGTTGACCTGTCGGCCAAACCCGCTGTCGGTGGTTGGCATGCGCTCGCGGGCGATCAGTTCCCGGTCGAGCCAGGTCGCGCCATGGCTGCTGATCTGCTTCTCAAGATCGAGGGCGGACAGAGTCCGAACCCTGAGCCCATCGCCGCCTTGGCCGAGGTCATACGCCTGTCCGCGTTCGACGATATCCTTGGGGACCTTCCAATGATCGGCATCGATCCGTTCGACGAGGCCAGCCCGGCGCAGGGCCTCCAGGCGCCGGACATGGGAGCGGATGAAGGCTTCAGGGTCCTTGCCCTGGCGTTCGAAGTTGTCACGGATACGCTCCAGATGCCGGCTCGGCCGGTAGATGCCGTCACCGTCAACAGCTTGTGCAGCAATGTTGCGGTCTGCCGGCCTTGGACCCGAGACGACGGGAGTGGCTTCGACGATCATGTCCCGCCCCACCTCATCGATCCTGTTCGGGTCCTTGAACTCGATGTGATGGACCCGGCCGTCGACGCCATCGACAATCAGGTGGACCCGCTCGCCCATCTCGTCCCCGGCAAGGCCCTTGGCCAGGACCCGACCGACGATCTTCTGGCCTGATCCTTCGCCATGAAGAGCGAATTGGCCAACACCGCGCTCCTCGGCGAGGCCGTTCTTCGTGAGGGCCCGGTGGATGGCGTTGATGACCTCAGTGCGGTGGTCCAGATCTTTCAGGACTTGTTCCGCGCGGTCGGAAAGGGCCCATCGTCCCGGCTCAAGCTCGGTGGCCACTCCGTAGCGCTCCAGGTGCCTTACCCGGCCGATCATCAAGTTGCGGTTTTCGCGGACGAGCCAAGTCGCACCCTCGCCTGGTCGCAGGTCGATCACACCCTGCTCCTGCTGCTCGCTCAGCAGCATCTTGTCGAGTCGGGTCAGGCGTTCGGCCTCGACCTCGTTTTGCAGTTTTGTCTGAAGCTCGATCTCGCTCTGGTGTCCCAGTTCCCGGGTGACCAGCTCGCTGGCCCGGTGGCGAACCCCGTGGGCGATATAGTCGCCGGCGATATTGAGGATGCGGCCGTCATCGAGCACGCCGCGGACGATGATGTGGGTGTGCGGATGGCCGGTGTTGTGATGGTCGACCGCGATCCAGTCGAGGCGGGTGGCCAGATCCAGTTCCACCTGGCGCATGAGGTCACGGGTAAAGCCACGAAGGTCAGCCATTTCGGTTGCATCCTCCGGTGCGACGATAAACCGAAACTGATGACGATCCTCCCGGCCGCGCTCCACAAAGGCCTTGCCGTCAGCCTCGTTCTCGAAAGCGGAATAAGCTTTGCCCCGCTCGCCGTCCCGCATGACCCCATCCCGTTCGAGGTAGCGGAGATGGGCGTCCACGGCCCTGCTCATCGTCCCGCGCATCTTCGGAACTCGCGCGCCCCGCTGCTGCGGATTGAGCCGGACTACCCTGGCTTTGATGACGACCCGCCGCGCTCGAGAACGGCCCGCGGAATCTCTTTGCCAGGCTCCTTGCTCGCTCGACCGGGGAAAGAAGGCCACGACCTTCGCGCCACGGCCACGCGCGTTGAACCGACCCGTCCTGCCTCCCTCCCGGCCACCGGCCGAGCCTATTCGCTGAGGATTGCCACCTGCCTTGCGGACTGCGATCTGGACCTGCTTGAGGAACGGTTGCGTCCGCGGATTGATGCGTGCTCCACCGTTGCGTGACCGACCGGGCTTGACCCTAAAATTTTCACTGTCATCACGTGCCATGACGCGACGATTGGCCGTTCAAAAAGCCGACACAAGAGCTTCCGAGCATCGATCGCATCAAATCGCACTAGCGCGCATGATGGCGAAGAAATAGCGGGGGTCTCCCTCGACGCACATTGCGAGAGCCATCGCTCGGAACATTGAAATTCATCGGGAAAGTCCGTAGGGCGGCACCTGCACACCTTGCACAGCGCTACTTTGGTTCGGCGAAAACTTGCAAAAACCAATGTGCAGACAAGCCTTTGCGACCGAAGCGAGCCAGCGAACGCCAGTTCGCTTTATCTCGCCGTCGTACGTCGCTGGGTGACGTCCGAGTCCTACATAACTTTCGACGTGTTCTCGTTTACATTTCGAGCTCTCTGCTGCTGTCGAGAATCTCCGGTGGAGCCGAAACACTTTAAGAACAAAGCAGGGCTGTGAATGGTGGTCCCTTCACGTTAACGTGCCGCATCGAAGGGGCCTCGGCAGCCGCAAGTATTTAGCCTCGGCAGCGTGCCACTGAGACCACGTTGCGGCGCAGGCTGAAGCGGCTGGCGAGCAACGACTCGTGCGCTTGGGCTCAAGAAGTATTGGTCGGAATTGAAGCCAAAAGCTGCGCCGGGAAAGCAAAAGCAAGAGAGCTACGGAAAACAGAATCTGCGCCGCTTTCTCCTCATCGAGAATGGCCGCAACATCGCCAGCTAGGCGTTCTGGGCGATGCTCGCGGGAGCGATGAACTGGAGCAAAATGGGCCTTCGCGCGTGTCGCCATCACGCAAGTGACGCGCTTGGCGTTGCGCAAACGGCGCGACAGACGGCATCCGCAATGACGAGAACAACTAGCGCGCATCAGCACCGGTGGCCGCGGATCCCTCTTCAGGGCAGCAGAGGCTGTCGGTCGCAATAGAGAAGGCGCAGCCGGCGTGACCGAGGTACATCACTTGCGCTGCGTCGCAGCTGTTCGTTGGAGAGCTGTAGCGTGCTACGGCGTGCAATTTGGTCATTCAGCTGCAGCGTACTACGTGCCACCCTTGCTGGAGATGATTACGACGTGAAGCCGTGAAGACGCTGCGGACGAACCGCGCGGCGTTGGCCGCCAATCCCTCGCTCGTGTGCTCCGCTGAGAATCGGTTATGAGCGATACCGAGAGTTGGATATCCAGCTGCTCCTCAGAAGAGCCGTCTCGTCTCGGTCGCAAGTAGCGTTTGGCTTCCTGGATGCATGTGGCGAGCCTCGTCGGCATCGGATCAACCAGCCAGGAGCTCCATGCCGTAGCGCCCGATAGGCGAGGAGCAGTATCCACGATGACCGAAACCAGTCCGATCCGCCCATTGGATGACCTGGAGGCTTTAGCCTGGCTGCGCTCCCAGCCTGATGGACGCGTGAGCGCCAACGCAGCCGAGCTTGGGCGCAATTGGGGCTGGAACAGGATGCGGACTGGTCGCCGGCTGAAAGCGTGGGAAAAGGCCGGTCTCATCTGTCGTAACGCCGAAGCGATCATTGTAACCAGCTCCGTTACGCAGGCTGTTACCGATGTTACCCCTACTGTTGCCGAGGCCGTCAGTATCACGACTATGCCCGAGGCTACGGGAGCGAAGCGTTCCATGGCACCGGTCAAGGTCGCTGCATTCGTCGTGGCGCTGATGCTCGCATGTGTATCGGCCGCCTTTTCCATTGATGGCCTCACCGCAATCTTTGCCGGCGCTTTCTGGCCCATTATTACCATGGGCGCTGCACTGGAAGCCGGGAAGCTCGTCGCAGCGGCGTGGCTGACGGAATATTGGAACTCGGCGCCTCGTTTCCTGCGCCTGGTCCTCGTCGCGATGATCAGCGTGTTGATGAGCCTGAACGCGATCGGCGTGTTCGGCTTCCTCACGCGCGCCCATCTCGATCACATGGTGGCCGTGGATTTGGCGCTCACGGACAGAACCGCCGATATCGACACTCGCCTCAATCTCCAGAGTCAGACGGTCGCCGACCTCGATCGGCGTATCGCCCAGATCGACACGGCCATCGAGGAATCGACCCGGCTTGGTCGCCCCATTGGGGCGATGACCATCGCCGACCAGAAGCGCCGCGAGCGCGCGGACATCGTCGCAGAGCGCCAACGCCAGGCACCGGCTCTCGGCAGCCTACAGATCGAGAAAGCCAAGGTTGACGCCCAGCGCCGGCGCGCCGAGGCGGACGTGGGCCCGGTGCGATATCTCGCCGAGCTGATCGGTACGCCCGCCACGGACCTCGAGCGACCGGTCCGCCTGCTCACTCTGGCGCTTGTCGCCGTACTCGACCCGATGGCCGTGGCGCTCCTGCTCGCCGCCGGTAAACACATGAGGCGCGACCGCCCGAGCTGACCATTTGGCGGGATGGCCTGAAAGCAAGACCATGTTCATTTCTCCGGCGAGATCAAAGGGCATAGCATGTTGAGAGCTTTCCAGAGATATCGCCCTACGGTGAACCGCGTAACACGGCTCGGCGGGACGGCACGTGTGCTGAGTGGCGCGTCCGCCTGCCAGTTTCGCGGCACTCCCTGCAATGGCATGGAGGAGAAGCTGCGGCGCCTCGCGAGGGTGAGGCGCCGCAAGGTCATCAGCGGGACCAGACCAGCGCGTAGGCGTCATCGACCGCGACGAGGTTGGCATAGATCGGCGCCGGGAAGGATGGGTCGTCGAGCTTCACCGAGTGATAGATGGTGTTCTCTTTGGAGGTCCGCTGCCACGCAGCGCCTATCTCGATGGTGCCGGCCATCACGCGCAGGTTCGGAGCCTTCTCGCTCTGTGAGGGTTCGGCCGGGAGCAAGCGCGCTTTGACGTTGAGCGAGAGCGTCTTGATGGTGCCGGTGAACGAGCCGTCTTCGGCGCGGGTAAAGGTCTGGTCGGAGTCGCGATCTCGACCGGTCCATGGCCCCATCCGATCAACCGCCTCGACGAATTGCTGCCGTGGGCCTGGAAAGCCGAATATCCTGTCAAGAGCTGAGCGAGGTGCAGAAGCCGGACGCTTGCCGCCTAGTTGTGAGTGTCCAAATTCCGCACGTCTTTCGGATATGTTGTTCTCGTTTCATTTTGCGTTGTCTGATTCTCTTCCGCATTGAAAATCTCCGCCGTGGACGCTGGCCGTTCCCGGGGGAAGGCAACAGCTCATTGTCGTCCGCGTATCTATCGGCCTGGGACCGAAGTGCGCTGGATGCGGAGGAGCATTCCCGCCGACGCGGCATCGCCCAGATCGACGCGGCCATCGAGAAATGAACACGGCTTGGCCGCCCCATCGCTGCGATGACGATGGCCGACCAGAAGCGTCGCGAGCGCTCGGAAATCGTCGCGGAGCGCCAGCGCCAGGCTGCGGCCCTCGCCAGCCTGCAGATCGAGAAAGCCAGAATTGACGCCCAGCGCAGGCACGCCGAGGCCGATGTTGGCCCCGTACGATATCTCGCCGAGCTGATCGGTACACAGGCCACGCACCTTGAGCGACCGGTCCGCAGGCTAACGCTGACCACTTGCCGCGAGCGCTTTCGGACGCTGGCCGCCGAATACGTGGCGACGTCTCTCAAGCGGCCGGAATCCGAAGCCCTTCGAATAGGTAGAACTGAGCGATGCAGTGCAATCATCGCCACGCAGTATGCCAAGAACGACCCCACTCTCATCCAAACCTGGTCGGCGGCGCTACCATCGTCTTGAACGCTCCGTCCTTCATGAATGCTACGGGTCCCTGTCTCGCAGGAGGAAATTGCGTTCGAAACAACACAAGCGCGGGCACGATAATGACTGCGCTCCTCGCCATGAACTCTCGGCGGTCAATCATTGTTCGGCTTCTCACGGCGAAGCGGCCTCGATAGCGCTACGCGAGCCCCGACTGTCGCAGGTGCTATATCGAATGGCTGATTGATCCACAGGGCCTAAAATCTTTGATCGAGTGTCCGTGCAAGCATCCATCATGTTTTTGGGCGAAGGCAAGCACGCCAATGATCATCAAGCTCACCAGGACAAGTCCGGCTACGACATTCCTCATTACCACTCCTCGCAATCCGTCCATCAGCACGCAGCTTGAGCAGTACGACCTAAAGCACGTGGCTTGCGCCCGGAATCTTTCGCAACGCTTCAGTCGCGCCCCAGCTCAGGAGGACAGTGAGCACGAATGCGATCAGGCCTTTGGCAATCGCCGGGATGGCGAAGTCGAACATCCAATAATGCAGCCAGAGGACAATCGGGTAGTGCACCAGGAACATGCCGTAAGCAGCGGACTGCATGGCATCGAGGCTGCTCCAGCCTGATTGCTTGAATCTCAGGAAATAGGCCAGGATCGTGAACATGATAGCCACGCTGAAGGCCGCGAAGAACAGTCCATAGATCGCTTCATACCAGTCGGGCAGCGGGTTGGGATTTCCGAGGATTTCGCGCTTGACGTAGATCATCACCCACATGAGGCAATAGGGGACAAGGGCTGGAATCGTCCAGGCCAGGCTACGCCTTCCAAGCTCGCCATCGGAAGCCAGCAATCCGCGGTCCAGGTACCTGACGCCGATCCCCGCACCAAAAAAGAAGTAGGTCGCGTACAGCAGCACGCGTCCGTGCTGGACCGAGAAGGGTCCGAACTCGTACCAGGTGTATGGTCCAAAGTGAACGCGACCCGGGATGTAGACCGCGGCAGTGACGGCGAGCATGGCCGCGAAGAAGCGCGCGGGCTGGTCATGGCCACGCAGCGACAGGCGATTGATCGGATCGATGAGCGTGGGCGAG
>NZ_JAFATE010000375.1 GCF_019244115.1 Bradyrhizobium sp.
TGTTGCCGCGCGCTCTGTCAAGATCTCCGGCCGGACCGATAGGTGTAAGGATCGAGTACGGCAACGGCGGTCGGCTCGAAGTCAGAGATGTTGCGCGTGACGACTGTCAGTCCGTGCTCCAGCGCTGTCGCGGCGATCATCAGATCGGCGCTGCTGTTGCCAAGCGTGGCACTCAAGATGCCCCAGCGCCGCGCCGTTCGCAGGTCGAACGGCAGCACGTGATCTGCGTATAGGGCCAGCACACGATCGAGCCAAAGCGACAGTGCGTCGGCAAATTCGGGATTTGCGGCGCGCTGCCGCACGATGCCGCGTTCGATTTCGCCGATACTGCTGACGCTCAGAAAGAGATCAGACGTACGTTGCGCTTCGAGCCATGCGACGACCGCCGGATTGGGTTCACGCCTGCGGGTCTCAGATAGTGTGACGGTGTCGATCAGGAACATCACAGTTCAAGGTCGCGCAACCGCACCGGTTCGCGCGGAAACTCGCCGTCGTCTCGTGGCATCTCGAGCAGCACTTTGGCCAAGGACGGTGCTTGCGCGCGCTCAAGCCGCTGCAAGCGATCGTATTCCGTCGCATCGATCACGACCACAGCGGGCGTGCCGTGTTTCGTCACCGTTTGAGGTGCGCGCCTCGCGGCCTCCACGACTTCACTGAACTTGTTCTTCGCGTCCTGGACCGACCAAGTGTGTTTGGATTTGCGCGCGGCCATGACTTTTCCATCTGGCTAGATATTCTAGCCAGAATATGCGTCCCGGTGCCCGCGATGGTCAAGGCCGCGCCGGTCGGTCGTTGGCCGGATTTTGCCCGCGCTACCCCGCCGTGCGTCCGCCATCGACGGTGTAGGCCGAGCCCGAGACATAGCTCGCATCATCGGAAGCAAGGAACGCCACGATGGCGGCGACCTCGTCGGCCTGGCCGAGCCGGCGCGCGGGGACGCGCTCGATTGCCCTGGGCGGTGTTGCCGTGCTGCCGTAGCGGCCTTCGAAGATCGCGCCCAGCATGCGGCTCTCGATCAGGCCGGGACAGACGCAGTTGACGCGCACGCCGGTGCCGGCGCATTCGGTCGCGACGCTCTTGGTGAGCCCGATCACCGCATGCTTGCTGGCGCTGTAGACCGCGGTGTGCGGCGATCCCAACAGCCCCGCGATCGAAGCGGTGTTGATGATGCTGCCGGCGTTCTGCTTCAGCATCACCGCGAGCACGTGCTTGAGACCCAGGAAGACGCCGACCACGTTGACGTCGATGACCCGGCGGAAGGCGTCAAGCGAATAGTCGGTGATCGGTTTCACCTCGCCCTCGATGCCGGCATTGTTGAAGAACACGTCGATGCGGCCGAAGCGGTCCATGGCGACGCCGACATAGCGGAGGACATCGTCCTCGACCGTCACATCGGCGCCGACCGCGACCGCCTCCGCGGAAGCCGGGAGATCGCCGATGACAGCTTTGAGATCTTCCGTCCTGCGATCGATCGCGACGATGCGTGCGCCGCGTTCCGCGAGCAGGCGAACGGTCGCCGCCCCGATGACGCCGGCAGCCCCAGTGACGACGGCAACCCTGCCGTCCAGTCGGATTCGGTCTGGCATGTGATTTCCTCAAATCTTGTGTCCGGTTGCTCCGGATGCTGTCCGGCGCGGGTGCGCCGGCTTGTCGGATTTGAACTATCCCATTGATGGAACTGGGTGAACAGTGGGGAGCTGGAACCGCGCGCCCTTCCCCCGCCGTATTCGGCGTGTTAACGGAGGGCTGCAAATCACCAGGCGGCGAACGGCACCTACGCGGTACGATATTCAAGCGCCCGATTCGCCTGTAAAAGCCGTGCGAGATGTTTCGAACCATCGCTTTGACCGGTTTTGCGGTCCTTCTGGCCGCTGCCACCATCCCGTTCGCGCCGGAGGCGCGGGCGCAGATCGGCAACATCTTCTCTGACCAGCCGCTGCGGCCGCCCGGCAGCGTTCCGCGCGGCGGCCAGCCCCAGCCGCAGATCGAGGACGACGAGGAAGTGCCGGCCCTGCCGCAGGGCCGGGTGCTGCCCGCGCCAAACCGTTCCTATCAGGGTCAGCAGGGCTCGGCGTTGCCGGGACCGGTGCAGTCGCAGCCGCTGCCGCCACCTCCGGGGACCACTGTGGTGCCGCAAAACGCGCCGCCGGCCGTTGCCGCGACCCCGCCCGACACCAGGGGCGGGGCTGCGCCGCCCGCCGCGGCGCTGCCGAAGAACGTGCCGCAGACGCCCGCATCGCTGCAGCCCGGTGACGAGGTGGTGACCGAGCCGCCGGCGCAAAAGATCATCAACAAGAAGGCGAGCTTTTCCGGTCTCGACAAGATCACCGGCCGCATCATCAATTTCGACGAGGACATCGGCGAGACGGTGCAGTTCGGCGCGCTGCGGGTGAAGACCGATGCCTGCTATACCCGGCCGGCGACCGAAGCGGCCAACACCGATGCCTTTGTCGAGGTCGACGAGATCACGCTGCAGGGCGAGGTGAAGCGGATCTTTTCCGGCTGGATGTTCGCGGCTAGCCCCGGCCTCCATGCGGTGGAGCATCCGATTTACGACATCTGGCTGACCGACTGCAAAGGGCCGGAGACCACGATCGTGAGCGCGCAGCCCGACCCGCCGAAGCCGCCGGCCGCACCGGCCGGCCAGAAGCGTCCGCCGCAGCAGAAGCAGACGGCGCCGCGTCCGCCGCCGCCGCAGCTTCAGCCCCAACAGCCCTATCAGCAGACTCAGCAGCAGCCTCCGCCGCCACCTCCGCCGCCGCAACAGCAGCCGGGCGGCCTGTTCTCGATCTTCCGCTGATTGTCATTCCGGGGCATCGCGCAGCGATGAACCCGGAATCTCGAGGTTCCGGGTTCGATGCTTCGCATCGCCCCGGAACGACGGTGGGACAAGTGCGTGCCTACCTACCCGCGATGATCGTGAGCGCGTCGGCACCCAGGATCGGCCGGTCGACCGGCAGCTTCGAAAAATCCGCCGCCTGGCCGCGGATCGCCTTGTCGAGCAGGGCGGTGTAGCGGCGGCGCGGGATTTCGATCGCGCCGAAGGTCTTGAGGTGCTCGGTCACATATTGCGTGTCCAGAAGCTCGAAGCCGCCGGCGATCAGGCGCGCGATCAGATGCACCAGGGCGACCTTCGAGGCGTCGCGGATGCGGTGGAACATGCTTTCGCCGAAAAAGGCGCGGCCGAGGCTCACGCCATAGAGGCCGCCGACGAGGTCGCCGTCGCGCCAGACCTCGACGCTGTGACAGTGGCCCAGCCGGTGCAGGCCGGTATAGAGGTCGCGAATGCGCCGGTTGATCCAGGTCTCCTCGCGTCCCTCCTGCGGCGCGGCGCAGCCGGTGATGACGGCGGCGAAGGCCTGATTGACGGTGACCGTGAATGCGTCCGAGCGCACGGTCCGGGCGAGGCGCGAGGCGACGCGAAAGCCGTCGAGCGGAATGATGCCGCGCATTTCCGGCTCGACCCAGAACAGGCTCGGATCGTCCGCGCTCTCGGCCATCGGGAAGATGCCGCAGGCGTATGCACG
The DNA here is from genome assembly GCF_019244115.1 of Bradyrhizobium sp. GTDB lineage: Bacteria > Pseudomonadota > Alphaproteobacteria > Rhizobiales > Xanthobacteraceae > Bradyrhizobium. The sequence goes on from NZ_JAFATE010000375.1 coordinate 3,528, forward strand.
CAACAGCATTTCGGGTGTGATTTCGGAAGCTGCGGAGTCGCGCGAAGTCATGATCGCTACAATAGCAGGATCGCGATGCCGGTGCGATGGGTGCGAACGCGCGGCGCGGACTAGCCGGCCGCGGCGCTGTTCGTCTTGTCTGAGAGGGCGGCGGGGGTACGCTGGAACCGCAGG
>NZ_JAFATE010000384.1 GCF_019244115.1 Bradyrhizobium sp.
TGAAAAATCTGCTTCGTCGCAACGCCGCTCGCGTTCCAGGAGATCCAGGTCTCGACCGTGGTCGCCGCGCACTGGATGTCGCCCGACGCAATGGCCAGATGGCGGTCCTTCTGCGGAATCTTCTTCAGCGTGACGTCGAGGCCGTTCTTCTTGAAAATGCCGGCCTCCTTTGCGAGCGTCAGCGGCGCAAAGCCGGTCCATCCGGAGATTCCGATGCCGACCTTGACGTCGTCAGCGAGCGCCGGCGTGGAGACAAGAACCGCAACAATTGTCGCGAATAATCTCGAGCTACGCATGATTGTCTTCCTCTTCCGATCTAGTTGATTGCCTTCAGTCGGTTTTCTCACTTGTCTGCTGTCGAACCGTTGCATGAATTGTGCCGCTCCGATCTCAGCCGCCCTTGAAGTGAGCAACGAGGCGGTGCGAGTCGCCCGGATAGAGCAGGCGGACCGCGGTGACGGTCCGCGCGCTGCGCCAGGTGTGGCGGTCGATGACGAGGCAGGGCGCGCCGACAGCGATCGCGAGCGCAGCCGCGGTCGAGGCGTCGGCGACAACAGCGCTGATCGTGTGCTCGGCTTCCGTCCAGGGGACATGATGCAGCAGCCATGAACCCGGCGGCTCGACGGCGAAATCGGCTGTCGCAGCTTCGGGCACGGTCTCAAGGTCGATCAGCCGGTCTTCCACCGCGAAGGGGACGTCGTCGGCGCTGTGGCGGCAGGCGATCGCGATCACCTTGCCGGCCTTCCGCACGCCGAGGCGGGTGCGATCGGCGCCATTTGCGGTGCGGCGCGCGGCGTGGATCAGTTCGTAGCCGTAACTGCGGCCGAGCGCGGAAATCTCGGCACGAATGTCGGCAATCTGCAGCACCGCCGACAAATGCTGCGGGCGGCGCACGAACGTGCCGGCCCGCCGGCGCCGCTCGATCAGATCGGCTTGCGCCAGTTCCGACAGGGCCTTGTTCACCGTCATGCGCGAACAGCCGTAACGCGTCATCAGCTGGTGCTCGAACGGAATGCGGTGGCCGGGCGGCCATTCACCGGTCAGGATCCGGCGCTCGATGTCATTGCGGATCTGCTTGTAGAGTGTCGGCTTCTCGGCCGCACGGTCGCGATCAGCGGAGAGGCTCATGCCACAAAACTCCGGATGGTCGCGTTGAACCGGTCGCGGGCCTTTTGGCGGAGCCTGTGACGTCCGCCTTCGACGACCTTATTACCGCCTGCCCAGACGCAATCGATGGCATCGGCGCCTGCCGCAAAGATAAAGCCGTCGAGAATGGCATCACCGCGGCGTTCGGCCAGTGATGGATGCGAGGTGTCGAGCGACACGATGTCGGCGCGCGCGCCTTGCTGTATGCCGCCGCAGGCTTGCGCCAGTGCCTGCGTGCCGCCGGCCAAGGCAGCATCGAACAGGGCGCGCCCGGTCGAAACGCCCGGACCGCGCGACAGCATATTGCGCGCGCGGTGCTTCAGCCGCTGGCCATATTCGAGCTGGCGCAGCTCATCGGCGACGCCAATCAGGATGTTGGAGTCCGTGCCGATGCCGAAACGGCCGCCGGCGTCGCAATATTCGCGCGCGGGAAAAATGCCGTCGCCGAGGCTTGCTTCGGTCAGCGGGCAAAGACCGGCCACAGCGCCGCTTGCCGCGAGCGCAGTCGTCTCCGTCGCAGTCATGTGGGTTGCGTGGATGAGGCACCAGCGCTGATCGACGGGTGCATGGTCGAGTAGCCATTCGACCGGTCGCCGGCCCGACCAGGCCACGCAGTCCTCGACTTCCCGGGTCTGTTCGGCGGCATGGATGTGAACCGGCCCGCCCTCGGCGAGCGGTACGATCGCCGTCAGTTCGTCTGGCGTCACGGCACGCAGGCTGTGCGGTGCAATGCCGACATTGGCGCCGCGCAAGGAGCTCACGGCCTTGCGCGAGGCGGTCATCAGCTCGGCAAACTGATCGATCGACGAGATGAAGCGTCGCTGGCCGGCACGCGGCGCCGCTCCGCCGAACGAGCCGTGCGCGTAAAAACTCGGCAGCAGCGTCAGCCCGATACCGGTCGCCTCCGTGGCCTGAGCTATGCGCGCTGCCATCTCCGCCGGATTGGCGTAAGGCGCGCCGCCTGGATCATGATGGAGATAATGGAATTCGCCGACGCGGGTAAAACCGCGCTCGAGCATCTCGGCATAGAGCAGGGTCGCGACGCTCTCGACATCGTCGGGCGTCATCGTCAGCGCGAAGCGGTACATTGTCTCGCGCCAGGTCCAGAACGTGTCGGCCACCTCGCCGCGCATCTCGGCGAGCCCTGCCATGCCGCGCTGGAACGCGTGGCTGTGCAGGCTCGCCAGTCCCGGGATGGCCAGCTGGTGACGCTCGTCGCCGCTTTGCGGCGCGGCGCCGGCCGTGATGGCGGTAATGGTTCCGTCGCCGACGATTACCTGCACGTCATCGCACCACCCGGAGGGCAAGAGCGCGGATGCAAAATGCAGTCGTGTCATGTTTCCAGCCGGCTGGACAGAACCGCGACACGATTATATGTCTAGACATATAAGTCAAGCTTCCCGAGTCGGGAGAAGGCTGGATGGCCGAGCGCTTCGATCGTATCTGGCACAATGCCCGGCTCGCCACCATGCATCGGGACATGCCCGATCTCGGCGTGGTCGAAGGCGGCCTCATCGCGGCGCGCGACGGCCGCATCGCCTTTGCCGGCGCGCGCGCTGACTTTCCGTCGGCCGCTGATGCGGCGGAGCGGATCGACTGTGAAGGGCGGTGGATCACCCCCGGACTGATCGATTGCCATACCCATCTCGTCTATGGCGGAAACCGCGCCCATGAATTCGAGCTGCGGCTGAAGGGCGCAAGTTACGAGGAGATCGCGCGTGCGGGCGGCGGCATCGTCTCGACAGTGGCGGCGACACGACAGGCTGATGTGGCGGACCTCATCAGCGGCGCATTGCCGCGACTCGACGCGCTGATCGGCGAGGGCGTGACGACAATCGAAATCAAGTCCGGTTACGGCCTCGACACGGATACCGAGATGCGGCAGCTCAAGGCCGCGCGTGATCTCGGGCGCATCCGACCGGTTACGGTCCGGACGTCTTTCCTCGGCGCCCATGCGTTGCCGCCCGAAGAAGGCGACAAGGATCGCTATATCGATCGCGTCTGCCAACAGATGCTGCCGGCAGTCGCGGAGGCCGGGCTTGCGGACGCCGTCGATGCCTTCATGGAAGGTATTGCGTTCTCGCGGGCGCAGACGGCGCGCGTGTTCGCCGCAGCGCGAGCGTTCGGACTGCCGGTCAAACTCCATGCCGACCAGTTGTCGAATCTCGGCGGAGCCGCGCTCGCCGCGGAGTTCTCCGCTCTCTCGGCCGACCATCTCGAGCACACCGAGGAGGAAGGCGTCGCAGCGATGGCGGGGGCGGGCACCGTCGCCGTCCTGCTGCCGGGCGCCTTTTACTTCATCCGCGAAACGCAAAAACCTCCGGTCGAGCTGTTCCGGGCCCACCGCGTCAACATGGCGCTCGCCACCGACTGCAATCCTGGCAGCTCGCCGCTGACCTCGCTGCTGCTCGCCATGAACATGGGCGCGACGCTATTCCGGATGACGGTGGCCGAATGTCTGCTTGGCGTCACGCGGGAAGGCGCCCGTGCGCTCGGCCTCTTGGCTGAAACCGGCACGCTGGAGGCGGGCAAGTGGTGCGATCTCGCGATCTGGGACATCGAGCGTCCGGCGGAGCTCGTCTACCGGATCGGTTTCAACCCGTTGCATAGCCGGGTATGGAGGGGACAATGAACGATCGGGATGCCCCGATTGCCCTTGCGCCCGGGCAGGTTACGCTCGACGATCTGGTACAACTGCTCGCAGGGCGAGCCGTCCTGCTCGACGCGTCGTTCTGGCCGCGCATCGAGGCAGCCGCGAACATTGTCGCGAAAGCGGCACATGCCGATCTCCCCGTCTACGGCATCAATACCGGATTCGGAAAGCTGGCTTCGGCGCGCATAGCCGCCGACCAGACGACGCTGCTGCAACGTAATCTCATCGTTTCGCATTGCTGCGGCGTAGGACCATCGACGCCCGAGCCGATCGTTCGCCTAATGATGGCGCTGAAAATCATCTCGCTCGGGCGAGGTGCTTCGGGCGTGCGGCGCGAGGTGATCGAGCAGCTGCAGGCCATGATCATCAGAGGGGTCTGTCCGCTGGTGCCGCAACAGGGCTCGGTCGGCGCCTCCGGCGATCTGGCACCGCTTGCGCATATGACGGCTGTCATGATCGGGGAAGGCCAGGCGCTCGTCGATGGCCAGACCGTGCCGGGCCGCGAGGCGCTCGCGGCTGTCGGGCTGATGCCATTGACGCTGGGTCCGAAGGAGGGGCTCGCGCTGATCAATGGCACCCAGTTCTCGACCGCCTATGCCATTGCCGGTCTCTCGCGCGCCCATCGCCTGGCTTGTGCCGCGCTGGTGACAGGCGCCTTGTCGGTTGACGCGGCGATGGCGTCGACGGCGCCGTTCCGGCCCGAGCTCCACGCGCTGCGTGGGCATGCGGGACAGATCGCGGCTGGTGCGGCGCTCACGTCC
>NZ_JAFATE010000417.1 GCF_019244115.1 Bradyrhizobium sp.
ATGTGATCAGCGGTCAATTCGCCCGGCATCATGGTCGAGGGCGAGGTGGTTTCGGTCGCGCCATAAGCATTGATCAGTTTTAAGCCCGGACTTGTCGCAGCGAGCTTTTCGATGGTCGCAATCGGCATCGGCGCCCCGCCATAGCCGATCCGCCAGGCCGAGAGATCATGCGCGGCGAAATCGGCCTGCAGCAGGCAGAGATTGTACATCGCCGGCACCATCAGGCTGTGCGTGATGCGCTGGCTTGCGGCAAGTTTTAAGAACGCCGCGGCCTTGAACTCGGGCAGGATGATCAGGCTGCCCGCGCAGCGCGCCATGCTCATGATGTTGGCGACCACGCCGGTGACATGGGCGAGCGGCACGGCGGCAATCGAACGATCGGCCGCCGTGAGCTGCATGCAGGCCTCGAACAGCATGGCCGAATGGACAATGTTGCAATGAGCGAGCATCGCGCCCTTGGGCTGCCCTGTCGTGCCCGAGGTATAGAGGATCATGGCCGTGTCCTCTTCACCGACCTCGGTTGCCTCTTGCAGCGGCGACCAATCTGCAAACGTTGCAAGCTGGGACAGCATCACATCGTCATCAACGGCGATCCGATGCTGGAGCTCCGGGACATCGCAGGCATCGGGCAGACGATCGGCGAGGGTCGCTTCGTGGAACAGCAGCTTGGCGCCACAATCGGCCAGCACATAGGCGATCTCGCGCTTCTGCTGCCGTGTCGACAGCAGCACCGTGATCAGGCCGAGCTGGGCGGCGGCCAACATCGACAGCACGAATTCGATGCGGTTGCCGAGCAAGAGCGCGATGCGATCGCCGCGCTGCAGGCCCTTCTCACGCAGGCCCGCCGCAATTTGCCCAGCCTGCGGGACGACGTCGCGCCAGCGCAGGCGGCGCTCGCCGCAGATCAGCGCCTCTCCATCGCCGTTTCGTGCCGCTGCGGCTTCGACCATCTCCCAGATGCTTTTCGGCCGGTCGACAAAAGCCTCCACCACGCGATCGCCGAAGCGGACTTCGCGCCGCATCGCAGGCAGGATCTCGCGCGGCCAATCCATCTCAACTCCCCATCACGGGAATGCCGAGCACGACCGGATGGAACGCGAAGGCGAGCGCCAGATAGACGATCACCCCGACGACGATTGCGATCAGGTCGTTGCCGATGCCGCCGACGGGAATCGGCGGACCGCCCGCGTCGGCGCGGCGCTTCAGCGAAATCCGGTCATAGACCGCCCAGCCGAGGAAGGAGCCGAACAGGATGATACCGCCGAGATCACCATTGGCCAGCAGATGGCCGAATGCCCAGAGTTTGACGCCGGCGAGCATCGGATGCTTGACCGCCTGATAGATGCGGCCGCGCAGGTAAGCCGCCACAATCAGGATGACGGCCGGCAGCATCAGCGCCACGCTGAGATGTTTCAGGAACGTCGGCGGTGTCCAAACCGACCACAAGCCGGTCGCACGGTACTGCGCAAAGCCCCAGACGATCAGTGCAAGCCCGACGAGAGAGATGAGCGCATAGCCGATCTTGTAGCCGCTCTCGCCGGTCGCGGCGATCAGGCCGGCGCGCAGTTCGCGCGCGGTCGTGAGCGTATGGGCGCCGAGAAACAGCACCAGGCCCAGGATCATCACCAGAAGCCCCAAAGCGTGTTCCTCCCCTTGATCCTGCTCGGCCAGCGCCTGTTCGAGACGTCGCGTTCGCTCATGATGCCGCACCGCCGCCGGTCCCGTCGATCCTGGCGCAGCAGACCGCGAAAATTAGGCCGACACTTACCGGGACAGGTCGGCCGGGACAAATTCGATGTCCGTCTCCTTCCAACGCTCATAAGTCGCCGGACCCAGCATCGTAAACGGCTGACTCTGCATGACCGCGCGCACGGCGCTGGTCGCGGCCGCCTGGTAATGGGCGGCATCGGTCGGATCGGACACGATCTCTGGCGAACCGTCGAGCGAGCCATCGCGCTTCAAATGGACCCGGACCGTGATCGTGCCCTCGAAACCTGCGGGATCCCACCCCCGCAGGATCGCTGTCCGCATCTCCTGCAGCTGCCTCTGCAGGGTCGCCGCCGGCGCATTCTGCTTCTTCGGGGCCGCGGCTGCGCCGTGGCTCCAGCAGCCGATCAGCAATGCGGCTGCGACAGCCGACGGCGTCTTCGCACGAACCATTGTCCCGCTCCGCTGGAAAACGGCCCTGGCAGGTTCTGCGCAAAGCCGTCTTGCGGATGAATCTGGTAGCAAAATAGATGCCATCAGCGCAACTCGGCCGAACGGCCTACAGCGGTCATACTGGATCATTCAATAATCCAATATGACCGGCGAGCGCGGTAGATTCTGGTGTTGGCGCACGTTCTTGTCGGCGAACCGGATCCCACTTCGCCGGGCCATGCGGTTAAGGTTCGGCCGCCTTCTTGTTCAGGTCGCGGTTGTCGACATAGCGGATCATGATCGGCCGGCCCGCCAGGGCGCC
>NZ_JAFATE010000471.1 GCF_019244115.1 Bradyrhizobium sp.
CAGCGGCGTCGCGCCGCCCTTTGCCTGCGGATCGATGCGGAAGACGATCGCGGTCTCCTTGAAGCGCGCGAGATAGGTGCCGCCAGGGGCAAGCTGCCGATTGTTTTTGGCAAAATCGAAGAACCTGCCCTTGATCTGGTTGCCGCCGATGTCGATCTTCTGACGCTCGCCGGGCTCGTCGAGCCGCTCGAGAACGAGCGTGCCGCGGCCGGCTGCTGCAAACATCGGCGAGGCGCCGTAGAGGGTGACCTGAGGCGCGGGCTGCGCGGCGAGGCCGCGCACGATGGTGGCGGCGGCCTCGCTGGTTTCCTTAACCGTCGCATGCGCGTGGTCGGCATCGCAGGCGATGGTCTCATCCCTGACGTCGGACAGGTGAACCTTGCTCGCATCGCTGCCCACGATCACGGTTCCGATTCCTGAAATCGTCTCGCGGCGGCACGATTTCAGATAGCTGAGGATGATCGCGCCGCCCGGGCCGATCTTGATGACCTGGCCCGGCGTCACGTAATCCATGAACTCGGCACCGGTCACCTTGCCCCGAAGCTCTTCCACGAGCGCAACCGGCGGTTCGGCAGCCGCGGCGGCGGTCAATCCGATCACCGTGATCGTTGCAATCAGGATTTCTTTCATCATTGATCTCCGCGGTGGCGATCGCCCTGGATCGGGACGCGAGCAAAAGCATGCCTCCGTCGCGTCGCGACCTTCGATTGATCCACAGCTAGCACAACCGCCGGATATCAGTTGAATTCAATGTGACTGGAATCACGGTCATCCCGGGCATAAGTCCAAGCCGGCTAGAGTCGAAAATCGACCCTTTTCGGACAACCGGCGGTCACGAGCCTGCGTCACACGACGCCGCACTGGTATCCGAGCGGGAAAGTGGTGCGGGAGGAAGTGATCATGCGCGGCGGTCTTCACTCATTGCGGCAAGGCTGCATCGCGCTCGCGGCGCTCGCAATTGGCGGTTGTCTCACCTGGACCGCCATTCGTGCCGAGGAGGCGCCGCCCGCGCCATCGGCTCCGTCCGCAGCAGCACCTGCGACCCGGAGAACCGGGGCGGGGAGCGAACGTGCCAGCACGCCGCCGGCCTCGCCAGCCACCGCCGAGCAGCACAAACTGCCTGCGGATGCCACGACCCGGCAGACCCTCGAACTGCCCGGCCGCACGCTCGCCTTCACGGCAACCGCGGGCTCGATCCGCCTGTTCGACGACAAGGGGGAGCCGCAGGCCGACATCGCCTACACATCCTATCAGCTTGACGGCACCGATCGCGCCACGCGTCCCGTGACCTTCGTGTTCAATGGCGGGCCGGGGGCTGCATCGGCATGGCTGCAGTTCGGCAATAGCGGGCCGTGGCGGCTTGCCATCAATGCCGATGCGGTGACGCCGTCGGCCGAGCCCGAGCTCAAGCCCAACGCCGAAACCTGGCTCGATTTCACCGACCTGGTCTTCATCGATCCGGTCGGCACCGGCTACAGCCGCTTCGTCGCAACAGGCGATGAGGTGCGCAAAAAATTCTTCTCGGTCGACGGCGATGTCGCCTCGATCGCGGTCGTGATCCGCCGCTGGCTGGAAAAAAACGATCGCCTGCTGTCGCCGAAATATGTCACCGGCGAAAGCTATGGCGGTATCCGCGGACCAAAGCTCGTCCGCAATCTGCAGACGCAGCAGGGCGTCGGCGTGCGCGGACTGATCCTGATCTCGCCGGTGCTGGATTTCCGCGACCGCTCCGGCTCCAGCATCCTGCAATTTGTCGCGAGCCTGCCGACTTTTGCGGCGGTCGCGCGTGAGACCAGAGCAGGGCCTGAGCGACCAATCACGCGGGATGATCTCGCCGACGTCGAAGGCTACGCGCGCGGCGATTTCCTGACCGACCTCGTCAAGGGGCAGGCCGATGTCGAAGCCACCAACCGGCTCGCCGACAAGGTCGCGCAGCTGACCGGGATCGACCAGGCGGTGAGCCGCAGGCTCGGCGGACGTTTCGACATCACCGAGTTTCGCCGCGAGTTCGATCGTCGCGACGGCAAGGTGACCGGACGCTATGACGCCTCCGTCCTCGGCATCGATCCGTATCCGGATTCCAGCTTCTTCCATTTCGACGATCAGTCCGGCGAAGCGTTGTCGGCGCCGGTGACCAGCGCCGCGGTCGATCTCACCACCCGCAAGCTGAATTGGCGTCCGGACGGCTCCTACGAGCTCGGCAATCCCAGTGTCGAACGCTCCTGGGATTTCGGCCACGGCCTACGGCCGGCCGAGTCGGTCACCGAGCTCAGGCAGATTCTCGCGCTCGATCCGAAGTTGAAGGTCCTGGTCGCGCACGGCCTGTTCGATCTTGCGACACCCTATTTCGGTTCAAAGATCCTGCTCGACCAGTTGCCCGCCTTTGCGGCGCCGCCGCGGGTCAAGCTCGTGGTATTTCCGGGCGGTCACATGTTCTATGCGCGCGACGCCTCGCGACAGGCGTTCCGGAGCGCGGCCGAGGCGCTGATGAAGTGACGAGGCTAGTGGGCGACCACGAGGGTC
>NZ_JAFATE010000505.1 GCF_019244115.1 Bradyrhizobium sp.
CAAGAAACGCGTCTCGCCCCACGTGCTCAGGCACACCTGCGCGATGGTCGTTCTGCAAGCGACCGGGGACATCCGGAAGGTGTCGCTGTGGCTGGGCCACGCTACGCTGACGACCACCGAGGTCTACACGCGCGGCGATCCAACCGAGAAGCTCGATGCGATGGAGGCGATCGTACCGCCCCACCTGCGGCGCGGCGTCTTCCAGCCCACCGACAAGCTGATCGAACTCCTCAGGCGTACCTCGTAATGGAGAGCGGGGTTGGCGGTGATTGGTGCAGGAGCGATCAAGTTGCCGCCAGCTCCCCATTACCGGCTTTGCCCATAAGACAGCTAATGGGCGACGCCCATTACCTGCCGCAACCGGCATTGCCCGAAGTGCCAGGCTGCGGCGTCACGCCAATGGCTGGCCGACCGCGAAGCGGAGCTGTTGCCGGTGCCATACTTCCACGTTGTGTACACGCTGCCGAGCGAGCTGCGCGACGTCGCCTACCAGAACAAGCGCGTGGTCTATGACCTGCTGATGAAGGCAGCCGCCGAGACAACGCTCGCCATCGCCGCTGGCGCCTCGGCGCACGGATCGGTGTCACGGCCGTGCTGCACACCTGGGGCTCGGCGCTCACCCATCATCCCCACGTGCACATGATCGTGCCGGGTGGCGGGCTCGCGTTCGACAGCGCACGATGGGTCGCCGCACGCGACTTCCTCGTCCACGTCAACGTGCTGGCGCGTCTGTTCGGCAAGATGCTGGCGATGCTCATGGAGGCGCACGCCGCCAACCAGCTGACGTTCTTCAACACGCATGCCGGGCTTGCCGCCAAGAGAACGTTCAAGCGCTTCATCGCCCCGCTGCGGCGAATCAAGTGGGTGGTCTATTGCAAGGCGCCGTTCGCAGGCCCCGAGCAGGTGCTGCGCTATCTCTCTCGTTACACCCATCGGGTTGCCATCTCGAACCGCCGCCTCCTTGCAGCCGACGACGGCGCCATTGCGTTCCGCTGGAAGGACTACCGCGTCAACGGCCCGGGCCGTTGGAAGACCATGCGGCTTCACCCGCACGAGTTCATCAGGCGCTTCCTGATGCATGTGCTGCCCAAGGGCTTTCACCGTATCCGCCACTACGGGCTCTTTGCCAACGCCAAGCGCGCCGAGAACATCGCGACAGCCCGCGCGCTCCTCGATGTCGCCCCGCCTGCCGCCGACCCGCAGGAGCAGCCGGAAATCGCCACCGACACGCTACGTGTGCTGCCTTGCCCATGCCCGTGCTGTGGCGCCCGCATGATCGTGATCGAGGTGTTCGCGCGCGGCTGTGAGCCGAGATGGCGTCCCACGCCGGGCAGGATCGACACCTCATGAGCCAGACCTCCAGTCGGCCTCGCAGCTTTCCCTTTCCGATGCGCTGGCTCCGCGCCGGCAGCGATCCCGCTCGATCCGCTCACGGCCTTCAATGCGCCGCGTGCCCGTTAGCGCACTCCGAGCCCGCGCTCACATGCCCGTCGTGCGCTCGCGGCATCGCCGGTGCGTCCATCCGAAGGTCCCATCCCCCCTGCGTGACGTTCACCGCCGAGGTCGGCGCCCGGATCAAATCCCCATAGCGCCCGCTGCTCCGCCGGTGCCAAACTTCCCGCAGCGATGTTGTTCGGGTGGGCGCTCAGCGGCACTTTCTTGACCAGCCGACCGCTCTTGCGCTCGAAAACATCCAGCGTCGAATCGACCTCGTCGCTGACATAGACCCTGGAAGCGTCGGGAGAAAATGCGATGCCATGCGCACCCTCAACGCCTTTGATTTGCTGAACGACTTTGTTGGCAGCCGGGTCGATCACATCAATGCAGTCTCCGGCACTGTTGGTGACATAGACGCGCACCATGCGGCCCAGGCCGTCGCTGGAGCGAGCAGCAGCAGGCACGCATGGCATAGGGCGCGGCAAATCTGCCTCGGCATCGCACTCCCAATCATCTCATGCCGGCCAGGGTACCTAGCAAACGGCCAAATTGTCACGTCAGAAAATAAGGTCAAGATTGCTGGCGTGTTGAACACGTCGCGGCGATGTCCGCTGTTTGGCCAGATTTCCGGAATGACGCACCGTTGCACCGGAGGGCGGGATGCTGCCGCGGTGCCGCCACGGCGGCGGTGCAGGTGGCGTACCTTGCCAATGCCCTCCTATGGGTGCTCCTTCCGCCCACGTCCATAGCGGCCTCTTGCTGGCGGATCACGCGCCACAATACGCTCGCGGCGCTCGCCTACCTCTACCCGCAATGGCTCGTTCGCGCTCTTCTTCCCCTGCCGCCAAGCGGCGGCATTCCTCGCGAGGCAACAAGATCGCTCAGCCCGCCATCCTCCGCTGACGCTGCGGGCCAAAGTCTGCGGGTCGGTCGTTGCGGCGCTGACAGATCGCCATCAAGGCCGCGATGGTCGCGGGCTTGGAACAACGACAGGAGATCTCCATGGCTCAGATTGGCACCTTCACCCGCGCCGAAGAGGGCTCGTTCACCGGCACGATCAAGACGCTCTCGCTGAGCGTCAAAGCACGCTTGCTCCCAGCCGAACCCTCGCAGAGCGAGAAGACTCCAAACCTGCGCGTGATGGCCGGCACCGTGGAGATAGGCGCCGCGTGGCAGCGGACCTCCAAGGAGAACACCGTCTATCACTCGGTGAAGCTCGACGATCCGTCCTTCCCGGCGCCGATCTACGCAAATCTCGTCGCAGTCGATGACGCCTACGCGCTGATGTGGTCGCGCTGACCACTTTGCGGCGCCTCGCACGCCGCGCGGCGCCGCGGCTCCCCTCAACGGTGACTGTCGTCTTGCTCGTCAGCGTGAGCCCGCACGCGTCGAATGAATGCCAGCGGCAAGCCGGAGGATCACCGCCATCGGATCGAGCACGGCGACTAGTGCCAAGGTGAGCAGACGGACCGGTCGCTCCAGGTCGGTAGCCGAGGCCCCGATCAGTTCGGCGAGATGTCGCAGCGGGCCGATATCGGCCTCGGCGCGCAGGTGCTCGGGGTCAATCTTGGCCTTCTCAATCTGCAGACGGGCGAGCACCTGAGCCTCGCGCTGGCGCTCCGCGACGATGTCGGCGCGATCGCGGCGCTTCTGGTCAGCGATCGTCATCGCGCCAATGGGTCGGCCAAGCCGTGTCGATTGCTCAATGGCGGCGTCGATCTGCGCGATCCGCCGATCGAGGTCGGCGACGGTCTGGCCCTGAATAGCCAGGCGAGCGTCGATGTCGGGGGTCCTGTCTACAAGTGCCAAATCGACGGTCATCATATGTTCGAGGTGGGCGCGCGTGAGGAAGCCGAACACCCCGATCGCGTTCAGGCCCATCAACACGCCGATCATCGCGATAAGGATCAGGCGCAGAATCGGCGGCGCCGAGTTCCAATGCTCGGTCAGCCATGCCGCGGCGACGAGTTTCCCTGCTTCCAGCGCAGCGCCCATAGTGATGATCGGCCAGAACGCGCCAGCGAAGACAGCGGTGAGGCCATCGATGGAGAAGGCGGCGGATACGCAAGCGAGTGCCAGCGCCACGATGAATGCGGCGATCTTGATCGGAGCTATACGAGCCCCAGGCGCGATACTGACCCCAATGGCGCCGTAACAGTCGGCGTAAAGTCAGTAACAGTCGGTGTAACAGGCGTAGTTACAATGATCGCCTCAGCGTTACGGCGGATCAGACCGGCCCGCTCCCACGCCTTCAAGCGGCGTCCGGTCCGCATCCTGTTCCAACCCCACTGACGCCCGAGCTCCGCCGCGCCGGCGGCCACGCGTCCATCAGGTTGAGAGCGCAGCCAGGCCAGCGCCTCCGTGTCATCGAACAAATGGGTCGGAACGGTTTCGGTCATGACAAGATGCTGCTGCTCCGGTGGCGCGCCAGCGGTGCGCGGTTCGCGCAGCTCGTTCGCAGACGCTGGGTAAGACCGAAGAATGCGTCGTCAGCCTACTTGTATGCCGTGACGGGACCGCAACCCGATCTGGCCATTTGGTCCATCTTTCTCGATCTCGAATGAGTGACTGCCAATTGGCCGCGAGGGGCTGATCACCGCTGCGGGAGGCTGGAACCAAGTCCTCATGGCTCGGTATCGTCGCTACCGTCCAGTAAAGGTGGCACGTGGTATGCCGCGGCTGAACGGCCAAATTGCACGCCGTAGCACGCTGCAGCTCTCCAACATGAAGACTGCAAGTGATGTAGCGACTTCACACCGGCTTGCGCAGCCTAAGTCGCTCGCCTCGCATAATGCGGAATTCTGATCTATCGTCGGCGAGCCATAAGCCTTGAAGTAGGATCCTGACCGGATAGATCATGGGCGTGTGCGGCAAGGAAATGCGTTTGAATGATCCTTTGTGCTACGCGCGCCCCTCAACGTGCACGACGTCGTACATGTCGTGGTTATGCCACGCTGGCATCTCTTGCAAACATCGATGCACTGATGGAGCGCCTTCGAGTTATAGGATGGATACAGTTGCTTCGCACATTCATCAGCGGCGCCGGTTGTCTCTTGCTCTTGAGAGCAACAGACCACAACAACGGAGATTGCAGGGATGAGCGCAACGCGTCGCATGAAGTGCCGACGCTCTATTTGGATTGTTTGCCAGAATGGTATGCGGTTCTGCATTGCGTACCGCTGGTCGTCTGATCCGCCGATTATCCATAACGTAGATGATGTTCACGTCTTCGAACAACACCCCCTTTTTGCGTTGGGATTGTTGCGGGGATGCCTCCGCCATTGTCAGCGCA
>NZ_JAFATE010000529.1 GCF_019244115.1 Bradyrhizobium sp.
ATGGGCCGAGCATCACGCCACCTCGCATTCAGCAGCAGAATGCACCGAGGCGCTCGCCATCGGATCGGGAACAAAGCCGAGCAGGTAGTCCGCGGCCTTGCTCGCCTGCGACGCCGCTCGCACGATGGCGCGATTGTCTTCGCGGAGAACTTCGAGCCAGGCACCGATGTAATCGGCATGGCGGACGGTCGGCACGATCCCGAGCGACGCGCAGCCAAACGCGGCGCTCAATTCAGCCACCAGTTCCTCGAACGCGTATTTTTTGGTGCCGTACGATCCACTCTGGTCGCGGTTGAGGCGCGAGGCATGTCCGGTCGCATGACCCAGTTCATGCAGCGCGGTGCGGTGCCAGTTGATCGGCTCGAAATAGGCTTGTGGCGGCGGGACCCGCACATAGTCCTCGGCCGGTGCATAGAAGGCGCGATCTCCACCAATATGGAACGCGATCCCGGTGGCCTTGATGAGGGCTTCGACCGTGGGTTCGATCAGGCCTGGCGGCGGTGGCGGGGACGCGGTCGCGATTTCCGCAGGCAGGTTCTCGCACTGGTCGGTGTTGAAGACCGTAAATCGCTTCAGAAATGGTATGACCTGCGCTTCGTCGCCGTCTTCGTGCGCACGCCGTTTCTCGTCCTTCGGCACGAAACGATCGGCGTAAACAACCGTAGTGCCGCGTTCGCCCTTGCGGACGTGGCCGCCGAGCGAGAGGGCCTGACGGAAGGTAAGCCAGCTTTGACCGGTAAACCCGCGTTCGATGACGGCTCCCCAGAGGATCAGGATGTTAATCCCGCTGTATTGTCGATCAGTCGACGCGTTTTTCGGCATCGCGAGCTGCGCCTTCGCCGCGGCTGTTCCCCAGGGCTGGACCCAGGGCACACGGCCGGCCTCGAGCTCGGCGATGATCTTATCGGTGATTTCGTCATAGAGGCTCGCCCGGTCCTGGCCGGTGCGTGCACGATAAGCATGGTTTGACATCGCGGGTCTCCGCGACGGGCATCGCGAGCCTTTCTCGCGACCATTAACCCGTCACGGCAAACCCGGCCGGCACTCTCACTCTCTATTTCGAACACCGCGGTGCCGACAGAGATCATCGTCGGCCAGCCTTGCTCCGCGTCAGGGATGCAAGCCCGCCAGTGCGACAGCCCGGCATCAGCCGCGCTTTCGTCGAACCGGGGCAGGATCTCTAAATCAGGGTCATCAGGCTGAAACCTGCCAGCAGGCGCCGGGCGCCTATTCAGCAGATGAGATCATTCAATTCGCAGGTCCGCGGGCGCAAGGCGATTGAACGTCCACCAAGATCTCCGTCAACGATCCGGCATCGACCTGGTGGTCCAAAGAACGCCAGGCTTGGTTACATTTCCTAGCCGCAGCGCGCCGATTTTGTTTAATTGGCGTTTGAGGATTGCGACCAGATCATCGATCGTTTCGGCCCGAACTGCGCCATGGTCACGACCGCGAGCCGAGAAATAGAGATAAGGCTGCGTCGGCCGGACCGACCGCAGGATCAAGTAGTCCTCAATCGTCCGATTGACCTCATCCAGTCTTAACACGACCAGCAATCCCGACTGACCTCTCCTCCGATGCACTCGCCACGCCGCCGCATGGTTCGATCCTCTCTTCTTCGACTGCCTCGCGACCTGAAAGTGAATCTTGATCCTTCCGTTCAAGATGATAACGGGAATCCGAGCATCGACTTGCGCTCTTACGTGTTTCGCCCGGTTCAACGCCTCGACGATCTGCGCCGCATGCGCCGATAGAACTTCGGACCAATGCCGCCGTCTGTCGATCCAGTCGCAGTCGCGGGGCGAATCATACCCTATCAGCGCGAGCGCGTTCCGAAGCGAGCCGAAATGCTTCACGTACGAGGACGCGCTGGGGACGCAGGCTGCACGGTTGATAATATCAAAAGTCAACTTTCCCTGACGCTTCAGCAGCAGGCGCAGCCGCAGCAGCATCTCTTCTTCTGAGATGCTGATGTAGCGGTTCTCCATCACGTTTCGCGCGCGCGTAAAAAGACCCGGATCGATGATGGCATCGACAACCTGGTCGCTTCGCACCCAGCCATCGAGAGGGTTGTTGACGAGCTTCTGCCCGAGCCGGCGGGATGTGCGGTTATAGACAATATTCCCAACGTAATTCTCATTCCTGAGAATGTTGTGGATCATGCCATCGGTCCACGGGCGCCCGTGCTGGTTGGCGACCTTGCTTTGGTTGAGCTCGCGTGCAATCGCCGCGTCGGCTTTCTCCTCGACCACGAACTGGTGGAAGATCCACCTGATCACCGCCGCTTCTTCCTGCGACCCGAGCGCAAGCCGCACGCGATCGGTTTGAAGGGATTTTCGCTCGCCTTTGTCCAGCCGCCCTTTCGGTTGCCGGTTTTCACCAACCAGCTCCCGACGGAGCCCGAAGGTGAGAGGCCCTCCCACACGAAAGCCGAGGCTCGCAACGCGGCACTGTCCGGTGTGCACCTTGACCGAGAGCTCCCGGCTGTATTCCGCCGCCATCACCCGTTTGATGTTCTTTACGATGCTCGAGAGCAGGCTTCCATCATTGTCGAACTGTTCCGCGCAATAGGCGACTTTGATCCCGTTCTCCTTGCATATGAACTCGTAATGAGCGCTTTCGTCTACGTCCTGGAAGCGTCCCCAGCGGCTGACGTCATACACCAGGACCTGATCGAAGTCCGCCTGCCCCGAGCGAACGTCGTCGATCAGTTCGATCAAGCCGGGCCGCCCCCGAATCCGAAGGCCGCTGCGCCCTTCGTCCATGTAAGTTCGGACGATCGTAAGATTTCTCTGCTGGGCGAAGGCCGCAATGGCGGCAGCCTGATTCTGGATCGAATAGCGTTGATAGTCCGTCGACATCCGGACATACTGCGCCGCGCGAAGCATCTTGCCGCGCTTCGCTGGACTTGTCCCCTTGCGTATGACAAGCGCGTTGACCATCAGCCCAAGTCCTGCAGCCCAAGTCCTGACAGGCGGGCTTATCCTAGCAGGTCGTCAGAACCGGAACAACGAGCGCATCCTCACTCGCAACCGCGATTGCAAGCTCTGACGGTTCGAGCGGTTTTCGATCCGGGCTTGAAGGACGGGTGTTGGCGCGCGCTAGGAACGCCTGCGAGCCTTGTCCCGCGGGCCTGAGCCTTGGTCTGGCAAGCACGGTCAGCGTGCGTTCGCACGACAAATCTCATATGCATGACGACGACGTGCCGAATCGAACGAGTTCGATTTGCGTTGAGTGCGGCAATTCACGACGAGAGACGGATCAAGGTGAGGCATTCCAAGAAAGCGCGGGCGACGAAGAACTCCTCAAAAAAGAGCAAGGGGGTGCGGCGCGT
>NZ_JAFATE010000534.1 GCF_019244115.1 Bradyrhizobium sp.
TCGTCGGGCGTGAACAGCACGGTGATCGGCAACGGTGTCGTGAAGTCGGCACGCGCAAGCTGCCGGATCGCCTCGAGCGTGAGATAGTTGCCGCCCTTCATGTCGAAGATCCCGGGGCCAAAACATTTGTTGCCCTCGCGCCGCCATTTGAGTTTCTCGATGGTGCCGACTGGGTGCACGGTGTCGAGATGGCCTGATATGAGGATGCCCGGCTCGCCCTGTTTGGGATGCGGAAATCGGGCGCGTACACAGCCCGCAAAGCCCTGGCGCCCAGCGATACGCTCGATCGCGGCCCCCATGATCGCCATCTCGCGTGCGGCGAGATCGAGCATGCGCTCGACGGCGGAGGCATCGAAAGTCGGGCTCTCGCACTCCACCCAGCCACGCAGGCCCTGCAGCATGGCTTCGGAATCGAAGGGAAGGTTGGCTAGGTTCATGGGAGTCTCTTGCTCGGGCTTGCTTGACGCGCAGATCGCTGCCCATAGCTCGTCATGCCCGGGCTTGACCCGGGCATCCCACGCCTTCACTGTCTCTGAATCAAAGACGTGGATGGCCGGGACAAGCCCGGCCATGACGGGTGAATGAGCGGTGCAAGGAAACGACGTCCGCAAGCGCACTTCAAGCGTCAAAATGCGGATCGGCTCGCGTCCAAAACAAAAAGCCTCCGTTCCGCCTTGCGGAACGGAGGCTCAATCGTGTGGGGTTGTCCGCGCGATCAGGCGGCCCGGACGCTCGACAGGAATTTCCTGACTTCGAGCTCCAGGCGATTGCTTTCTGTCGCGAGCTGCCCGACCGCGCTCAGCACCTCGCCGGAGGCGGTGCCCGTCTGTGCCGCGCCGCGGCTCACCTCGTTGATGTTTTCGGCGACCTGCGCCGTGCTCGACGAGGTCTGCTGGATGTTGCGCGAGATCTCGGCGGTCGCCGCGCTCTGCTCCTCGACGGCGGCGGCGATCGCCGAGACGATCTCGGCCACCTGGTTGATCGTGCCGCCAATCTCCTTGATCGCGGCGACCGAGCCCTGCGTGGTCGCCTGCATGCTCTGGATCTGGCCGACGATCTCCTCCGTGGCCTTGCTGGTCTGCGAGGCCAGCGCCTTGACCTCCTGGGCAACGACCGCAAAACCCTTGCCGGCATCGCCGGCGCGCGCGGCCTCGATGGTGGCGTTGAGCGCCAAGAGGTTGGTCTGCTCGGCGATCGCCGTGATCAGCTTGACCACGTCACCGATGCGGCTTGCGGCCAGCGAGAGCTCGCCGACATTGGAATTGGTCTTGTCGGCCTGCCGCACCGCCTCCGTTGCGATGCGGCTCGAGGTCTGTACCTGGCGGCTGATCTCGGCAATCGAGGTCGTCATCTCGTTGGTCGCGGCCGCCACCGCCTGCACGTTGGTCGAGGCATCGTTCGAGGCCGAGTTCACGGCCAGCGATTTCTTCTGCGTCAGATCGGCGGTCTGCGTCAGGGTCTGGGCCGCGATCTCGAGCCTGGTCGACGCCGACGACACGGTCGCGATGATGCCGCCGACCGCGGATTCGAACTGGTCGGCGAATCGGCGCAATTCGGCCTTGCGCTGGGTCTCGGCCTTGACCGCCGCATCCTTCTGCTGGTGCTGGAGCTCTTCGCGCTCCATCG
This sequence comes from Bradyrhizobium sp., assembly GCF_019244115.1. Taxonomy (GTDB): domain Bacteria; phylum Pseudomonadota; class Alphaproteobacteria; order Rhizobiales; family Xanthobacteraceae; genus Bradyrhizobium. The sequence goes on from NZ_JAFATE010000534.1 coordinate 1,627, forward strand.
CGTTGGCCTTGAAGATGCCGACCGCTTTCGCCATTTCCCCGATCTCGTCGGACCGGCCGATACCGGGAATTTCGACATCGAGCTTGCCGTCGGCCAGTTCGCTCATAGTCGTCGTGATCGCCCGGACCGGGCGCACCAGTCCGCGGGCGAGCGGCACCGCGAAGGCGCAGAGCAGCGCGATCAATCCGACTGCCCAGAACAGCGCATTGCGCGCGGCGGTGTAAAACACCGCGTCGAGGTCATCGACATAGACACCGGTGACGACGATCCAGTTCCAGGAGGGGATCAGCATCGCATAGCTGAGCTTGTCGGCGGGGTCCATGCTTCCCGCCCGCGGAAACTGGTAGCTGACGAAGCCGCCGCCGCGCTGCGCCGCCGCGATCAGGTCGCGCACGTAATGCACGCCGTTGGCATCCGTGGTGTCGATCCGGATCTTGTTCTCGAGATCCGGCCGCGTGCCAAGCACGATGGTGTTACCGTCGGGCAGATAGACGAAGAAGAAATCATTGTTGCCGTAGCGGATGTCCCGGATCACCTTCTTTGCGCGCTCCTGCGCCTCGGCTTGCGTGAGTTCGCCTCGCTCGGCGGCGGCGGCGAAGTTTTTCACGATCGAGGCGGCAGTCTGCACCTCGGACATCACGGCACGCTGGCGCTCCTGCGTGAGCGAAGAACGCAGGGCGAGGAGTTGGACGACGATGACGGCGAGGCTGGCAACGATAGCCAGCGCCACCAGGAGACCGAGGCGGCGGGAGATCGTGAGTTTCATGGCGGGCTTCCGGAAATGTGCAGGGGCGGGAGCAGGGGCTGCGGTGGTCGCTACGCAAGATCGGGCCTTCTGGCCGGCGCGCCGCGCGTGACGCAGCGGTCGGCGAGATGCCTTATACATCAGCCAGTTTTGTAAATTCGCGCTTAAATAAACGCGTCGACTCAATGCGTTACAGGCTGGTTTTTTGAGCAGGCACGAGCCATGCGCTACCCTTGGTTGTTTTCAGTTCGTCACTACGCAATGCCGCGCGTGGCGGTGCGCCGTAAGAACGGCTTGACAAATTTGTAAGTGAAGGCTTACCGTAAGTCATGGCTTACGGAATGGCGCTGGCAGTACTTGCAGACCCAACGCGGCGAAAAGTGTTCGAGCGCCTGCGCACCGGTCCGCGCGCGGTGAATGCGCTGGCCGCGGGACTTCCGGTGTCGCGGCCGGCAGTGTCGCAGCATCTGCGGGTGTTGAAGGAGGCTGGACTCGTCGAGGAGCGCAGCGAAGGCGTGCGACGGATCTATTCGGTGCGCCGCGAGGGACTTGCGGAGCTGCGCGACTGGCTCGATAGTTTTTGGGGCGATGCGCTCGATGCGTTCAAGCGCGAAGCGGAGCGGTCGCATAGGGAGCGCGGGAGAAAGTAGATGGATGAGCTCGCAAGCCTCGCCCCGGTGAAAAAATCCGTCCACGTCAAGGCGCCGATCGCGCATGCGTTCGACGTGTTCACGTCAGGGCTGTCGCGCTGGTGGCCGACCACGCACGGCATCGGCAAGAAGCCGATCAGGACGGTCGTGATGGAGCCGCGGCTCGGCGGTCGCTGGCTCGAAATCGCGGAGGACGGCACCGAGACGTGCGCGGCCACCATCATCCTGTGGGAGCCGCCGCATCGCTTCGTGATGCTCTGGCAGATCAGCGCGCAATGGAAGCCCGATGCCGCGATGAAGTCGGAGGTCGATGTGCGCTTCACCGCCGACGGGCCGGAGGCGACTCATGTCGAGCTGCTGCACCACAAATTCGAGACCATGGGCGCGGAGGCCGGCGCCTCGATGCGGCGGGATGTCGACGGCGGCTGGCCGGGCCTGATCGCGCGCTTCGTCGAGGAAGCCGAACGCAGTCAATCGTAAGGAAGGGAGAGGCTCATGTCGGAATTCATCGTCCACTCGATTCCTGGCAGCCCGTTCGGGCGCGCCGTCATGTCCACGCTGGAAGAGAAGGGCGCGCGTTATCGCGTGGCGCCCGTCATGCCCGGCACATTGAAATCGCCCGCTCATCTGGCCCTGCATCCGTTCGGCCGGATCCCGGTGCTGGAGCACGACGGTTTTCGGCTCTACGAGAGCCAGGCCATCCTGCGCTATCTCGACCGCGTCGTGCCGGAGCCACCGTTGACGCCCGCCGAGCCGAAGCGCGCGGCGCGCATGGACCAGGTGCTGAACGTCTGCGACTGGTACCTGTTTCAGGGCTGCGGCAGCGTGATCGGATTCCAGCGCGTGGTCGGCCCAAAACTGATGGGGCTGACGCCGGACGAAGCGGCGATCGAGGCCGCGATGCCCCGCGCACGCGCTGTCTTCGCCGAGCTTGCGCGGTTGCTCGACACGCAGCCCTTCTTCGCCGGGGACGCGCTGTCGCTGGCCGATCTCCACGTCATGCCGCAGATCGATTTCTTCACGCTGACGCCGGAATGGGCGGAGCTCGGCGCGCCCTATCAAAACCTCGTCGACTGGCTGAAGCGGATGCAAACGCGGCCGAGCTTTGCCGCCACCACCTGGGAGCGCGTCGCCGACATGGCGAAGGCGGCCTGAGGAGAATCGTCCGCAGAGGCAGCGCGCCCCCTCACGCCGGATGGTCGCGCAGATGCGCGACCAGCAATTCGCTGACGCGGTCGGGCACCTGGTCGGCGGCAAAATGGCCGACGCCGGGAAGGACCTCGAAGCGATAGGGCGCGGCGACGAAATCGGCCGTGCCCTCGGCCGCGGCGCGGCCGACCGTGTCGTCGGCATCGCCCCAGATAAACAGCGTCGGCACATCGATCTGACCGAGCGGCGAGCGGATCGTGCCGCGCGCGCGATACCAGGCGAGCGCAGCCTCCATGGCGTCCTTGTTGCCGAGCACGGCGAGGTGCTCGGCCATCGCCGCCGCCGGCATGCCCTGCGCCGCCCAGCGCTCCCGGAGCCATTTGCAGTCGTCGGCGAGCACGACATCCGCGGCATCGGGTTCGAGGAAGGCGGTGTGATGCCGCGAGCGGCGCGCCTGCTCGCCATCCGCCATGCGCAGCGCCCGATTGAAAGCATTCGGATGCGGCCTGGAGAGGATCGTCAGCGAGGCGATCCGCTCCGGATGGCGGTCCGCCAGGGCCCAGGCGATGCTGCCGCCCCAATCATGGCCGGCGAGATGAAACCGCCTCCCGTCATAACCCGACGCCGCGACGATCGCGATGGCGTCGTCCATCAGGCGCTCGATGTGATAGCTCGGATGATCGCACGGATCGGGACGGGCGCGGGGAGAATAGCCGCGCTGGCTCGGCGCGATCGCCCGAAAACCCATGTCGCCGAGCGCAGCGAGCTGCGCACGCCAGCAGTGCATCGATTCGGCAAAGCCGTGCAGCAGCAACACCGGCGGCGCACCCGCCTCGCCCGCAACCAGCGCATCGAAGGTGAGGTCGGGGGCCGTGGTGATTGTGGTAAGAGACGGCATGGTGAGACCTCGATCGACTCCGATCCCGCTGCGTCGTCTTCGCTTTCGCCAAGGCTCAAGCTACGCCGGACACGCTTCGCCCGGATTGCCCGGCGTAGCCGCGCCGCGCGTAGCCCGCGAGGGCGAAACGTGGTGCGGGCGGTGGGACTCGAACCCACACGACGTTGCCATCGAGGGATTTTAAGTCCCTTGCGTCTACCAGTTCCGCCACGTCCGCGCTTTGATTCCCTTAGACTTTTCGCCGTTTCGGGGCAAGTGTTTGACAGAAACGGCTCCGTGTTTGACAAATCACGAAATGTTCTGTTCTCGGCCTGTCCGGGTTACGGCCTGTCCTTGAGCCGGTCGAATGCCCGGATGATGCTGATCTCCGCCTCGACGTGCCGAGTGTAGTGTTTGCCCATCTTGTCGGAGACGTCGCCGATTAGGGCCGCGACCTCGCTATCTGACGCGCCGTTGCGCTTCCACCAGGCCGCGTAGGAGACGCGCAGCCCGTGCAGGGTGGTGCCGGCACCGATGTGGCCGACGCGCTCGTGATCGCGAAGCCAGTGGCTCACGCGCGTCTGCATCTCCTTTTCGCTCGGCCAGAGCGATCCGTCGTCGCGCACTGCTATCGCGCCGTCGGCGCGCTGCACCTTCAACTCGGCCAGGAAGTCCTGCATCTCTCGCATAACCGGCAGGAACACCGATTTGACTTTCTTCCTGTTCTTGCGCGGGACATAGCGCACGGCCTTGCCGGTCGGCCCTTCCGGGTGATCCTCGATCTGCTTTCGGTTAAGGCTCACGATGGTCTGGCCGCGCAGCCCAATATGGCGCGCCGCCATCATCGGGATCAGCACCTCGAGCGGCGCGTGCTCGAGCACGAAGTTCCATTCCTTGGCGTACCATTCCCGGTTCGCATCCGGGTCGGCTTCGTGCGCACGATCCATGCCCAGGCAGGGATTACGCTCCATCTTCCCGCGCTTCACCCCCTGCTTAAACATCGAAGAGAGAGCCCGGATCATCTTGTCGGCAAAACGGGTTTTCTTCTTCGCGGCGCACGTATCGCGGAGCTCGTACAGCTCTGGCGTGGTGATGTCGATGAGCTTTTCATCGAAGACGTCGGCGAGCCAGCGATAGGCCTTGAGGTAATCCTCGCGTGTGGCCCTGGCGAGTTTGGCCCATTTGGGATAGGCGCCATCGATGGAGCCGGGCGGGTCCACTTCCTTCGGATTGCGGTCGATGTCGCCATTGGTGAACCAGTGCACAAGCCCGCCAAGCGTGCCGTCGCCGAAGTCCTTGGCGGCGCGCTTGGGCAGGCGGGGCTTGTTGTAGGCCTGAAGGAACTCCGGAGTTTCAAAATGGCGATCGAGGGCCCTCCTGTTGCCGAGGAACCCTTTGATCAACACCTCGCCCGTAGCGCGGCGATAGACGTACCACTTCCCCCGGGCCTCAAAAATCTGGAGCCCTCTTAGCTTAGACGCCGCCGCCACCGATCCGCTCCGCCAACCGCCGCCGTGTAGGCGCCGAGCGTGCGGCGTCGGGGTCCAGGCTGTCAAGCCATTCATCCAGGCTGGTACGGAGCCAGCGCCGGCCGTGCGATGATTTCGTGAACTCGATGGGAGCAACGGTGCAAACCTCCTTGAACGTGTCGACCGACAGGCCGCAATATTCGGCGGCCTGGTCAAGACGCAGTGCGGCGGGCCAGCGTTCGCTCACGGAAGTTCGCGCATTGAGTAAATGTCGGAGGTCTCGATCATCCCGAGCATTATGCTCAGGCGAGGCCGAAATGGAACGGCGGTTATAAACTCATCGTACGATTGGGTGCCACGGCGAACAAAAAGGAAAGAAGAAGCTGCCCGCGGCCTTTGATTATCGAATTTTTCGACGTTAGGTGCGCTGCACGCAGCCCGCTCTGATGAAGAAGGTAATTCCCCGATGCTTGGAACGAGAGTCCACCGTGATCGCAGCTATTGATTTTGCTGTTGGCTCGGACCGCACTCGAACCTGCAACCAGACCGTTATGAGCGGGCCTGCTTGCTCGAAGGTCTCGGAGAACATTGACGTTTTTCGTGGCGTTGCCTGACGATCTTCCACGTTCGTTCACGCTGTAGCGGTGGTCAATCGGTGGTTCGAATTATGAAGA
>NZ_JAFATE010000141.1 GCF_019244115.1 Bradyrhizobium sp.
CTGCGCAGGCGGCGCGATTCACGGACCGCCGTGTTCATCGCGTCGTTCCCGGCGTCGGCCACAATCTGCCGCAGGAGGCGCCGGAGGCGTTTGTTGCTGCGGTGGTGGAGGTGCTGGAAGGCTAGCCGTCACTCCCGGCTTGGACTGAGCTTCCAGGTCACGGCCATCAGCGCGGCCGTCATCAGCCCGCTCATGAGTCCGGCGAGGGGGATCGTCAGTACCAGGGCCGCGGTTGCGGCCCAGCCGATCGAGGAGAAGGCTTCGGCAAAGGTCGCAAGCCGCGATGAGGTCTGGCGGCGGCGGAACTGGCTGCGCCTGGCCTGCATCCGAAACCACAGCTGGATCGCGGTTGCCGACAGCGCGGCGACCGCGACGCCGGCGCCGGTGATCGCGGCCTGCCAGGGTGAGGCAAGGCACAGTCCCGCCAGAAGCGGCGCGAAGACGGCGCCGATCGCGGCCAGCACCATTTCGATCTTGGCGCGGATGATCTGCGTCTGTCGCAGCGGCGCCGTGCCGACGAGGTCTGGGGCGTCCTCGCCCGAAATCGTCAGCCAGGCGAGCCCGCCCGCGAGCTGGCCCGCAGCCATGACGACGACCGGCGTGACCAGCACGAGGCCGATCGAATGGTCGGCGAAGCTTCGCCACAACAGCAACGCAGGCGGCACCAGATAGAGCAGCTGCATCAAGGTCTGCGAGAGCAGCCAGGGGTCACGCACGAGCAGGAGAAATTCCTTCCGCCGCAGCGCCTGCTGAGGCGAGCGAACGCGAAATTGTCCGATGGCGGAAGCCTTGCGACCGGGCGCGGCGCGCGCCGATGCGCTGGCCGCGGTCTCGGCGAAGCGCGGTGAAAAGATCGCCATCACGCTCCCGAGCAGGGCGAGGCTCGCGGAGAGCAACGGCAGCAGTGCGGTCACGTCGCCGGTGACCGCGCGCGCCGCCCACCAGATGATGCTGTCGGCCGACGGCGCGAGCGCGACCACGGAGTCGGAGGTGAGGATCGCAAAGCGCGACAGCGTGCCGGAGGACAGGATCGCAGCGACCTGCAGCGCGATGACAAAGCCCGCGCCGATGATCGCCGCGACGATCTGCGCGACCAGCCGCGTCCGGGCCGGGCCGATCAGCCGGAACAGCATGATCGTGACCGCGATCGCAACGGCCGTCGCCGACAGGCCGCTGGCGATCACGACGCCGATGGCTGCGAGCCATCTGTTTCCGCCGCCGAACAGCAGGACGTCGACGAAGGGCGCCGCAAACAACAGCGCCACGGCCGTGACCGAGAGCGCGATCGCCGAGATCCGGACCGAAAACAGGCTTGTGAGCCGTGCCGGCGACGACATGATGAGGTCGAGATCGGCGCGGGCGTAAAACACCCGCGTCGCGGACTCGATCGCCTGCGACAGGATCAGCGCCCAGCCGAGGCAGATCGTCGCCGAGATCACGACCAGAGACGTCGCATCCAGCGGCGTCGGCAGCTCCGCATAGCGTCCGATCACGGCCCAGGCGGGCAGATGCAACAGTGCGGCGAAGATGACGAGTCCAATGATCGCGGCGCGTCGCCGCCGTTGTCGTCCTGCGATCATGGCCAGCCATTCGCGCCAGGCGAGCCGCAGCTCGTGTCGCGCAAACCATGCGAGCGTCGTGACCGAACTCATGCCGCGGCGGCCTCGGGATCGACCAGCGCGATGAACAGCTCTTCAAGGCTATGGTCGGTGCCTCCGCTCATCTGACGCAGTTCGGCGAGCGTTCCCTCGGCGATCAGCCGCCCCGCTGCGATGACGCCGATCCGGTCCGCCATGCGCTCCGCCACCTCCAAAATATGCGTGGTCATGATCACGGTGCAGCCGGCCCGCACCCGGTCGCCCAGCAGGTTCTTCACATGGCGAGCCGACACGGCGTCGAGCCCGGTGAGCGGTTCGTCCAGGATGATCAGGCGCGGATCGTGGATCAGCGCGCCAGCAAGCGCGACCTTCTGGCGCATGCCCTTGGAAACACCTTCGCAGCGCTCGCCGAGATGGGCTTCGAGGCCAAGCGAAATCAACAATTGTCGCGCGGAGTTCCGCGCGCGCGTCGGCGCGATGCCCCAGAGGCCGGCGACGAATTCCAGATATTCTTCGGGCGTCAGCTTGTCATAGATCATCGGCTCGTCGGAGACCCAGGCCATCACCTGTTTGGCGGCAACCGGGTCGTGCAGGGCGTCGATACCAAAAATCGAGATCGCGCCGCCGTCCGGCGGCAGCAGGCCTGCTATCATGCGCAGCGTCGTGGTCTTGCCGGCGCCGTTGGGGCCAACCAGCGCATAGAACTCGCCGGTGCGGACGGTCAGATCGAGCGCGTCGACCGCGGGGCGGTCAAAACGCTTTGTTAACCCTCGCACCTGCAGCGCAGTCGGTTCTGATGTCATGTCATCCAGAGCTCGCAACCGATTGTGACCATGACGGCAAGATGTTTCGGTGCGGTGAATCGCAAGCGCGCAAGATTCTGCCGCGTGAGACGCGCGCCGCCCACACTTCAAACAACCGGAGGATGAGCGCCTACGTTCTTGCGGCGCGATCGCGTCCGAGTTTTGCGAAGAGCTCGCCCTCAAGATTGCAAGAGGGCGCAGGGAATGCCGGGTGAAGGCCTCACCCATGGCCCGCCAGCAAAAAGAAAGCTGGCGGCAGTAACCACAGGTTCAGCCAAGTCCGGCATTCCCTGCGCAATGGGTTTACGGCTTATACCGCGCCCTCCTCGGGGACCGGGCTTTCTTGCCCCCGTCGCCGCGCGATCATCTCGCGCGACTTGACCTCAGCGTCGGGAGGCCAGGACCACACGGCTTTGCCGTACGCAATGACGTCATTCGTCCGCACAGAGACTGCGCGCTGACACCATCGCGTCCATCGCATCCCGCGCTCCACGTTCGTGACGATCGCGAAGCGCCCTCCGATGAGCACGGGACGGCCGGAGTGAACCATAGTTTTCTGGAAAACGGAAGCAAAATATTTTTGCAGGAGGGACTGGAAGGAGAGAGAATCAGCGTTGCACGGCCCGGAGGTCAGACCTCCGGCGCTGTTGCGTCCGTCTCGGCAGGCTGGCGCTCCAGCCAGAATCCGGGCGCGTGATACCAGACCCTCGCGGCGTCCTGAGGGGCGGGATCGCCGACATGCAGCGCATGGATCGGGACCCTTCCGGGCGACAGGCTTTCGAGCGCGGCATGCAGGCGTTTTCCAGCCTCCTCGTCGCGTCCTCCCGCGCAGGGATAGATGCCGACCCCGCCGATCGAGCAGGCCGCGAAGCCGTCTCCATGCCGGATCACGCGCAGCAGAAAGCCCCACCTGGACTCATTGGTCATCGGCATCAGCAGGCGGCCACCCTCCGCAAGACGATCGAGCCATTGCCGCGATGGGTGAGTGGATCCGGCGAACACGATGACGACGTCGAACTCGCCGGCATCGACGGCCCGGCCGTCGCCCGAGACCACATCGACTTGCGGCCAGTCCGCGAGATTCGCGCGGGCCTGCGACGCCAGGACCGGATCGATCTCGACGGCCGTGACGTGGCCGGCGGCTCCAACGATCTCGGCCAGCACCGCCGAATAATATCCGGTCCCCGCACCGACCTGGAGCACGCGTTCGCCGCGCACCAGATCGAGATGCTCCAGATTGCGCGCCCAGAAGCTGGGTTGCCCGTTGTTGAGGTCGCGGCTCGCGTCGATCGTCACCAGCACGTCATGGTAGAGCCAACGCGGATCATCGTCGGGGCTGAGGAACGGCTCGGAAGGGTGTGCGATGATGCGCCATGGTCCGGGGCCAACGAAACGTTCGCGCGGCACGGCGGCGAACGCGTCGATCAAGTGAAAATTGCGTAGCACCGGAGCCCTGCATCTGAGGTCTTCGGCATACCAGCGGCGTGCCGCCGCCAAGCTGTCGTCCATGGGTCTCTCCTCGTTGCGATGCAAGCGATGCGGCCGGGGCGAGCCCGCGCGGACATGTCGAAAATTTTTTCG
>NZ_JAFATE010000216.1 GCF_019244115.1 Bradyrhizobium sp.
GCGGAACAACAATTGCGCGCGGCGCGCACCATCCCGCGCGACTACGGCATCGGTGGCATGACGAGCTACCGCACCCTGCTCGGCGACTACAGCCACGACTGGCTGCAGCGCGAGCTGGTGCGGCCGTTCTATTTCACCGACAATGAACGGCTGCCGCAATATGCGACCGAAGCCGTGCTGCGCCGGCGGGCCGGAGAGATCCCGGCCATCGAAGCAATGTATGGCTGGACCTGCAGGGCGATCACCCAGGATGCGGACGGTGTCAGCGTCGACATCGTCGGCCGCGATGGCGCGGCAAAAACGCTGCGCGCCGTCTATGCGGTGGGATGCGACGGCAGCCGCTCGATCGTGCGCGACCAGAGCGGCATCACCCAGACCCGTTCCGATCATGACCGCCTGATGGTGCTTCTGGTGTTTCGCTCGACCGGCCTGCACCGGCATCTTGCACGCTATCCCGGCAAATCCTTCTACTGCGTGCTGCACCCGGAGCTCGGCGGCTACTGGAAGTTTTTTGGACGTGTCGATCTCGGCAGCACCTGGTTCTTCCATGCCCCGGTTCCCCCCGGGACCACGCGCGACAATTTCGACTTCAAAACCTTTCTGTACGACGCGGCAGGCGCCGAATTCGATGTCGCCCTCGAGCATATCGGTTTCTGGGATCTGCGCTTCGCCCTGGCCGACAGCTATCGCGCCGGCCGCGTCTTCATCGCGGGCGATGCCGCGCACTCGCATCCGCCCTATGGCGGCTATGGCGTCAACAGCGGCCTCGAGGATGCGGTCAATCTCGGCTGGAAGCTGGCAGCCAGCATCAAGGGCTGGGCCGGCCCTGCTCTGCTCGACAGCTATGATGCCGAGCGGCGGCCGGTGTTCGCCTCCACCGCGCGCGACTTCATCGAGAAGGCGATTGTCGTCGACCGCGACTTTATGGCAAGGCACGATCCGGTCCGCGACCTTGCCGATTTCGAAGCGGCCTGGCGGATGAGGCAATCCGGCGCGCGGGACGAGGTCAACGCCTTCGAGCCGAACTATGAGGGCTCGCCGATCATATTCGGGCCTGAAGGTGCTGTCAGCAGCGCGATCGGCTCCCATGCTCACGCGGCGCGGGCAGGCCATCACCTCACGCCGCAGCCTCTGTCGTCAGGCCGGAATGTGTTTGAGGAGCTCGGCCCGGGTTTCACCCTGATCGATCTCGGGGCGAACGAGACCGCGGCGGCATTCGAAGCGGCGGCTGCGACGCTCGACCTGCCGATGAAGGTGATCCGGGACAGCGCGGCGGACGGCCGCGAAAAATATGCCGCCCGCCTGATCCTGGTGCGCCCCGATCAGTTCGTGGCCTGGGCCGGCGATGACGCCGAGCCCATGCAAATCCTGCAACGCGCGATCGGACGATTCTGAAACCCGTGCCCCGCGCTCCAAGGCGCGGGAGTGGCGATAGGAACCAACTCCGGTGCGATCCCGTTAGAGCGTATCTTTCGAGGGCAGGGCCATGTCAAAAGAGGATGTGCTGCGCTACGGCGCTCCCGGCGAGCACGCCCTTCATCTGTGCGTGGACATGCAAAGGATGTTCGCAGAAGGCACCGAATGGAAGATGCCGTGGCTTGAGCGCGTTCTGCCAAACATCATCGAGATCACTTCCGCGCATTCCGAACGAACTCTCTTTACCCGTTTCATTCCCGCTCAGAAGCCCGGCCAGGGTGTCGGGATGTGGCGGCATTACTACGAGCGATGGAGCGCGATGACCATTGATGAGCTGGGCGCGGACATGATCGGCCTTGTCCCTGACCTCGCCCGCTTCGTCCCCCCGGCCCGCATTTTCAACAAGCATGCCTATTCGCCTTGGACAGGCACCGACCTGCATCGGCAGCTGCGCGGCGCGGGCGTGGACACCATCATCATCACCGGCGGCGAGACCGATGTCTGCGTGCTGGCTACTGTGCTGGGAGCCGTGGACTGGGGCTTTCGCGTCATTCTCGTGACCGACGCGCTCTGCAGCTCCGCGGATCAAACCCATGATGCCATGATGAATGTCTACATGAACCGGTTCGGCGAGCAGGTGGAAACCGTCAGTACCGACACCCTGCTGGGCAGCTGGGCCGGCAACGCCCGCGCAAGAACGGTCTCATGAGTGAGGCCGCTTCCTACCTCGTGCAGATCCTTCTGCCGCGGCAGACCGGCGAAGGCGAGCCGATCCCGCAAACCTGGTTTGAACAGCTCTTGAAAGAGCTCACCGAACAGTTCGGCGGCGTCACGAGCTTCTTGCGCACGCCGGGTCAAGGCATGTGGCAGAGCGGCAGGGAAACCGAGCGCGACAACATCGCCGTCGTTGAAGTCATGACTGAGGTTCTGGTGCCCGAGTTCTGGCGGTCCTTACGCGAACGGCTGGAAAAGGAGCTCTCTCAGGAAGAAATCGTCATCCGCGCTCAGCAAATGATCCTGCTATGAAAGCCGCAGAAACCTCCTCCGCCGATATCACGCCACATGCCCGAACATCGGCCGACAGAGCAGAACTCACGCCCGAGCAGCGGCGAGCGCGTCGTGAGCTTCGCCGCGCGAAGCAACGAGAGACCAACATCGGGCGCGCCGCGAAGATGCATGAGGTCCGCCTCAAAACCGAGGGCGAGCGCCGGACGAAAGCCCCGCAATTGAAGCACAAGATCTATGTCGGGTGCTCGGGTTGGCGCTACTGGAAATGGCGGGACGCCTTTTACGCAGGCGTGCCACAATCAGACTGGTTCGAGCACTATTCGGCTGCCTTCGATACGGTCGAAATGAACGCCTCCTTCTATTCTTGGCCGACCGTTGCCAACGTTCAGGCGTGGCGGCGTCAGCCTAGGAATCGAGACTTTGTTTACACGGTGAAGGTCTGCGAGCTCATAACCCATGTGAAAAGGTTTAGGGGCACAAAAACGCTCATCCGCGACTTTGGCTTGATCGCCGACCTCTTGGGCGAGCGCATGGGCTGCTTTCTGTTCCAGTTGCCGCCGAGCTTCCACTACAGCAAGGCGCGCTTGAATGCGATCGTCAGCCAGCTGGACCCGGCGCGCCGCAATGCCGTCGAATTTCGGCATAGGAGCTGGTGGAACGAAGAGGTTTATCGCGCTTTCCGGAGAGCCGGAATTATCTTTTGTTCCTGCAGCGGCCCGCGGCTGCCGGACGAGCTCGTCCGCACCGCGGATGATGTCTACGTGCGGCTGCACGGCCCCCAACGATGGTACAGGCACGACTATTCGGACGCGGAGCTCAAGGTCTGGGCGGACAGGATCAAAGCCAGCGGCGCGACGCGGGTCTGGATCTACTTCAACAACGATTACGACGCCCACGCCACGAACAACGCCCGCAGTCTTCATAGACTGCTCGCGCCGCGCTCCAGTCCGAGAAAGCATCCGCTTCCAGATACGGCGAGCAGGGTTCGCCTTGATTCCAACGTCGCTTTAGCCGGCGGCTTGAGGCCGCGGTCACGCGCGCCTTGAACTGGTCGCCTATCCGTTTGCCCGACATCTCGAATTCAGGTTGTAAATCCAGCTGCGGCGGCCGCTCGTAACTAGCGCCCACATCGTGCCTCGCGGTCACGATACGCCACCGAGCGGAGTGGGCGAACCCGGGCGCCGCCCTTCGCACCTGCACTCGCGCCACCTTTGCCGCGTCCGGCAAGCGAATTCGGGCACCGCCGATCGCCAAGCAGCTTGAGACGGTGGAACGCTAACCCGCGGCGGTTCGTTCTCATCGATCCGATCAAGGAGTCCGATCGATGAAAAACTCACCCAACAAGCCCGGTGCGCGCAAATTCCAGACGCTCGCATTATCCCTGCTGTCGAGCGTCTTTCTTTTGACCCTGCCGGCGAGCGCCCAGACGAATCCGCCACCAGCCACCGCAACGCGACCGGCATCACCGGAACAAAGCTCCGTTCCAAACCAGGCCCCGCCGGCGTCAAGAACGCAGACCACCGGGGAGGTCAGCCCGGATCCGACCATCAAGAAAATGAACGAAGACGAAAAGCGAAAGGTCGAGAAAGAGGGTAAATAGCCAAAACAACACGCGGCGGACGTTCTAGTCCGCCGCTTTCTTCTGCGGTTTGCCGCACCGCGGCGCGTTTTCGGGTCGCGGCTCGAATGCCGAGCGCGCTGGCGCGTCGCTGGATGCGCTTGCAGTCGATTGCCGGGCCGCCGCAATCGCCCTACCGTGCAGAAGAACGTGGGTGAAGCACCATGGCAGCCATCAAGTCAACCGAGACCGGACTGTATCGGATCCCGCTCGCAGCCACTCTCTCCGACTCAACGCACGGCGAGATCAGGGCGTTCGAGCTTGTGACTTGCCGCGTCCGCGATTGCGACGGTGCCGAAGGCGTCGGGTACACCTACACCGTCGGCCGCCATGGCGGGGCGATTGCCGACATCCTCAGGCGCGAGATTCCGCAACTGATCGAAGGCTGCGAAGCCGATGACACTGAAGCCATCTGGCATCGGGTCTGGTGGGGCCTGCACTATGGCGGACGCGGCGGACCGACAGTGCTGGCGCAATCCGCGCTCGACATCGCATTGTGGGACCTCAAGGCGCGGCGTGCCAATCTGCCGCTGTTTCGTCTGCTCGGCGGCTTCGATGCGCGGGTGCCTTGCTACGCCGGCGGCATCGATCTTGATCTGCCTGTCGAGGCCTTGGTGAAGCAGACTGACGATAATCTCGCCAAGGGTTTTCGGGCCATCAAGATGAAAGTGGGCCGCCCTGATCTGAAATCCGACATTGCCCGTGTGGAGGCCATGCGAAACCATCTCGGCGATGGCTTTCCGCTGATGGTGGATGCGAACATGAAATGGACGGTCGAGGAGGCCATTCGCGCCGCTCGGGCGCTGCAACCTTACGACCTCACCTGGCTCGAGGAGCCGACCGTTCCCGATGACGTCGCCGGGCATGCCCGCATCCTGTCAGCCGGCGGTATGCCGGTCGCGGCGGGGGAAAACCTGCGCACCCTCTGGGAATTCAAGGCCTACATAGCTGCGGGCGCCTTGTCCTACCCGGAACCCGACGTGACGAATTGCGGCGGCGTATCCGTCTTCATGAAGATTGCGCGGCTTGCGGAGGCTTTCAATCTGCCAGTCACCAGCCATGGCGCGCACGATATTACCGTGCATTTGCTTGCGGCGTGCCCGAACCGCTCGTATCTTGAGGCGCACGGGTTCGGCCTGGATCACTACATCGAGCACCCCATGACCCTTGACAAGGGAATGGCGCTCGCGCCCAGCCGGCTCGGTCATGGCGTTACGTTCGATTGGACGGCGCTGTCACGGCTTGCGGCATAGCCGCGGGCCTGGCGCCTCTCAGCACCACCTTCTGGCCCCTTTGCGGAAGCAATCGCTTGCCATGCCTATGGGCGCATCGTTTGGGGTGAAATCCGGCAATCGCGCCGCGAATCTGCGCCGTTTACTGCAGCCGTCGCGATCGTCCAATCAGCGCGAAGACGCATACAGGTCCATCGTCTCGAGCAGGCTATCCTGTCGCCAGTCGATGAAAGCCTCCTTGAGGCGGCTCACGACAACCTGATGCTCGGCCGCGCCCCACAGATTGTTCTGCTCGGCAGGGTCATTCGCCAGATCGAAGAGCTGGCCGTCCTTCGCGCCGTGAATGAACACCCCTTTCCACCTGTCGTCGCGCACCATGGTGATCAGCCGTGCACCCGTCATGGCGACGTCGCCGGCCTGCTCGCTGTACACGAAGTCGCGGCCGGTCCAGTTTTCGCCCTTCAGCGCGGCGAGCAGGCTGCGGGCCTGAAAGGGCTTGGGATGCTGCGCCGCGGCCAAATCAAGTATCGTCGGACCGAGATCGAACAGCTGGCACTTTTCGCGGATCCGCCGTCCGCCCGCAAAACGCTTGGGCGCCCAGAACAGCAGCGGCACGCGGGTCACCGGCTCGTACATCGACCATTTCTGGCTGAGGCCGTGTTCGCCGAGATTGTCGCCGTGATCAGACATGAAGATGAGGATGCAATCCTCGCGATATCCCGTATCCTCCAGCGTCTCCAGCAGCCGGCCGATCTGCTCGTCGATCATGGTGACGTTGGCATAATAATGCGTGCGCAGGCGCCGCATCTCCTCATGCGTCGGCGCGAGCTTCCATGACACCGCATCATGATCGACCTCGGTGTCGTGCCGCCGCTTCTCCTTCAGGTAGGCTGGCAGTCCGTCGACCTCGTCCTGTGTCGGCTGCGGGACCGGAAGATCGGTTCGCGCGAGATAATGCTCCAGATATTCCAGCAGCGGATCATAGGGCGGATGCGGCCCCGGCAGACCGATCTGCATGAACAGCGCCTCCGGCCTGGGACGGCTGCGCAACCACCACATCGCGGTCTCGGCGACGAAGATGTCCGGATGCAAGGATTTTGGCATCTCCCATGTGAATGCGCCCAGCCGGTCGCCATAGTCAGGCAGGCTGCGATAGCCGGCGCGCGACGGCTTGGTCAGCTTATGTGCGGCGAAGGCCTTGTCGAGTTCGTCGGCGAACCATCGTCCCTCGAAAAAGCGATCCTTGTTCTCTACCACGAAGCGTTCATGGAAGCCCGCCTTCGCGTCATAGGGGATCGTGTGCATTTTGCCGACATTGACGCAGTGGTAGCCGGCCTCCGCGAGCTTGTTGACCCAGGTCTTTTGCCACGCCTGTCCGTTGCGCAGGACGCCCGATGCATGCGGATAGAGGCCGGAAAACAGCGCCGCGCGCGAAGGCACGCAGCTCGGCGCATTGATGAAGCAATGGTCGAAACAGACGCCTTCGCGCACCAGGCGGTCGAGATTCGGCGTATTCATATAGCGATGACCGGTTGCCGCGATCGTGTCGAAGCGTTGCTGGTCCGTCATCACGAGCACGATGTGGGGCTTGGTCACGGTCGTCTTGTCCTACGCGCCATTCAATCCATGAAAAAATATGTCTGACATAATAACTCTTGTCAAACCAGCCGAGGTTTGACTATTCTGCAAACTAGCGCTGCTTCCTTGCGTCCGAGTGGGTTGGATTCGTAATAAATCAGACATTTAATTTCGCAACCTTGGGATCAACGTGGCAAAGGCTGATAGCAACGACAGCCCGCAGTCGAGCGCACAGGTCGCCCGCGAAGTGGCACGGCTGATCTTGACTGGCGTGTGGCGTGAGGGCACGACGCTGCCCCGCGAGATCGAGCTTGCGTCCCGCTTCGATGTCAGCCGCGCATCCATCCGCGAGGCGCTCTCGCTGCTCAAGGCGAAGGGACTGATCGTCTCCAGGCAGAAGGCCGGCACGCATGTGCGCTCGCGCATCGATTGGAACATGCTCGACGAGGAGCTTTTGAACTGGACCTTGTCCGAGCTGCCGACGCAGGAGTTCGCCCAGCAGCTCCTCGAGATCCGCAGGATCGTCGAGCCCGAGGCCTGTGCGATCTGCGCCGTGCGCGGTTCCGACGAGGACTTTGCCCGGATCGAACGGGCCTATCGCGGCATGGATGCGGCCGGCCTGGACCGCCTCGCCTATGCCGAGCCAGATCTGCAATTTCACCGCGGCATTCTCATCGCCACAGGAAACGACTTTCTGATCGCCTTCGGGGCCACAGTCGCTGCGGCGCTGCGCATGTCGTTCAACCTCTCGACCCAGAATCCTGGCGCACCGCGCAAGAGCCTGCCCTATCATCGCGCCGTCCTGGACGCGATATGGGCGCGCAATCCCGATCGGGCACGCCAGGCCATGATCAAGCTCATGGATCTCACCGAACAGAACATCATCTTGGCCCTGTCACGCCAGAGGAAGAAGGATGCCGAGGAGGATAACGCCCGCACCAGACGGGCGCGTTGAAAACAGATGCAGAGTTGAGGGAGGCCATCATGAAGAACGCGGACCATATCGCCCGCAATGCTCGTCTTGCGATCACCCGGCGCAAATTGCTCAAAGCGAGCGCCGCCGGCGCGGCGCTCGCGGCATTTCCTGCGCCGCTGATCGCGCAGACGAAGCCGTTTGCCGGGCTCACGCTGCACGGCGCCTCGTTCCAGCACCGTTTCTTCACCCTGCTGCAAAACTATATTCCCGAGTTCGAGGAGCAGACCGGGATGAAGGTCGATCTCCAGCTCTCGGCGTTCCCGGTCTACAATCAGCAGGCCAATCTCGAATTGTCGTCCGGCGGCTCGGCCTATGATTTCGTGAACGTCACCTTCATCCTCGCTGCGCGCTGGGTCGCGGCCGGGCTGCTTACCAATCTCGACGAGTTCACCGACGATCCCAACCTGACCCCGGCGGAGTGGAATCCGAAGGACTTCGTCGAGGGCGCGCAGGTGCCCTATCGCGACGCCAAGGGCGGCACCTATGGTTACTCCTGGGAAGGCGGCGCGATGGTGATGGGGCTATCGCGCATGGACCTGATGGACAAGAAGGGGCTGAAAATCCCGAAGACGTTCGCGGAGCTCCAGCAGGTGTGCGCCGAGATCAACGGCACCGACGGGACGAGCGGCATCGCCTCCTTCCAGCTCCACCACTGGAATTTGCCGCCCTACATTCAGGGCTTCGGCGGCAACATCTTCAGGAATCCGCCGACGGACATCATGCCGGCGCTGAACAAGCCGGAGACCATAGAGGGTATCGAGTTCTATGCGAATCTGCTGAAGAGCGCGCCGAAGGGGGTGCTGACCTATACCGAGGACCAGGCGCGGCAATCGCTGCTCACCGGCCGCTCCAACATCTTCATCCATTCCAGCGCCTGGGTGACGCCGATACTGCTCTCCGACGAAAGCAAGGTGAAGGACACCTCGCGCGTGGTGCGCATGCCGGCCGGTCCCGTGCATGATTACCCGGCCTCGAACAGCCAGGGCCTCGGCATTCCCAAAAATGCCAAGAACAAGAAGGCGGCTTGGGAGTTCATCAAATGGTCGCTCTCCCCTGACATCTCGATGCGCCTCGTCAAGGAGCATGGTCATTCCTCGATCTGCCGGCGCTCGATCATCACCAGCGATGTCTATCGCAAGCTGAATATGGTGAACGGCCAGGACCTCGGTGCGCTCTATCTCGAGGTGCTGGAGCTGCCGGCCAAGGGCGAGAACTACATGGCATATCGCACCGTGAAGGAGTTCCCGATCGTCGGCGACGTGCTCAACAAGGCCTTCGAGCAAGTCGCAACCGGCCAGTTGCCTGCGAAGGAGGCGATGAACGCGGCGCAGGACCAGGCCATCGCCGCGCTTCGCCGGGCCGGAACTACGCTTTGACCGAGGGTGGAATCGACGCCGAGCGCCGCAGCTTCATCGCATTTGCGCTCACGCCGAGCCTGATCGTGCTGTTCGCAGTCGCCATGCTGCCGGCGCTTTATCTCGTGGTGACGAGCCTGACGCCGTTCCAGTTGACGACGCCGGGCTCATCCACCGATTTCACCGCGCCCTTGCGCAACTATCAACTGCTGCCCGGCGATCCGCGATTTGTCAATTCGCTGCTCGTCCAGGCAAAACTCTCGTTCTGGGGCGTGCTGTTCCAGGTGCTGCTCGGCATGCTGCTCGCGCTGCTCCTCAACACGCAGTCGCGCTTCGTCGAATTCGCCCGCACCTTCTTCCTCGTCCCGATGGTGCTGCCGCCGATCGTGGTTGCAGTGATCTGGAAGCTGATCTACACGCCCGATATCAGCCCGCTCTATTACGCGGCGCAGCTGCTGCATTTCACCATGCCGGCGCTGACCTCGAGCGTCGATTTCGCGCTGACCGCGATCATCATCGCCGACACCTGGGAATGGCTGCCTTTCACCTTCCTGATGGTGCTGGCGGCGCTCCAGACCATTCCGGACGAATATTCGGAAGCCGCCCTCGTCGACGGTGCCGGCCGCTTCCAGATCTTCTGGTACGTCACCCTGCCCTTCATCACGCCGATCCTCGTGATCGCCGGCATGTTTCGCCTGATCGACAGCGTGAAGGCGTTTCCGCTGATTTTCCTGCTGACCGGCGGCGGGCCCGGCACGGTGACCGAGGTCACCAACTACTACGCATACCTCCTCGCCTTCGACACCAACGAGATCGGCTATTCCAGTGCGGTCACCGTCGTGATGCTGCTGCTGGTGGCCGGCATCAGCCTCGGCCTGGTCTGGATGGGCCGCCGCCGGGAGGCGATGGCATGAACACGCGTTTCGGGCGCAGCGCCAGTCCGGGACGGCTGGCCGCGATCGTCGTGACGCTGTTGTTGCTGCTGTCGCCGTTCCTCTGGCTGTTGCAGATGAGCTTCAAGTCCAACGACCAGATTTTGCAGTTTCCGCCGCCTCTGGTCTTCACGCCGACGCTTCAGAACTACGCCTCGCTCTGGCACAGCGCGTTCTCGGCCTCCTTCGTCAACAGCCTGCTCAGCGCCTCGTTCTCGACCGCGCTCGCGCTGCTGCTGGGAGTGCCTGCCGCCTATGCGCTGTCGCGCCGGACTGGACGCGGCAAGCATGCGCTCGGCTTTGCCATCCTGGCCACGCGCATGGCGCCGCCGATCGCCTTCACGATTCCGTTTTTCCTGTTCTACCGCTGGATCGGCCTACTCGACACCATCACGGGCCTCGTGCTGGTCTACACCAGCTTCAACCTGCCGCTGGTGATCTGGATGATGCAGCCGTTCTTCGACACGGTGCCGATCTCGCTGGAAGAGGCCGCGCTCGTCGACGGCGCGCGGACGCGCACGGTTTTCACCAAGATCGTGCTGCCGATGGTGACACCCGGCATCGCTGCGACCGCGATCCTCTGCTTCCTTTATGCCTGGAACGATTTCTTCTTCGCGCTGATCCTGACCCGCACCAATGCCCGCACCGCGCCGGTCGCAGTGGTCAACTTCATGAACTATGAGGGCTGGGAATGGGGCAAGATCGCCGCCGGCGGTTCGCTGGTGATGGCGCCGGTGCTGATTTTCTCGCTCGCAGTGCGCCGCTATCTCGTCAGCGGGCTGACGGCGGGTGCGGTCAAGGGATGACATCATCACGCAGAAGTCCATCGTTGCCATCAGCCTCCGGTCCCCGAGGTGAGGCGATGCAGGTCAGGATCGCCTTGCCTGCGAAAACATACGAGCCTTCATTGTTCGTGCAAAGAGCGGTCCGACAACCAGCATCAGGGCAACGACCGAAAGGGCGCAAGGTCGTTGCGGGAAGGAGCGCTCACAGCCTCCTCCAATCTGCCGTCCGCTCGAATGCGAATGCCGCACGATAGATCGATGGCTCGTCGAAATGGCGGCCGACCAGCATCAGTGAGAGCGGCAGCCCGTCAGCCATGCCGCACGGAATTGCCATGGCCGGATGATGCGTGATGTCGAACGGCGCGGTATTGGCAATCATGTCGAGCGCCCGGCCTATGAAGTCTTCGCGGCTCGCATCAGGCGCCGGCAACTCGGTCGCCTTGATGGGCGTGGTCGGCATGGCCAGCAGGTCGCATTCGGCGAGCACCGCATCGTAGGCCGCGGTCAGGCGCCGGCAGATGTTCATCGCCTTACCATAATAGCGGCTGCCATAGTATTTGCGGATGTACGTCCCAAACATGGTGAAGAGCTTGGTCGTCTCGGAGAGTTCATTGGCCCGTGATCGCCATCCGCGATGAAAATCCATCAGGCTCGTCACATAGAGATCGGGCCGGCTCACTCCGTAGCCGTCACCCCACATCATCGTCTGGGTGAGGCCTTCGACCCCGATCGGCATCCAGATCGCACCTCCCATCAAGTGTATCGGGATCGAGACCTCACGGATCTCGGCACCGAGGCCTTCCAGACGGCCGATTGCCGCACGGACCTTCTCGTTGACGACCGCCTCCGCGTTCGGCTGCGCGAACCCTTCGCTCACGACCGCGATCTTCATGCCCTTGACGCCGCCTTCTGCAGCCTTGGTGTACGGGTGAACCTTGACGTCGTATTGCCGCGGATCATAGCCGTCTGGACCGGCGAGCACTTCGAGGAGCAGGGCATTGTCGGCCACGGTCGCGGTGATTGGGCCGGTATGGTCCACATAGATCTCGATCGGCATGATTCCCGTATACGGAACGAGGCCGTGCGTCGGCTTCATGCCGTAGGTTCCGCAGAACGATGACGGCATGCGGATCGAGCCGCCCTGGTCGCCGCCGAGCGCCATATCGGCCTCGCCGAGCGCGACCAGCACTGCGCTGCCCGATGACGAGCCCCCTGCCGAGTAGCCCATCCTGTGCGGATTGTGCACCGGTCCGGCCGCGCAGGTGTGGCTGCCGCCCGAGAGGCAAAAGTACTCGCAATGCGCCTTGCCAATGATGGTGCCGCCGGCATCGAGGATCCGTTGCACCACCGTGGCATCGACATCGGGAACATAGCCTTCGAGGGTGGAGGCGCCGTTCATCATCGGCACGCCGGCGAGCATGATGTTGTCCTTGAGAGCCACGGACTTGCCGTGCAGCTTTCCAGTTGGCGCCCCTTCCACCACCGTCTTGACGTACCAGGCATTGTGCTTGTTCTCGTCGCCGAGCGGACGGTAGCCGGGCGTGCGCGGATATTTCACGACAGGCAGATTGTCGGGCATCGCGTCGACGACGTTATAGGCGGCGACACTCGGGCGCATCAGATTGATGAAGGACTGGACATCGTCGCCGGTCAGCGACAAGCCCACTTCATCGGCGACAGCGCGGAGTTGGTCGGGTTTTGGAACTTGAACCGCCATGGGATCCTCCCCTGTTTGTACCAACGGAAACAGCGACGGCTCCGCCGCCTCGTTTCACGGCGAGAGATAGCGTGCCAGATTTGCGTCAGCACGGACCCGACCCGCCGGGCCTTCGAGCGCGATCGAGCCGCGATCCATCACATAGGCGTACTGGGCGACGGACAGCGCGAGCTCGATGTGCTGCTCGACCACGACGAGGCTGATGGATTTGGCGAGCTCTGCGAGCCGCTCGGCGATTTCGTCGATCACGCCGACCCAGACCCCTTCGGTGGGTTCGTCCAGCATGAGCAGCTTCGGCCAGCCAACCAGCGCGCGCCCGATCGCGAGCATTTTCCGCTCGCCGCCCGACAGCGTGGCGGCAGTCTGGGCGAGCCGCCGGGCGAGCTTCGGAAAAATCGCAAGCACCCGATCGATACCCGACTTGTCCTTCTGGTTGATGGCGCCGAGCAGCAGGTTTTCGCGCACCGTCAGGCGATCGAAAATGCCGTGCTCCTGCGGCACGTAGCCGAGACCTCGGCGCACGCGGCGCTCGCTTGGCTCATCCACCGTCTGTTGCTGATCGAAACGGATGATGCCACTCATGGGCCTGATCTCGCCGGCGATGGTCTTGAGCAGCGTGCTCTTGCCCGCCCCGTTGCGGCCGAGAATGGCGACGGCGCCGCGCGGCGGCGCCAGCATGGTCAGGTCGAACAGGACCTGGCTACGGCCATAGCCGGCACTGAGGTGGTGCACGTCGAGCAGGCTTGGCCCGTCAGACACGGCTGGTGTAGACCTCCCGGACCTTGATCGAACGCTCGATCTGCTCGACGCTGCCTTCGTCCAACACCCGGCCCTGGTCGAGCACCGTCAAATGATCGCACAGGTTCTTGATGAAGTCGATGTCGTGTTCGACGATGACCAGCGTGCAATATGATCTGATCGGACGGAGCAACTCCCCGGTGAGGCGACGCTCTTCCGGGCTCATCCCTGCAGTCGGCTCGTCGAGCAGGAGCAGCTTCGGCCGGCTCGCCAGTGCCAGGCTGATCTCGAGCCACTGTTGCTGACCATGGCTGAGTTCGCCCGCGAGATCGTCGGCTCTATCGGTGAGCCGAAAGCGGTCGAGCGCCGCCATCGCCTCGGCGTCGAGAATGCGGCGCGTCCGCGAGCCTAGCAGCGACGGCAGGCCGTCTCGCGCCTGAAGCGCAAGCAGCACGTTGTCGTAGGTCGACAGCTCAGGGAAGATCGAGGCGATCTGGAACTTCAGACTAAGTCCCGCCCGCGCGCGTCGGAACGGGAGCGAGCCGGTGATGTCCATGCCATCGAATCGGATGCTGCCGCTGGTCGGAGCGTGCGCGCCAGCGATCGCCTTGAGCAGCGTGCTCTTGCCCGAACCATTGGGTCCGATGAGGCCATGGAAGGTGCCGGCGCGCACCACAAGATCGATTCCGTCCAGGGCGCGGAACTGACCGAACATCTTGGTGAGGCCTGTGACCGTCAAGAGTGCCATGTGGTTACCCCGGCTGCCGTGCGCCTTTCCGGCGTGAACCATACGAGCCGATGCGCTCGCGGGCACTGACCACCATGCCGAGAATGCCGCTTGGCTGGAACAGAATGATGCCGAGCAGAAGCAGGCCGAGAAACACCGGCCAGAATTGCCTGATGCTGTCGATGTCGGCCAGCACGTAGGTGAGGATTTCGATCACCGCGGTGCCGATCACCGGTCCGATAAGGGTGCCGGAGCCTCCGAGCAGGCAATAGATCACTGCCTGTGTCGAGAGGCCGGGCCCCATGTTGCCTGGACCGATGAAACCCTGGTGATAGCCATAAAGCGCGCCGGCGAGGCCCGAGATCATGCCGGCGAGCGAGAACACCAGCACCTTGAATATCTGAACGCGATAACCGAAAAAATCGAGCCGTTCCTCGTTCTGGCGCATGCCGGCGAGCACGAGACCAAACTGTGAGCGCACCAGGGCACGGGCCCCGAGATACACCACAAGCAGGATGATGCAGGCGAGCGCATAGAATTCCGTGCCTTCCACGAGCTCATGGGATCCGACTTGCAGCAGCTTGATTGCGGAAAGGCCGTTGCCGGCGCCGACATACTGCCACCCCGAGACGAGACGCTCGGCCGCATACGAACCCGTGAGCGTGCCGAGCGCGATGAAGATCGGGGTCGGGCGGCGCCCGAGGAGCAGGAATAGCGCGACGACGAAGGCAAACGACAGTCCGACGATCATGGCAAGCGGCAGGGTGAGCCAGATCTGGCTCAAGCCGAGATCGCGGCCGATAAGCGCAATCACGTAGCCGGGCACGCCGAAAAACAGCGCCTGGCCGAAGGTCATGATACCGGAAAAACCCCAGCACAGATCGAAGCTGATGGCGAGCAAGGAGAGGATGGCGATATTGGTGATGAGCGTGATCAATTCCGCCCGCTCGTTCAGCACGAGCGGCGCCGCGACCATGATGGCGAGAACGGCAAGCTCGATGAGGGGCAGCATGCGGAGCGGCCGATGCACGCCTCTCCGTTTCGACGGCGATCTACCCGATGCGCCAACTTGCTGTACGGGCACGAGATCGCTTTCTCCGGGAGGTCGAGCGACCACCGCGTTGCGCAGGCGCTCAAGGGCGTCCCTCATGTCTCGACCTCGATCTGTGCGCCCTCAGCATTCCTTCGGGTCGACCATGGCGGCTTTGCTGATCACCTCGTACTTCGTCTTGTCGCCCTCAAGCCGGCAGACCGCCACATACATGTTCATCTTGCAATGCATCTTGCCCGGCACCATTTCGGCCGGCCCGCCGGGCCCGTTCTCGAGCTTGCCAGCATCCATTGCGGCTGCCACCTCCTCGCGCCCAAGCTTGCCGCCGGTCGTCTTGACGGCGGCCTCGTAGAATTTCACGCCGCGATACATGCCTGTGGCGGCGCTGCCGGCAGTGAACGGGAACTTGGTATCGGGAAATTTCTTCGCATATCCGGCCTGCAGATTCCTGTCGAAGGAATCGTCAAGCGCCTGGAAGTAATCGAGGCAGGTATAGAGCCCTTCCATTTCCTGGGCCGGCACGTAATTGAGCAGATTCTCATCGAAATAGACGCAGCTCAGGATGCCGCCGTTCTTCTGAAAGCCGGACTCGTAGAGCTGCTTGCAGAACGGCTGCAGGCCGGGCGGTATGACGGTGTTGAACACGCAGTCGACCTTGCCATCGCGGATCTTGTTGACCGTCGCGGAATATTCGAGCTGGTCGAGCGGGTAGTATTCCTCAAACACCACCTCTCCGCCGTTTGCCTCGATCACCTTGTGGGCATATTTGTTGAGCAGCTGCGGCCACACATAGTTGGCCGATGGCATCGCGAAGCGTTTCTTGCCGAGCTTCTTGATGAGATATGGGATCAGCTCATCACATTGCTGGGCGGGAGTTGGGCCGGTGCAGAAGAGATATTTGGTGCATTCCTGGCCTTCATAGAGCTGCGGGTAGATATAGAGGGTGCGACCACGGTTGACGATCGGGTCCTTGATCGCCTGGCGCATCGCGCTGGTGATGCCGCCGAGCACGACGTCGACCTTGTGTTCCTGAATGAGCTTGCGGACATTGCCGACCGCGATCTTCGGGTCCGAAGCGGTGTCTTCGAGGTACAGTTCGATCGGACGGCCTAGAATCCCGCCGCTCAGGTTGATCTGCTCGACCGCGTACTGCGCCACTTGCCAGTTGGCATTGCCGCCCGGCGCGATCGGCCCGGTGATGTCGGTTGCAATTCCCATCTTGATCGGGCCCTCGGCGTGAGCCCATTCGGGGCGGAGCAGGAAGCCGCCGGCAAGCCCACCGATCCACCCGGCGGCGGTCAGCGCTGCGCTGCCCCGCAGCAGTTGGCGACGGTCGATGCTCTGCGAGTGTCGCACGCGTGAAGACTGCTTGAACATGGCTAAAGTCTCCCCTTGCCGATAAGGCCTTGCGGCCTGAATTTCACGATGGCGAGTGCAATGATGAAAACCAGCGGGTCGGCCAACACCGGATACACCAGCCAGGGCAGTCCGGCCGCCATACCGCCGACCAAGGAGGCGCCGAGCACCGGACCTTGGAAGCTGCCGACGCCGCCGAGCATGACGGACAGGAACGCCTGGACGAGAAATCGGATGCCGATGTCAGCGGAAAGCCCGTAGAGCGGAACGATCAAGGCCCCGGCGAGGCCGGCCAGCGCCGAGCCAAATGCGAAGGTGATGGTATAGAGCCGCGCCGTGGAGATGCCGCAGGCACGCGCCAGCATCGGGTTCTCGAGCGCGCCGCGGATGCGCAGACCCATCGAGGTGCGGGCAAGAAAGAACCAACTCGCCAGTATGACGATGGTCGTCGTACCGATGATGACGGCGCGCCACACCGGGAAATCGACGCCGCCGAACGAGATGACCCCGGAGGCCGGCTCAGGAATTGCTTTGTAGTGGCCGCCGAGGAGCCCGCGAATCACCTCGCGGATGACCAGCCCGGTGGCAAAGGTGCCCAACATCGCCATGATCGGATTCGCGTAGAATCGCCCAATCACCGCGCGCTCGAGCACCAGGCCGACGAGCGCAAGCACGAGCGGCGCTGCGACGATCCCGAGCCACAGGGGCAGCGCGCGCTCGTGAAACACGAAGAGCGTATAGGCGCCAAGGAGAACGAACTCGCCATGGGCAAAATTGAAGATGCCCATCATGCCGGCAATCACGCCGAGACCAAGCACGATGAGCACCATCACTGAGGTGAAGGCCAGGATATCGAAGGCGAGCTTGATGTCGGATTCCATTGCGGCTTCCGCCTTGCCCGGCGCCAGCCAAGACTCTTACCATGGTGCGCAGGCGGATGCACAGGCGATGCGATCTGTTTGGACGCAGACAGGCGTCCGATATCGGTATCCGCCTCCGCATCCGGCGCGATGAGCGGAGTACGCACGGATAAAGCTGGCTCGCGCTTGCATTTCACACGACGTTTGAGACTCCCTCCAAAGCGGGCGTGAAATCGATTGCACGATTGGTGGCGCCAGCCTCGCGTGTTAAGCAATAGACGTGAGCTGCCGAAGTTCTCGCGTTAAGGATCGGGAGCCGATTGGAGCGGTCCGTTGAGCTCGTCATCTTGGTTCGGCGCGATGATGGACTTCGACCTCCGTGTGGCCTGGGAGGACGGCGAACGCATCTTTTACAGAAATCGACGGAATCGCACGGATGACCCGGCCGTTCTGGCCGTGCTTCCGCGCTCCGAGCATCCCGCACCCCTGGTGCTTGAAAGGTTCGCACACGAATACGCGCTGAAGAATCAGTTGAGCAGCGCCTGGGCGGCGCGGCCGTTGGAGCTCCTGCGCGAGCATGGTCACGTGATGCTGGTGCTCGAAGATCCCGGAGGTCGTCCGCTCGAAGAACTGCTTGGCGCACCGATGGAGATCGGCCGATTCCTGCCCCTTGCCATCAACATCGCGGCCGTTCTCGGCAAGGTGCATCAGCAGGGTCTCGTTCACAAGGACGTCAATCCCGCCAACATCCTCGTGGACGAACTGACCGGACAGGTACGGCTGACCGGTTTCGGCATGGCTTCTCGCCTGCTCCGTGAGCGCCAATCATCGAACCCGCCAGAGACCATAGCAGGGACTTTGGCCTATATGGCGCCCGAGCAGACGGGACGGATGAATCGCTCGATCGACTCGCGGAGCGACCTCTATGCACTGGGTGTCACCTTCTATCGCATGTCGACCGGCTCACTTCCGTTTTCGGCAGCCGACCCGATCGAGTGGATCCACTGCCACGTTGCGAAGGCGCCGGTCCCTCCGAGCGAGCAGCTCGCCACCATCCCCGGGCCTGTTTCATCAATCGTGCTGAAGCTCCTCGCCAAGAATGCCGAGGAACGGTACCAGACCGCAGCCGGCGTCGAGAGCGATCTGCGCCGTTGCCTTTTGGAATGGCAGGCGCGGGGCCACATCGACGATTTTCAGCTGGGCAAAGAGGACACGCCGGACAGGCTGGTGATTCCCGAAAAGCTCTACGGCCGGGCGAAGGAGGTCTCGGCGCTGATTGCCGCGTTTGATCGGATCGCCAGCGGCGGTCGTGCGGAACTGGTGCTCGTGTCGGGTTATTCCGGCATTGGCAAGTCGGCGGTCGTGAATGAGCTGCAAAAAGTGCTCACGTCGTCGCGAGCGTTGTTTGCAGCCGGCAAGTTTGATCAATACGAGCGTGATATCCCGTACTCGACGTTGGCGAAGGCTTTCAAGAATCTGATTCGTCCCCTGCTGGGTCGACCAGACGCCGAACTGCGTGTTTGGCGTGACGATCTTGGCGAGGCACTGGGCCCGAATGGGCGGGTGATGGTCGATCTCGTACCGGAGTTGAAGCTCATCGTCGGAGAGCAGCCAAGCATTGCGGATCTGCCACCACAGGAGGTCCGGCAACGATTTCAGGTCCTGCTTGGCCGTTTCATAAGTGTGTTCGCGCGGACGGAACATCCTCTCGTTCTGTTTTTCGACGATCTGCAATGGGTCGATATGGCGACGCTCGACGTACTCGAGAATCTGCTGACCCGGGACGATATGCGCAATCTGCTGCTGATCGGAGCTTATCGCAGCAACGAGACCGGCCGCGCACATCCCCTGATGCGCAACCTCGAAGCGATCCGCAAGGCCGGAGTGACCATCAGTGAAATACCGCTTGCACCACTCACCCCAGAGGATCTGCGAAGGCTGGTGGCAGATACACTGCACTGCGAGCCGGCCCAGGCAGCGGCGCTGGAACAACTGATCTACAGCAGAACGCTCGGCAATCCGTTCTTCGTCGTCCAACTGCTGACGGAGCTGGTCGAGGAGCGGCTCATTCAGCATGATGCGCACGGAACGTCCTGGCACTGGAACGTCGACCGCATCCGCGCCAAGCCGCACTCGGACAATGTGGTTGATCTGATGGTTGCCAGGCTGCAGCGGCTGCCTGATGGCACCAGGGACCTGCTCAAGCTGCTTGCCTGCATGGGCAGCCTGGCGCAGGTCAGGACCTTGCAGATTGCCTATGATGGGCCGCGCGAAAAGCTTGAAAGCGCCCTGCTTGACGCAAAGCGGGCCGACCTCATCATGCGGGTGGACGGCTCCTACAAGTTCCTGCACGACCGTATTCAAGAGGCAGCCTATTCATTGATTGAGGAAGGCCGGCGGGCCGCGACCCACGTCCGGATCGGACGGATACTCCTCGCTCGGCTGACAAACGATGAAATCGCCGATCAGCTGTTCGACATCGCCAACCAGCTCAATCATGGCGTGGCGATCGCTTCCGGCGGCGGACAACAGCAGACGTCAGACCTTGCCCGCGGCGGCGATCTGTTCACCGAAGCCGACGAGCGGCGGCGCATTGCATCGCTCAACCTGCGAGCCGGAAGGCGCGCCAAGTCATCGACTGCCTACGTCTCGGCTTGCCGCTACCTGAAGGCCGGGATCGCGCTGCTCGGCTCCGTCGGCTGGGACGAGGCCTACGAGCTCGCCTTCGCCCTGCACCTCGAACGCGCCGAATGCGAGTTCCTGAGCGGCAGCACCGAAGTGCCCGAACAACTCATCGCGGAGCTGCTGGAGCGAGCCGCCTCGGACGCCGACCGGGCAGCGGTCTATCGCTTGAAGATTGTGCTCCACGTCATGCGATCGGAGTACCAGCGCGCCGTCGAGAGCGCGTTGCTCTGCGTTCGGCTGTTCGGGATCGAGATGTCTCCGCATCCGAGCGATGAGCAGGTCAAGACGGCATACGAGGAGGTTTGGCACAATCTCGCGGGACGCTCGATCGAAAGCCTGATCGATCTGCCGCTCATGAGCAATGTGGACATGCTTGCGGCGGTGGCGATCCTCTCGGACCTTTCAGCGCCGGCGCACGTCACGGACGTGAACCTGATGCGGCTGAACACCTGCTATCTGGTCAATCTGAGCCTGAAATTCGGAACGACATCGGCCACCACGTTCGGCTTTGCCTGGTTCGGTGTTTTGCTTGGCCCGGTGTTTCATCGCTATGGCGAAGGCTATCGGTTCGGCGAACTGGCGGTGCGGCTCGCCCAGAAACACGGATTTCTCGTCCACAAGGCCAAGAGCCTGCTGGCGAAGAGCCTGCTCGCTTTCTGGAGCCAGAACATCGCAACGGCGGTCGATCTCACCGCGACGGCGTTTCAGGCGGCGCTCGACACCGGCGATTACACTTTCGCCTGCTACAGCCACAACTACAGAATTGAAACCCTTCTCGTCCGCGGCGACCACCTCGACGAGGTCTGGCACGAAACGGAAGCGGCGCTCGCCTTCGCGCTAAAACTCAATTTTCGCGATGCCGCGGATATCATCGTCAGCCAGCAGCGCTTCATTCAGAACATGCGCGGACGCACCGCGCATTTCTCGACCTTCAGCGACGGGCAGTTCGACGAAGCGATATTCGAGGCCCAATTGACCGGCGAGCGAATGGCAACGATGGTCTGCTGGTACTGGGTGCTCAAGCTTCAGGCCCGATTCATGTCGGGGGACTACGAGGCGGCGATCACCGCGGCCGACAGCGCCAAACGATTGCTGTGGTCGTCGGACGCCCAGATTCACGTCGCCGAGTATTGCTTCTTCGATGCTTTGGCGATTGCCGCCGTTTACGGAGCAGCCGGGGCGGCCCAGCCTGGTCCCTCGCTGGAGGCGCTAAGGGCGCATCTGAAGCAATTGCGCGAATGGGCGGACAATTGCGCGGCGGTCTTCCGCGGACGGCATGCCTTGGTCGCCGCCGAAGTCGCCCGCCTCGAGCACCGTGAGCTGGACGCCGAGCACCTCTACGAGGATGCCATTCGGCTCTCCCGCGAGCATGGCTTCATCCAGGACGAGGGCCTCGGCAACGAGCTCGCTGGGCGATTTTATTCGCGCCGCGGCTTCGAGACGATCGCGCAGACATTTTTTCGCAATGCGCGCTACTGTTACCTGCGCTGGGGCGCGCTCGGTAAAGTGAGGCAGCTCGATGAATTGCACCCCCTGCTCGGCGAAGCAGGCCCGTCTCGCACCGGCAGCGGCACCATCGGCACGTCGCTGGAACAACTGGACCTCGCCACTGTCATCAAGCTATCGCAGGCGCTCTCGTGCGAGATCGTCTTCGAGAAGCTGATCCAGCAACTCATGGCTATCGCCATCGAGCATGCCGGGGCCGATCGAGGCCTTTTGATACTCTGCAAGGGCGAGGACGTCCGGATCGAAGCCGAGGCCAAGGTTCATCGCGACGGGCTCGAGGTCCGCATGATCCGGACGGCTGCTATGGGATCGGAGCTTGCTCTGACGATGTTGCAGTACGTGCTGCGGACACGAGAAAGCGTGGTGCTGAGCGACGCCTTGGCTGACAATGAATTTTCATCGGATGACTACCTCGCTCGCAACCGATGCCGTTCCGTGTTCTGCCTGCCGCTGGTTCGGCAGGCAAAACTGATCGGGGTCTTGTATCTCGAAAACAGTCTGACACCGGGCGCATTCTCGCCGGCTCGCGCATCGTTGCTCAAGCTGCTCGCGTCTCAAGCGGCGATCTCACTCGAGAATAGTCATCTCTACCATGAACTGGCGGAGCGCGAAGGAAGAATCCGGCGCCTCGTCGACGCCAACATCATTGGGATAGTCATCTTCGACTTCGAAGGTCGGGTCATCGAGGCCAATGACACGTTTCTCCGCATGCTGGGTTTCGATCGGGACGATTTCGTTTCTGACCGCGTGCGCTGGACGGATCTGATCCCACCGGAATGGCGCGACCGGGCCGACCAGGCGCTGCAGGATGTCAAGATTACCGGGACGACACAGCCGTTCGAGAGGGACTATCTTCGCAAGGATGGCAGTCGCGTTCCCGTGCTGATCGGTGCCGCAAGCTTCGAGGTCGGCGGCAATCAAGGTGTGGCTTTCGTGCTTGATCTGACCGAGCGCAAGCAGGCCGAGCAATTGTTCCGCCAGATGCAGTCCGAGTTGGCACACGCCAACCGCGTCGCCACGATGGGCCAGTTCACCGCGACGATTGCTCACGAGATCAGCCAGCCGATCACCGCGGTCGATACCAACGCCAGCGCCGCTCTGCGCTGGCTTGCCAGGGCGCCTCCTGAACTGGACAGAACGCGCGAGTCGCTCGAGCAGATCATCATGGATGCAGCCCGCGCCGGGAACATCATCAGCGGCATCCGAAATCTCATCAAGAAGTCGGCGCCGTGCAATGAGAGCTTCGACGTCAATGAGGCGGTCCGCGAAATCGGCGATCTGACGCGCGGCGAGGCGGCCAAGAACGGCGTCGTGCTCCAAACGAAACTCGCGGAAGACCTGCCTCTGATCGAAGGAGATCGCGTTCAACTGCAGCAGGTGGTCCTGAATCTGGTCGTCAATGCCGTCGAGGCGATGAGAGGCCCCGGGGAAGGACCTAGGGAATTGGTCATCAGCACGGCAGAATTCGACACCGACGCCGTGACCGTAGCGGTTCAGGACTCCGGTCCCGGCCTCAAGCCCTCCGATTGCGAGCGCGTCTTTGACGCCTTCTACACCACCAAGCCGACTGGTCTGGGTATGGGCCTCTCGATATGCCGGTCAATCATCCGCGCGCATGGCGGTCGCCTCTGGGTGTCCGCAAACAAGCCGCGTGGAGCGATCTTTCAATTCACGGTGCCGACGGCAAATGCTCAGGTTCGCGCGCAAGGTGGACTGGGTTGAAGCGCAGAGTCCAAGTCCGTTGAGTGGACGATGAGACAATGCTCACTCCATCACCGCATGCTGGCTTGCGTTTACGATGAGGTGACCAGGCTTCTCTCGCGGCCGCGGAGGGGGCAGGAACGGCTTGACAATCGCTCTACCATCCTTATACCATCCGTATAGATGGAAATCGGATGGTAAACGATCATGCCCGACAATGTGCGCGAACTCCGACCAAAGCCCCCTGACAGTGAAAAGATCACGATCAATCTTGGCTATGTCGACCTCGGTCATGTCGACCTGATGGTACAGGAGGGCTTCTACTCGAACCGCACGGATTTCATTCGGACGGCAATCCGTAACCAGCTCGAACGTCACGCCGACGTGGTCAAGCAGTCCACGGCCCGGAAAAGTCTGGATCTCGGTCTGCGAAACTTCAGCCGCGAGGATCTCGAAGCGGCGCGGCGCGCCGGCGAGATGCTGCACATCAACGTCCTGGGTCTTGCCAGCATCGCCCAGGACGTCACACCCGAGCTTGCCCGCGCCACCATTGCCTCCGTCAGCGTGCTGGGGGCCTTGCATGCGAGTCCCGCCGTCAAGGCTGCACTCGCCGATCGGACACGGTAACGGGCAAGCGGAATTTGGTCGCAACGAATT
>NZ_JAFATE010000424.1 GCF_019244115.1 Bradyrhizobium sp.
CTCACGATCTCCAGACATCCCTCACGGACAACACCCTGTTGAGCGTGCACGATATCGCGCGCCAGCAGAAAGTGACGGCCGCCTACGTCTATACGCTTCTGCGTCTGCCTTGGCTGGCGCCGGACATCACCACGGCCATCATCAACGGACGCCAACCTCAAGGACTCAACGCCAAGGCGTTGATGCGACGGGCCTCGCAACTGCCAGCCGACTGGGCTGCGCAGCGTGCGCTGCTCGGCTTTCATTGAGAAAACCATTCTATGTCGCTGAAGCCTTTGAACCGCCTGCCGCGACGCCCGAAGATCAGGACAGGACCCTTGCCAGCTCGCCGGCCCCGCTACGTGCGCCGGCGCCGCAACAGGCCTCGCTTCTCAAGTAAACCTTCTCTCCCTGTTCGAAGATCGCCAACACGGGGCGCAGAAAGGATCCGGCGAATGGAGACGACACCAGAGGCCATGAAAAAAATAGCATTAGCAGCCCTCGCTTTGATCTGTGCGGGATAGCGCGGAAGGGGAACGCCAGCCTCGACTCGAGCGCAAGCCGTTCAAGGTCATCTCGCCCCGAGGAATTGACCTCGATGAGGATGAAGTCCGCATCGGCTTTCGGCAGCGCTCTGCTTTTTGCGGCCACCATCTTCGGCTAGCCTGCGGCGGACCACGCGTTACCTCTCGCAGCAAGGCAGGCCATCATGACCTTCGATGAATTCTGTCAGAGCCTCGCGGGAGCAGCGCCGCCCCGGGGAGCCGACCTTGCTCTCGAAGGGCAGTGGTGGGCCGGCAATGGAGATTGGGAGCGCGCCCACAATTGCGTGCAGCAGCTCGAAGGCAAGCCCGATTGCGACCTCGTGCATGCTCTGCATCGCATAGAAGGTGACTTGGCCAATGCCGACAATTGGTATCGCAGCGCCGGCGAGAAGGCGGCGACGGGGGCGATCGAGGCTGAATGGGAGGCGATCGCGCGGCGCTTCCTGGAGCGGGCGCCATGAAGCGCCGCGTCAAGGAGGAGATCGTTTCGGGGAGCTGCCTATGCGGCGCCGTGACGATCGAGATCGGCGTCCCGGCGCGCTGGGCGTGGCATGACCACCGTCGCGCGGCGCGCCTCGCCCATGGCTCAGCCTACGCGACCTTCGTTGGCAGCTGGCGCAAGCGCTTTCGCGTCGCCGAGGGCGAGGACAGTGTCACCCGCTTCGAGCACCAGGCGACGCGCACGGCGCGCAGCTTCTGCAAAAGCTGCGGCACACCGCTCTTCTACGAGGCGGCGCATTCCCCGCAGATGGTCAATGTGCCGCGCGCCCTCTTCGAGCAGCGCACCGGGCGCGAGCCGCGCTATCATCTCGGCATCGAGGAGTTGCGGGACTGGACCTATATGGGCGAGCGGCTGGTACCGCTAAAAGGTTATCCGGGCGTCGTTTGGGAACGCCCCGGCAAGCAGAAGCAGCATCGTCGCGAGTCGATGTTCTGATCCGGGGCGGAGCGCGAGGCCTAGGCCGCCGAGGCCGCGATGCCGGCAGCGCGGCGCAGCGCATCAGCGAGGATCGCTGGCGCCTGCGCGCCGACGATCTCGAAGCCCCCGATGCGAAAATCGGGCACGCCGCTGATGCCGGCGCGATAGGCCTCGAGCTCGAGCGCCCGCACATCTTTGACGCCCTCCTCAACCGCGAGGAAGGCCGCGGCGCGATTAGAGGCGATCCCCGCCTCGGCCGCGAGGCGGGCGAGAACTGCCGGATCCCCGATATCCTCCGCCTTCGAGAAATAGGCCGTGAACAGAAGGTCGGCGAGCTTCTCCGGCTCGCCCTCACGCTCGGCGAGCCACATCAGCCGATGGGCCGCAAAGGTGCTCGGGGTGCGCGTGATCTTGTCATAGGCAAAGGAGATGCCTTCGGCGCGGCCGAGCTCGGTCATCTGCGCGTCCATCGCCTGGCTGCGGGCGAGGCCGAACTTCGCCACGCGATAGCTCTCGCGGTCACGCCCCTCGGGCGGCATGTCGGGATTGAGCTCGAAGGGGCGAAAGGCGAGGCTGACCGTGATCTCCGACGGCAAGGTCGCGATGGCCTTGCGCAAGCGCCTTTCGCCGACGAGGCACCAAGGGCAGATGAAATCGGAGGTGATAACGACCTCGACGCGCATGATCGGCCTCCTTGGCTCGCGGCCTACGCCTGAATGAGCAGGAGCTAGGGCCGAGGGACGTGTAGATCAACTCGCCAACCGGGCGCTCCCCGTGGTGCGCGAGGAGCGCACCCTCCACGGAGGGGCAGCGTATCGCCGCCCAACCAGCGCCGGCCAAGAAGGCCGAGGCTGGTTCCGCAACTACTCCGCCTCGCGTCCGCCCCCAGCCGGAAGCCCTACGCGCGCGTGAGTTCGACTATGAGGCCGTCGCTCCAGCTGTACTTGGCATCAAAGAGCGCCTTCACAGTGGCCGCGAGCTGAGGCTCGCGGTCATTGTGCACGACGCGCGCAATGGCGTTGAATT
>NZ_JAFATE010000533.1 GCF_019244115.1 Bradyrhizobium sp.
GATGAGGGCGACACTGACGCCCTACAGGCGACGGCCCTGAACCGATCGATGCAGGGCCTTGCGCGTTCGGTTAGCCTCGACCCGGACGACAAAATGGGCCTCTGAGCAGGGTGATATGAAAAAGGCCCAGCTCAGCATCTACCTCGATCCGGAGATCTTTGGCAGTCTTGAGGCCTTCGCAAAGCGTCAGGGGAAGCCCAAGTCGCTGGTTGCCGAGGCCGCGATCGCCTCGTTCCTTTCTCCGGATGATTCCGACCGGCGGGAAGCGGCGATCGCTAAACGCCTGGATCGGATCGTACGCGTGCTCGAACGGCTCGAGCGCAATGACGGTGTTGCGCTTGAGACGATCGCCCTGTTCATCCGTTTCTGGCTCACGTCAACACCGGCGTTGCCGGAGCATTCGAGCCCAGCGGCACGTGCGAAGGGCGCCGAGCGCTACGACCGTTTTGTCGAAGCTCTGGGGCGGCGGCTCTCCAGCGGATCGACCATCCTGAAGGAAGTGAGTATCGAAACAAATGTTCCTGGGAGCGCCAGCACGAGTCAAAGGTGATCCCGACCGTCCTTGATCAATAGCTGAGGCTTGGGACATGAATACGCAACGCCGGACAGCAGCATCCGGATCAATGCAGCGACACGCATCGGCGGACCTCTTACTCCAGGGCGAACGCCCGAAACGATTGTACGACCATATTGTGGCCCTCTGGGTGATCGGGCACCTTGCCGCCGGCCCAATCGCCGAGCGCGGTCGAGAAGCGGATGTTGGCCGGCCCGTTGACCGCCTCCTTCGTAACCACGGCAGCGACCGGCTCGCCATCGACTTCAAAGATCATCTCGTTTGGCCTCCGCAATAACCCGATATCGTGAAATCCGTAGGACAGGTTCTCGACGAAGCTTGCGCCCCATCCCATGCCGGCGTGCTTTACGGTGCTGTTCGGCGGTGGCCAATATTGCAGGCCTATGTGGATGTAGCTCGGATAAGTCGCCTCGGCGACATCGATCTCGAAATTATCGTCGGTGGTGAGCCAGAAGGCGTTGTTGATGCCCTTGGTGTCTGCGATCCTGATCCTGGCCTCGAAGAAGCCGTAGCCGTATTTGGCTTTGCTGCCGATATGCCCGGTGGACCACTGCGCACTGCGGCAGGTGCTTGCACCCAGCGTCTTCAGCCGCAACCCGGCCGCCGAGGCCTCGACACTATCAGGCCTGCGGCATGATTTGAGCGTCGGATTGTCGTCGCTCTCCAGCGTCCAGTCAGCCGTAAGCTCCGCGGCACTTTCAAAGTTAGTGGAGAAGACCGGCGCTTTGCCGCCGGAGCGATAGGCCGCGATGGCCGCGCGATCGGCGGCTGTCACAGCCCTGCGCACACCCCAGGTCTGGTCCGGTGATCCCGAGGTGACAGGGCCCTTCGGCGTGGCCGCCAGGCAGTTCGGTTTCACTGCAAGGCAGGCGATGGCCGCGAATGACCTCGTGGGAAATTTCATGACACTACCTGTGCTTCTGTTGCGCGCGGTGAGGCCGCGGCTGCGGATGCGGCCGTGGTGGCGGCGGCGGGCGCCTGGGTGATGGCGGCGGGCGTCGCGGCGGCGCCGGCCTTGCGACATGCGGCGGCGGTGGACGTCGCGGCGGGGGCGGCGCGCGATGCGGGGCAGGCGCATGCCTTGCAAGTTGGATCGGACGCGGTTTTGCTGCGTGCACGGGAGACGCCGGTGGCGTTCGCTTCGATAGTAGTTGCGCCGCAGGTTGCGGCTTGGGCGCGGCCTGCAGTTTCGCTGGATGGTTGCTGGGCGCTTGAGCATTTTTCGGCTGGGGCGCCCGCGGCATGCCGGGTTTCGTTGCCGGGTTGAGCGCGGCGACAGCGGGAGGGTGCTTCAGCGGCGGCGCAAGCACTGGCTTACCTGGACCGGCCGCGACGATGCCGGCGCCCTTGAATTGACCGGGATGGGGCGTCGCCGCGACTGATGGATGGCCGTGATTGTTCGCAAGATGCAGGCTCGGATCATGCCGCGCCGTGTCGGCGTGACGGGCCTGCTCCGAAGTCGGCGCGGTATGCCCTTCCTTTGCCGCTGCAAGCTGCTCCTGAGTGGGCTTCGTCGTCGTGCCGCCCGGCCCGCCATTGTAGCTGATGCTGACCACGTTGTTCACGACGGTCTTGTTGTAGACATTGGTGATCGAGACGTTCGTGACGTTGTTGACGCTGCGGTTGTAGAAGAACACGCGGTCGCGCCAGTAGCCGCCTTCATAGCCGGAGCCGGTGTAGCCGCAGCCGTAGGCGATGCCGCCATAGAAGCCGACATGCAGGCCCCAATAGCCGCTATGGAAAACGTAAACGCCGTCATTCCATCCCCAATAGGGTGGCGTCCACAACAGGTCGGGCTGCGGCGGCAGCACCCAGGTGCCGGGGACCCAGTAGTAGCCGATATCATTGTCCCAGGCCCAATAGCCGGGACTCCAGATGTAGCCGGGCGCGGGAATTGGCGGCTGGACATAGACCGGCAGGGGCGGCGGTACGGTATCCACGCTGATGCTGACGGCCAGCTGGGCACTGGCGGGCGGTGGTGACGTCAGGCCGGTGAAAGCGAGAGCAGCAGCCAGCGAAACTCCGACGATGCGCCGCATGGTATCAACTCCAAATGTCCGCTTTAGCCTCCGCCATGAGATTGAATAAGGGGAGTCTAATGAACCGGCGCTGAACCGCGCCGACCTCGGCAAGCGACTGATGATAATGTGAGGGAAGCTTCGGCGATCGTGCGAGCAGTTCTGCGAAATTGTGCAGCCGACGATGGAGGGGCTTGGCGATGGGCCGCGTGAGCTGCCAGGGCGAGGCGCAGCTCAGCGGCGATAGTGCTCGGCATAGTAGGCGACGAGGCTTGCCAGCGCGGTCGGATCGCTCTCGGTCAAGGTGCGCGTGGGATAGCGATCCCAGCTCACAATGAGGCTGTAATCCGGATTGATGCCGGAACGTTGCACCGCGTCCATGTGCGCACGGGCCTGCGTCATCCATTTTTCATCGCTGAGCGGGGCGCCGCCGAAGCCGGTGTAGAACATGCCGACGGAGAGGCCGTTGGCGCGCAACACCTGAGCCACCGTTTTCGACAAGTTTGCAATCCTGCTGGGATCGGCGACACCAGGCGTACCGGAACGGCCGAGATGCGGATCGCCCCAATTGATGTCGATATGCGTGAACGACAGCGCAGTTCCGGTCTCGCGGCGGAAAGCCTGAACCCACTTGGCATAGTCGGCCGGCCAGCCCGCGTGGTCGCTAATCGCCGGAAAGGGCTCGGCATCACCGACGATCGCGTTCGGAAAAGCGGCTGTGTAAATCTTGACGATAACCGCAGTCCTTCGCGCCTCATCGTCGATCGAGCTCTTGCAGGCATTCTTGCCGTCGTAATAGTGACCGAAATACAGCGGCTCATCCATGCCGATAATGCCGAGCGACGCGCCGGCACGAAGCAGCTTCGTGACGGTTGCGTTTGCGGAGCCTGGATCGCTGTAGCCTTCGACGCCGCCGCCGCAGGGCGGCTCGTGAAACCAGTTGGTCGGCAAAATACCAAGCGACAACGCGATATGATGCGTTTTCAGCTCGTGCATGAGGCGCGCCAGCACCTCGTCAGGCGTCGAGCGGATCTGCCCTTCATTCATGGCGATCACATCGACATGCGCGGCGCCCTTGGCCCACTGTTTGGCGAGCTCATCCCAGGACGCGCCATCCTGGTACGCCCGCAGGAAGTCCTTGCGCGGCGCGAACACCACGTGCTTGCCACGTGGATTGGCGAGCGGCTGCACCAGCGCCGGCGCCATCGTTTGCGGACCGAGCGCCGATGTGGTCATTGCCGGACCGCGCTCGGCATCGCCAGCAAACTTTGCTTCGATCTTCTCCTGGGCGAGAACGACATCCGCCGGCAGCCGCAGCTGGAAGCCGCCGTCCGCGCCTGTCGTCACCTCGCCGAGGCTATGGTGGGACGCCTCAAACCAGATGTTATTCCGCGTGATCTCCTTGCTGTCCTTGCCGATGAAAATGATTGTGACGTAGGCGGCGTGCTCGGCGTTGCCGGTCGCCGCTATTGTCGTGGTCAAGGTAAAGGGCGCGCCGGCCGTGACGACAAATTCCTGCAGATTGGGCCCATAATTCATGTCGGGAGTAAGCTTCAGTGTGCGTACACTCACCGGCGCGCCGGTAATCGGGAGTGACACAGGCGAGATGTCCGCGTGCAGGGGCGTACCCCGCTCGCGATAATGAAGACCGCCGATGATCGCTGCTGCCTCGCCGGCACAGACACACGCACCTTCGATATTCGCACGAATGCCGACCACAGCGGTCGCGGCGCCGGCAGGGACGGTACTGGTGAGGCTTCGTTCGGAGGGACCTGCCGCCGCGTCGACGTCCACGGCCTCGAGCGTCACGTTTGCGCCAGCGATCGATTGCCCACGCCCGTCGATCAGGCGTCCGGCGACAGTGTCGCCGGCCCGCTGCAGCGATAGTGACGTGGCCGGCTCTGCTGCAGCCGGCGATCTGTCAAGACTTGCGACAACGAGTGATGCGACAAGCAAGAATAACGCAGCATGAAAGATCGAGGCATGACAATTGCCGACCATGACGCCACCACTCGACGCGCAGGAGCAGCCTCGCTCTTGCATCTCCAAGCGTCGAGCTTACCGGCGCCGTCTGACGTGTAGATGAACGGCGCGCTCATTTGCCGTTCATTTCGCAATCCGATAGCATTGCCGCCATCAAACGTGCCCTGATCAGCATCGCGATTTACGAGTAAATATGCTGATCGGCGAAACGGTGACCGGGACACCCGTGGTGGACTTCTGGAAATCCTTGTTCATTTTACGCGTGCCGCATTGGGACTGCCGCCATTTCTCGATCTTTCTTTTCCTACGCCAGGCTACGAACCCAATAACCGTCGTGTTGCGCTGAGCCGTTTCCTGCCTTTTCTGATCATCCCCATCTGGGGCGCTCGAGGCTGCCTCAGATATCGGGGGCGGCTATGGCAATCCATTCCATTCAATCAGAGGCGATCTCGCGCGGTGCGCGCATGCTGCGCACGGCGTTCGGCTCTGCGATCGCGCGTTTTCTCGACGATTCCGACATCGTTGAGGTGATGCTCAACCCGGACGGCCGGCTGTGGATCGACCGGCTGTCGAGCGGCCTGGCCGATACTGGTCAAGGCCTGTCCGCTCCCGACGGCGAACGTATCGTTCGATTGGTCGCCCATCACGTCGGCGCCGAGGTTCACGCGGGTAATCCGCGTGTTTCGGCCGAGTTGCCCGAGACAGGTGAGCGCTTCGAGGGGCTGTTGCCGCCGGTGGTTGGGGCGCCGGTCTTTGCGATCCGCAAGCCGGCGGTCGCCGTGTTCGCGCTGGACGATTACGTCCCCGCCGGGATCATGAACTCGGATCAGGCCCGTGCTCTGAGAGCGGCGGTCGGAGCCCGCAAGAATATCCTTGTGGCTGGCGGCACCTCCAGCGGCAAGACGACGCTGACCAACGCACTTCTGGCGGAAGTCGCCAAGACCTCGGATCGCGTCGTTCTCATCGAAGATACGCGGGAGCTTCAGTGCAAGGCAAGGAATCTCGTTGCACTCCGTACCAAGGACGGAGTGGTTTCGCTATCGGACCTGGTGCGTTCATCGCTGCGCCTGCGGCCTGACCGCATTCCGATCGGAGAGGTGCGCGGCCCCGAAGCACTCGATCTGCTCAAAGCTTGGGGCACAGGGCACCCCGGTGGCATTGGCACGATCCATGCCGGCACCGCTTTGGGAGCGCTGCGCCGGCTTGAGCAACTCATCCAGGAAGCCGTGGTCACCGTCCCGCGCGCGCTGATCGCGGAGACCATCAACGTCATCGCTGTCCTGTCCGGTCGTGGCGCCGATCGCCGCCTTGTCGAACTCGCTGATGTCACAGGTCTCGGATCAACGGGGGACTACTGCCTTAAAGCAATGGGGGACCCATCATGAGTTTTGCCTCTTCGCTCGAGCGAAGGATCGCTTCGACGACTGCATTCGTGGTCGCCTGCTTCTACGCTCGTCCGGCCTTGGCGGCCGGCTCCAACATGCCGTGGGAGCAGCCGCTCAACCAGATCCTGCAATCGGTCCAAGGTCCCGTGGCCAAGATCATTGCGGTCCTCGTGATCATCAGCACGGGGTTATCGCTCGCGTTCGGGGATACGTCAGGTGGCTTTCGCAGGCTGATCCAGATCGTGTTCGGATTATCGATCGCTTTCGCCGCGTCGAGCTTCTTTCTGCAGTTCTTCGCGTTCGGCGGCGGGGTGGTGATCTGATGGTCGAACAGATCCCAGGCTTCGTGACGCCGGTACACCGTGCGCTGACGGAACCGATCCTCATGGGCGGTGCGCCACGCTCCATCGCCATCCTCAATGGCACACTCGCCGCAGCGCTCGGTATTGGCCTGCGCCTCTGGGTTGCTGGGCTCCTGCTTTGGTTCGTCGGCCACATGGCCGCCGTTTGGTCGGCCAAGCGCGATCCTGAATTCGTCGAGGTCGTGCGCCGACACCTCCGCATCCCCGGTCACCTCAACACGTGAGTTCTGTCATGATGAACCTCGCCGAATATCGCCGTTCGAATACGCGCCTCGCGGACTTTCTGCCATGGGCCGCCCTTGTGGACGAGGGCATCATCCTGAACAAGGATGGGTCATTCCAGCGGACCGCCCGGTTCCGCGGGCCGGATCTCGATAGCGCGGTCCCGGCCGAGCTCGTCGCTATTGCCGGTCGTCTGAACAACGCCTTGCGGCGTCTCGAATCCGGTTGGGCTGTTTTTGTCGAGGCCCAGCGTCATTCGGCAGGAGCGTATCCGCCCGACACCTTTCCGGATGCTGCCTCGGCCCTGGTCGATGCCGAGCGAAAGGCACAGTTCGAGGAGGCTGGCGCCCATCATGAGTCGAGCTATTTCCTGACGTTTCTTTTTCTGCCGCCTGCAGAAGGCGTCGCCATGACTGAGCGGCTGCTCTACGAAGGGAGCAACCGCAGCGTCGGCGCCGACGCACGTGAGGTCCTCCGTGGATTCATCGACCGGACCAACCGCGCACTGCAGCTCGTCGAAGGCTTCATGCCCGAGTGCAGCTGGCTCGACGATCAGGAGACACTGACTTACCTGCATTCGACGGTTTCGACCAAACGGCATCGCGTCAGGGTGCCCGAAACTCCCATGTATCTCGATGCGCTGCTCGCCGCTCAGCCGCTGACCGGTGGACTCGAGCCGATGCTCGGCTCCGCGCATCTGCGCGTGCTGACGGTCGTAGGTTTCCCGACAGCGACGACCCCGGGCATTCTCGACGAGCTGAACCGTCTGGCCTTCGCTTATCGCTGGTCGACCCGCGCGATTATGCTCGACAAGACCGACGCGACAAAACTTCTGACCAGAATCCGGCGACAGTGGTTCGCCAAGCGGAAGTCGGTCGCTGCGATCCTGAAGGAGGTGATGACCAACGAGGCATCTGCGCTTCTCGATACCGACGCGCATAACAAGGCTATCGATGCCGACGCCGCGCTGCAGGAATTGGGTTCCAATCAGGTCGGAGAGGCGTTTGTGACAGCGACGGTCACGGTCTGGGACAGCGATCCCGCGACCGCCGATGAAAAGCTCCGCCTGGTCGAAAAGGTGATCCAGGGGCGTGACTTCACCTGCATGGTCGAGACGGTGAACGCGGTCGAGGCCTGGCTCGGCAGTCTGCCAGGACATGTTTATGCCAACGTGCGGCAGCCGCCGATCTCGACCCTCAATTTGGCAGATATGATCCCGCTATCAGCGGTGTGGGCCGGCGAAGCGAGGGACCACCATTTCAAGGCGCCGCCTCTGTTCCTGGCCAGGACGGAGGGATCAACCCCGTTTCGCTTTTCGCTTCACGTCGGCGACGTCGGCCATACGCTGGTGGTCGGACCAACCGGCGCCGGCAAATCGGTGCTGCTGGCCTTGATGGCGCTCCAGTTTCGCCGCTATCCGAACTCCCAGATCTTCGCGTTCGATTTTGGCTGCTCCGTGCGTGCCGCCACCATCGCCATAGGCGGCGATTGGCATGACATCGGCGGCGTGCTTTCGGGCGAATCCACCGAATTCGTTGAGCTTCAGCCGCTTGCCGCAATTGATGATCCATCCGAGCGCGGGTGGGCTTTGGAGTGGATCAGCGCAATTCTTGGCCGTGAACGGATCGAAGTCACGCCGGAAGCCAAGGATCATTTGTGGTCCGCCCTGACCTCGCTCGCTTCGGCACCGATCCCAGAGCGGACGCTGACCGGTCTTTGTGTTCTTCTGCAGTCGAACGTGTTGAAGCGCGCGCTCCAGCCTTATTGCCTGGGTGGCCCGTATGGCCGGCTTCTCGACGCGGAATTCGAGCGCTTGGGCGAGAGTTCCGTGCAGGCCTTTGAAACCGACGGACTGATTGGTACGGCGGTCGCGCCATCAGTCCTTTCCTATCTGTTCCACCGCATTGAAGGACGGTTTGACGGCCGGCCAACTCTGCTCATCATCGATGAAGGGTGGCTGGCGCTTGATGATCGGGAATTCGCGGGTCAAGTTCGGGAGTGGCTGAAAACCCTTCGCAAGAAGAATGCGTCCGTTGTCTTCGCGACCCAATCGCTTGCTGATATCGACGGCTCCGCGATTGCGCCCGCCATCATCGAGAGCTGCCCGACCCGGATCCTGCTGCCCAACGATCGCGCTATCGAACCGCAGATCACGGAGATCTACCGGCGTTTCGGGCTCAACGATCGGCAGATCGAGATCCTCGCCCGGGCGACGCCGAAGCGGGATTATTACTGCCAGTCGCGCCGCGGCAACCGCCTGTTC
The DNA here is from genome assembly GCF_019244115.1 of Bradyrhizobium sp. Classification (GTDB taxonomy): domain Bacteria; phylum Pseudomonadota; class Alphaproteobacteria; order Rhizobiales; family Xanthobacteraceae; genus Bradyrhizobium. The sequence goes on from NZ_JAFATE010000533.1 coordinate 8,808, forward strand.
GAACTCGGTCTTGGCGAGGTCGCGCTTGCCTTCACCGCGGCTTCCTCCAAGGCCGATCAGCTCTTGATAGCACAGGTCCTCGCCGAACATGGCCGCGACGACTTTGTGTCCGGATGGTTGAAGGCACGCGACGTCGCCTGGGCGACCGACCTCATTCCGCAGCTTGCCGAGGTGGAGGCGCCCCGATGAACCGTCTCCATCGTCTCGCTGCCGCCAGTGTGCTGGCGCTTGCCGTCTTCGTCGGTTCCAAACGAACCTCCGCGCAGTTGGTCGTGTTCGATCCCAACAACTACGCACAGAATGTGCTGACGGCTGCTCGCGCGCTGCAGCAGATCAACAATCAGATCGTGTCTCTGCAAAACCAAGCGCAGATGCTGATCAATCAGGCAAAGAATCTTGCAACTCTGCCGTTCTCCTCGTTGTTGCAACTAGAACAATCGATCCAGCGAACGCAGCAGCTTCTCCGCGAGGCCCAGCGCATCGCCTATGACATCCAGCAGATCGACCGCGCATTCTCGACCACCTACGCGCCGGCACCATCAAGCCTTTCAGACCAGGCGCTGATCGCGAACGCACAAGCGCGCTGGCAGAACGCGATGGCTGGCCTGCAGGACGCGATGCGGACGCAGGCCACGGTCGTCGGCAATCTCGACTCCAACCGTACGCAGCTGTCTGCACTTGTCACCGCGAGCCAGGGCGCGACCGGTGCGTTGCAGGCGAGCCAGGCCGGCAATCAGCTCTTGGCCCTGCAGGCCCAGCAGCTCGCCGACCTCATCGCGGTCGTTGCGGCCCATGGCCGTGCACAAAACCTCGAGTCCGCCCAGCATGCCGCCGCTCAGGACCAGGGCAAAGAGCAACTGCGCCGCTTCCTGGCGCAAGGCCAGGGCTATCAACCCACAACCGTGCAGATGTATCACTGATGAAGATGACAAAACTGAAACGGATTCCGACCGTGGCTGCCGTCGTGCTCCTCGTCCTGGTTGTCGCCGCCTGTTCAATTCGGCTTCGTGACGACGAAAGCCAAACGCTGTCTGCCACACCTGCTGATCAGGTGTCCGATCCGCTGGCCGCAAAACTCGCGGAGTGCCGCTCCGTCACCTCTGAGCAGAAAGACGCTCTGGCCGAATGCCGGAAGGCGTGGGCCGAGGAGCGTCGGCAATTCCTCGGGCAGAAGGCTCCATCAGCATCGTCCAACAATGGGCCTCCGCAAGAGGGCGCCTTGTTGTTTGTGCCGCCCAAGGACCAGAGCCGCCTGTCGCCTGGTTACCCTTTTCAACAGCCCGGGAAGGAGTGACCACATGGGCGGCACCGGCATTATCGATCAGTTCTTGGAAACGTTCACTCGCTACATCGACAACGGGTTCGGGCTACTCGGGGGTGAAGTCGGGTACCTCGCGACCACGCTGGCGGCAATCGATATCACGCTGGCCGGCCTGTTCTGGTCATGGGGCGCGGACGAGGACATCCTGGCGCGCCTCGTCAAGAAGACTTTGTTTGTCGGCCTCTTCGCCTTCCTGATCGGCAATTGGAACAGCTTGGCCCGCATTGTCTTCAAGAGCTTTGCAGGTCTAGGACTGAAAGCCTCAGGTACCGGCCTTTCCACGGTTGATTTTCTGAGGCCGGGAAAGATCGCTCAGGTCGGACTTGATGCTGGAAGACCAATCCTCGACTCGATCTCGGGCCTGATGGGCTATGTCAGCTTTTTCGAAAACTTCGTCCAGATCGCGGTTCTGCTGTTTGCCTGGGTCGTGGTGCTGCTCGCCTTCTTCATTCTTGCCATTCAGCTCTTCATTACGCTGATCGAGTTCAAGCTGACGACGCTGGCCGGCTTTGTGCTGATCCCGTTCGGCCTGTTCGGCAAGACAGCTTTTGCCGCCGAGCGCGTTCTCGGCAACGTGATCTCGTCAGGCATCAAGGTGCTTGTCCTGGCTGTCATCGTCGGTATCGGCTCGACGCTTTTTGCACAGTTCACGGCAGGCTTTGGTGGCAATCAGCCGACGATCGATAATGCCATGGCGCTCGTGCTTGGCGCACTATCACTCCTTGGCCTCGGTATCTTCGGTCCGGGCATTGCCAACGGCATCGTGTCTGGCGGACCACAACTTGGCGCTGGCGCCGCCGTTGGCACCGGCCTGGCGGCAGGGGGCGCCATCGTAGCAGGCGCCGGTCTCGCAGCGGGCGCCGCCGGACTGGCAGGTAGCGCAATCGCGGGCGGTGCTCGAGCTGCCACTGCGGTAGCAAGCGGAGCGGCAAGTGCTTACCGAGCCGGAGGACTGCGTGGTGTCGCCGAGACCGGGGGCTCGGCGATCATAAGCCCGCTGCGCCGTATGGCTGCCGGGACAAGCAATTCGCAGGCGGCGGACGCACCACCCCCCTGGGCCCGCCGCATGAAGCGTGCCCAGACCGTGAACCAGGGTGTGTCAGCTGCCATCCATGCTGTCCGCAGCGGTGACAGTGCGGGTGGCGGAGCTTCGGTCGATCTGTCCGAGGGAGGGCAGTGATGTTCAAGCGACCGTCCGTGCACTATGGCCGCACCCCTGAGCCAGTGACTCCCTACCAGAAGGCCGCGCAGGTGTGGGACGAGCGCATCGGCTCGGCCCGTGTCCAGGCCAAAAACTGGCGGCTGATGGCATTTGGATGCCTGTTGCTGTCGACAGGGCTCGCGGCCGGCCTCGTCTGGCAATCGGCCCAAGGCACGATCACCCCCTGGGTGGTGGAAGTCGATCATCTCGGTCAGGCGCAGGCGGTCGCGCCGGCGGATCGGTTCTACGAGCCGCCCGATCCCCAAATCGCGTTTCATCTTGCCCGCTTCATTGAAGATGTACGAGGTCTGCCGACCGACGCCATCGTGCTGCGACAGGACTGGCTGCGCGCCTACGACTTCACGACCGACCGCGGAGCCGCGGCGCTGAACGACTACGCGCGAACCAATGATCCCTTTGCCAAGGTCGGTAACACGCAAGTCTCAATCGAGATCTCCAGCGTGATTCGGGCCTCGCCGGATAGCTTTCGGGTCGCATGGACCGAACGCCGCTATGACAGCGGCCAACTCGCCGCGACCGAGCGCTGGACCGCGATCCTTTCCGTCGTCATCGAGACCCCGCGCGATGCCGACCGTCTCCGCAAGAACCCCCTCGGCGTCTATGTCAATTCGATCAACTGGTCGAAGGAGCTCGGCTAGTGAGAAATCCTGTATCGAAATCGGTTCGTCCAGCATGCAATTGGACGCCCATACGTCTGGCGATGCTCTTCTGCTTCGCGCTCTCCGGCTGCACGACCTTCAAACCACCAGAGATCAGCTACGATGACGAGGTGCCGCCGTCTCCCGATCTGCCAATGCCGGCGGATGACCATGTGCGTCCATTGCATGTTCCACCGCATTGGACTCCCGCACACGGTGGCAAGAAGGGCGAGGAAGAAGCAAAGGAGCCGGCGGACCGGATCACGACGGCCAACGATGCCGCCCGGGTCGAGCCGCGGCGGGCGGGGTATTTCAACGCCGTTCAGATTTTTTCTTACAGTCCCGGCGCGCTCTATCAGATCTATGCTTCACCGGGGCAGATCACGGATATCGCGCTCGAGCCGGGCGAACAGCTGACCGGTTCCGGGCCGCTCGCCGCCGGCGACACCGTGCGCTGGATCGTCGGCGATACCGAGAGCGGCAACGGTGATAGCAGGCGCGTCCACATCATGGTGAAGCCGACCCGGCCCGCGATCGAGACGAACCTTGTCGTCAATACTGATAGGCGAACCTATCTGATCGAGCTCCGCTCCCGCGAAAAGCCATATATGCCCTCGGTCGCCTGGTTCTACCCGGAGGATCGGACCAGCCGTTCCAAGATGCTGGCCCCAACGCCGGTCATCCCGGACGTCGATCAGCGCCGGTACCGCTATGTCATCGAGGGCGATAGGCCGCCATGGCGTCCTGTCAATGCCTATGACGACGGCCGCAAGGTCTACATCGAGTTCTCGCCCGGGATCGGCCAGGGCGAAATGCCGCCGCTGTTCGTCATCGGCCAGGACGGTAAGCCTGAGCTTGTCAACTATCGCGCCTACAAGAGTGTACTGATCGTCGATCGTCTGTTCGCCGCCGCCGAGCTACGGCTTGGCGGAGAGAAGCAGCAGACGGTGCGAATTGTCAGAAATGACGGGAGGTGATCGTGATCGGAAAGGAGCCACACGAGGGTCCAGGTCCGGTATCGGGACCAACGCCATCATCTGCAGATGCGACGCAGGCTTTGCGTCTGCATGCGGAACGCCCAAGGATCGCGCGGCTCTCCCGAAAAGTTCTTGCCGGCGGCACTGCACTGGTTTTGGTGATCATCTCCGGCGCGGTACTGTGGGCGCTGAAGAGCAACCAATCACACATCCCGGCGCCGGACGAACTCTACAGCACAGACCACCACAACGTCGCCGATGGCTTGACGAAATTACCGCAGGACTACTCAAGCCTTCCCCGTGACGTCCCCCGGCTCGGGCCACCTCTGCCTGGCGACTTTGGGCGCCCCATCGCTTCGCCAGAAGGCCAGTCGGGACCTCCTGGCCTTGATGCCGAGCAACAGAGCGAAAACCAGGAAACCGAGGCCGCTCGGACCAGCAAGGTGTTTGCGCCAACAACTGCCGCTGTTTCGCCGCCACACGCCGCATCTCAGGAAACACCTGCGAACACCGCATTGTCCTCCGACGAAGCCTTCGCTCAGAATGGACAGGATCGCAAACTGATGTTCGTCAATGCGCCCGTCGATCGACGGACTACGGCGCCTGACAGGATTTCACGCCCAGCATCGCCGTTTGTCGTGCAGGCTGGAACGGTCATCCCGGCCGCCCTGATCACGGGAATCAGGTCCGATCTGCCCGGGCAGATCACCGCCCAAGTCACCGAAAACGTTTATGATACCCCGACTGGCCGCGCACGCTTGATTCCTCAAGGAGCGCGTCTGATCGGCGTCTATGACAGCCAGGTCGCCTTCGGCCAATCGCGGGTGCTGCTCGTGTGGACACGGCTGATCATGCCGAACGGTCGCTCGATCGTGCTTGAAAGACAGCCCGGAGCGGACGCCACCGGGTATGCCGGCTTGGAGGACGACGTCGACTATCATTGGAAAGAGCTGCTCGGAGCAGCCGCACTCTCAACGCTACTCGGCGTCGGATCAGAACTTGGATCCGGCGCGGACAACGGCAACAACATGGCAATTCTTCAGGCCCTCCGCCTAGGCGCTGCCAATTCGCTGAATCAGACCGGACAACAAGTGGTTCGTCGCAACCTCGATATCCAGCCGACATTGACAATCCGGCCAGGCTTCCCCGTGCGCGTGATCGTCAATCGCGATCTCGTGCTCGAAGCGTACCGAGGATGAGGAGTTATGGCAAAGTTGAAGATCGCGGCGCTGCCCGATGATAAGCCAGTAAAGGTGACAGTCGAACTGCCCGCAACAGTCCATCGCGATCTCATCGCCTATGCGGAAATCCTTGGGCGTGAAGGCGGGCAGCCAATCCGCGATCCTGTCAAGCTCATTGCACCCATGCTGACGCGCTTCATGGCGACGGATCGTGCTTTTGCCAAGGCTCGGCGTGCGCCTCATCGTCCCAAGAAGGTCGACGTATAGCACGAGGGCAGCAGCTTCAATAACGATTCAGCGCGCAATTTCTCGTTGTCGGCTCGCCAACAGGCCGCATAGTCCAATCGACTCGCACCGGTGCCGTCGCGGAGCTCCCGATACACCAGCGCTGAAAAGCTCGCGCCAATATCTGATTCCAGCACCAGGCTGATACCACGTTTCATCATGACCAGGCTCTTATGAGACCGCAACTGATGTCGTGACGCTCGATCCTCGGAAAGCCCCTCCGGCAAAATGAGCTTGGACACCAAGAGTTCTTCGATTTCGCGGCCTGGTCGTCTTGGCTCAACAAAACCGTCTCATCGCGTAGGTCGGTCCAATAAAGGACGTCTCGCTACGTCAGCAGATGATCCTCATGCAGGACAGAATGCGCTCACTCCAAAGTGTGCGCGTGTTGTCAGCCACAATGGGCATGTTCCCCGCAATAATTGGAAAAGTGTTCGGCCAGCGTCGTCTCAGGAGGGACCGCGCGCAAACCTTTCTATTTGTACGCCACGCTACGACCGCAGAGGTCTCGCTGAAGCCATGAGGGATCCGATGCGCTAAGGCGCCCCAGTAAAGGGGTGGCGATGACGAAGAAGTTTAGTGTCCGGCTGTCCGAGGAAGCCGCAGCGCAGCTTGCTGAGCTCGCTAAGCGCGATGGTTTGAGCAGGGCCGCCATCGTGAGGCAGGCGCTTGCAAGTCTGCCTGAACAGGACGTCGCGAGAGGCAAGGGGGTGTCGTCATCGCAAGCCGTCGATGCGCTCGACAATCGGCTCGAGCGCATCGAACTAGGCCTGAAGACGCTGACTGAGATAACCGCACTCCATGCCCGCTACTACCTCGCTATGACGCCGTATCTTGACGCGACACAGAATCGTGCGGCGCGTCAGCGCGGCCAAGAGCGTTTTGAGGTCTTTGCACAACAGGTGAAGCGACGCGACGACCAAGATGCTCCGCTTGTTGACGAGACGATCGGCCGCGTTCGCGCAAAGCAGGATGCAATTGCAGAGATCCCGACGAAGATGGAAGCCGCGCTCGGCCTCACCTCCGAGAGCTCGGAGGAGCTATCTCGTCGTTCTTCGCTCACCGGCAGCGGAGAACTCAGGATATCCGCTGCAGCCGAGGAGGGCGGCAGCAATAGCAGTTTCGCGGCAAACCGAGCGCCGCTCCCTGATTTCCTCCTTCGAAACTCCGAAATCCCGCGTCAGGGGTCAGCGAACCGGCTCGCGGCCGGTCCAAACATTGGAAGGTCTCGAGGCTCGATGGAGAGCCCGATCAAGGGCTGGTGTCTAATCGCCTCGGTCTTTCTTCCGTTTACGCTCGGCTGCTACCTGACGTTTCTGTTTCGGTCGATCAACGGGCTAATCTCCAGTCAACTCAAATCTGATATGGGCCTCGGTGCGGCTGATTTGGGGCTCGTGACCTCGGTCTACTTCCTAATCCTGGCGGCGGCCCAGGTCCCCATTGGCTCTTTGTTGGATCGCTTCGGTCCGCGACGAATCCAAGGGGGACTCTTGCTGGTCGCGGCATTGGGGGCGGCCCTTTTCGCAAAATCGACGGGATTTGGCTCACTTCTGATTGCCCGCTCGTTGATCGGTCTTGGAGTTGCGGCTGCCCTGACCGCCGGACTAAAGGCCATTACCCTCTGGTTTCCGCGGGAACGCGTCGCTCTAGTGAACGGATACATGATCATGTTCGGCGGGCTCGGGGCAGTGAGCGCGACAATTCCCGCAGATCGGCTGTTGGAGCAGGTCGACTGGCGTGGAATGTTTGAACTGCTCGCGGCAGTAACAGCTGCGGTCGCGATCCTTATCTTCCTTGTCGTACCCGAACGTCAAAGGCCGCCTCAGGGAGCGGCAACCCCGCTCGGTCTGAAGGCTATCTTCGGGAACGCGCGCTTCGTCAGGCTTGCCCCGTTGTCGGCGACATGCATCGGATCAGCCTGGTCAATGCAGGGGTTGTGGGCAGCTCCCTGCCTTGGGGACGTGGAAGGTTTCGATCGAGAAACCATCCTCACCTACTTGTTTGCCATGGGGGTGGTGCTGAGCATCGCGGGGTGGCTATTTGGCAAGCTGGCACATGGTTTATCCCGGCAGAGTGCAGGACTTGAAAAGGTGCTGGCCGTGATCGCGACCCTGTTCGTCGCCGCCCAGCTCGCACTGATCCTACGGCTGCCCGTGCCGTTGCCGTTTTCCTGGGGCGTTGTTGCCGCGATCGGTGCGGCTCCAGTCATAAGCTTCGCTATCATCGGAAACTACTTCCCGCTCGAAGTTTCTGCGCGTGCCAACGGCGCGTTGAATACGCTGCATTTCGCCTGGGCGTTTGTGGCCCAATACGTAACGGGTCTCGTTCTGGAGCAGTGGCCACAAGTGCACGGCCATTATCCGACGATCGCCTATCAGACAGCGTTCGGGATTTGCGTGGCAATTCAACTGGCCGCTTTGATTTGGTTCGTTGTGCCGAGACCTAGACACGAGGTCGGCCCCTTGATGAGGGGCTCTCGTCGTGAGTTTCGCAGCGGCTCTGTTCTGGTGGGCGCAGTCGAGCCAACCTGTCGTCATGAGATGATCATCGTGGAGTCCGATTTGAGGTCGGGCATAGAGTCGTGAAAGAGGCCCTTTGCATCTTGAGTTTGCGCGCCGACTAAACCTGCACGCTCGCCGTCCTTTATGGACGCCAAAATAGGCGCTTACCGCCAATCGTTCGTGAAATTTCGCGGCAGACCTTGCCGCTATCCAGTAGTACGGCCCGGCCCCGTACATGTGACGCCCTCGCAGCCTGGGTTCCTGTTTGCTCGACGACTATGCTTGATGACTTTCAATCCATAAAGCGTCCAACGCGGCGATTCTACTTCCGAAAGACCCCTGCCGAACTTCCTTTCGAGCTGCCACTCCTCCCGCTTGGCCGCCGCAAAAGTCACTGTCTATGTGTATCGACCTTGGCGCCTTCTACTACGAGGTCAGCGCGCGTTAGACCACCGGGACGGTCTAACGCGCGGTTCTAGCGCTGATGACCTAGGCCAATGCCCAATACGCGTGCCTTCTGCCTCAGTGAACCTTCGGACCTCTTCATCAGTTTCGAAACTCTTGCCACCGGGGTTCGGGCCTTTGTGCCTTGAGGAGCTTGACATCCTCTTTGGTGTACTCCCTTCTGCGCGCGGTTCTTGCCTTCTTTGCCATTTCGTCTCTCCAACTTTTCTAATGCGGCGCGTGATAGCACAACGAAATCGTGCTTCAAGCGAATGTATGTGTACAGGTTGACGCCGGTCAGGCGCCTGTGGCCGACCAGACTCGCAGCAGAAACGAGCGTGACTTCGGTGCTGGACTACTTGCAGGCGTCGTGGTTCTTCGCCAGCTCCGATTCCGGTACCGCCTGCTATGCTTGGCTTGGCATGCACAATGATCGCTGCTGCCAGGTCGAGTGCCTTCCGGTACCGGGTGATGATGAGCGCGGTCTATTCGAGCAGCCCCGCATTTCGCAGCCCCCGATCAACAGCTTCTCATTTCATTGCCCGCGGCGAGCGATCCTGCGGATATTGTAGATGCGGGATCGGTCTCAAGCACACGCACCGCCTGCTGAAGAGTGTCGCAAGTGGCGGCAATTGCCCTCCGACTCAGGAATTGCGCCGAGGGCAAGAGGCATCTGCGCCTGCAGGCAGCTGGACGGCACGATGCTGCCGCACGAGCTTGGTTCGGCCGAAGCCGGGATACCTTCCGGGCAACGTGTGCTGCAGCAATTGCGGTGGCGCTTCGCTCGGTATGGTGATTGGATCCATATAATACCTGCCCGCCGGGCGACCAAGCAGGACTTGATCCAAAGCATGGCTGCGCGCTTCGCATGATGCCAGGGCTTAAATCGGCTTCAGCCAACCCGTGATCGACTGGCGCACAGCCTACACACGTCCAGCGTGGACTGAAGGCCACCGAGCGGCCCCCATGAGCCGTATCGCTACCGAGTGGCGTACACAATACCGAGACCGATGGCGGTGAGCAGCCCGAGGCTGACGAGCCAACGTTCATATTTCTCCACCAATTGCAGAAATTGATGCCCCCACAACGCCACGAGTGCCGCAACGATGGCAAAGTGCAGGGTACGTCCGATCAGAGTCGCGAATGTGAAGGTCACAAGACTCATAGATGCAACGCCCGCGCCGATCGCGATGAACTTGAACGGGATCGGCGTGAAGCTCTTGGCAATGATGATCCAGACCCCCCAATGTTCGACGAGCCTCTGGTACCGGTGAAAATTCTCGGCCTGCCCATAGATGTCGACCACGGTTTGCCCAAGCGCGGCCCAGGCGAAATGACCGATGCCATAGCCCACGAGAGCTCCGACAGATGACGCGATCACGCAAGCGACCGTCATTAAGAAGCCACGGTCTGGCCGCAACAGCAGCATCGGGACGAGCAGGAGATCCGGCAAGACCGGAAGCACGGAACTATCTGCGAACGCGATCAGCGCAAGCAGTGCTACGCCCCATCTGCTGTCTGAGAAGGCCTCGGCCCGGCGCAGCCAGGCTTCGCGGTTCTTGGTGAAAAGGGGCATCTGGTATTCGTCACTTGCTCCACAACGGCCCCATTCGTCGTAGCTGCGACGCGAGCATGACTCCAGCTTCATCGGATCAGTATTTCGTGACGGCCGCTCTCCGCACCTTGTGCGTCGCAACGTCAGACGACTATGGCCGACGTATGGTGGCCGGCGGGGAAACTGTCGTTCTCGCCGATGTGACCTTGGGCGTCTCCGGTGGAAAGGCAATAACGCCTGATGGCGGGCCTCTTAGCGGCATTGGATATAGACGACGTAGTCTGGTTTGCCGGTGATCAATCCGAAAATCTCAGTCTGGAAGACATTGTCGCCGACGACCCGAGTCTTGGGGCAAAATTGCCGGACCATTCGCCTCGCCGAGGAAAGACGGTCGTCCCGGACTTGCGGATTGTAGCGATAGTCGTACGTGTTCGGTACGTGGACGATATAGTCATAGGGTTGGCCGGTCGGCGCTGCTTCGACTCTCGAAGTGCTGTGCGTCTGAGCGCGGGCCGGCCACGGCAGCGTGACGATCGCAACGGTTAGCAGCATTTTTGCTTGATCAAGAGGCATGCGTTCCCCCAAAATGTCGCTTCTGAATCCGCCATCATCTTCCGAACCCGGTTCAGGCGATAGGATCATAATCTGAATCAAAAAGAGCTGAAACAAACAGTCCGTTGAGCTTCGCGGAGCCGACGAAAAACCCCAAGAGAGTGCCGCCAAATGATCAGAAAAACTTGCGCAATCGTCGTTGTCGGAAGCTTGTGGGCTTCGCCGACCCTTGCGCAGGGCGCTGTCGGAGGTCCGAAGAAGGGCATGAGTTATGTTGGTGGCCCTACCGCACAGAACAGCCCAGTCGTGCCGCCCCGGCGCGGCGACACAGCAGTCACACGCCAATCGCCGAAGGCAACAAAACGATAGCTGAAGCGATATTCGACCTCGCGTCTTCGCGAAAGCTGTTAGTAGCCGAGACTACTTTGACGCCTTTTCGATGATCTGAGCGATCGCCGAGACCAAGGCGGCAAGCCCCGCCACCGCGGCCACTCGCGACTGCGTGTCCGATTCGGATATGAAGCTCTGCCCGCCATAGTGAGCGGCGAGCCCCAGTCTGAAAGCCACCCGCAGCGCCAACCCGCTTGCGATGAACGCTGAGGCAAATGCTGTCCAGGAGGCAAAGCTTCGATTCATCGCAAGCCCCACGACAAACCTCGGCGACAAACCTATTGTTGTCAGTAGTCGCCGCTTAATTGAGCGCGGACGCGGTATCAATTATGCGATGAGTGTACTCACACGGATCACCCAAGTACAAAGAAATTTCCAGACAACTGCTCTTTGGAGTGATGCCGACGGGCAGGGCGGTGGATAATGCGCGTCGTTGTAAGGTCAGTGTAAGCTTCTGCTCGTTTGGTAAGCGTGGCGTAAGCTTCGCTAATTAACATTGTCCTTAAAGCGAAGACGTCCTTGCTCGCCGGTGAGCGGGCGATTATGCAGCTTTGTCTGCTGAAGGCTTTCGGTTTGCGTTCGTTCCTCTTTGCTTCGTTCCGAGTTTCGCGAATTGCTCAGCAGGAATCACTCGTGGCGGCGACCTGATCGTGCATTAGGGCATTCGAATGAGGCTATTCCGGGATTACCCGCGCGCCTGGGGTGTGCTGGCTATCGTGTGTGCGATCGCCGGCGTTTTCCTCGTCTGGACCAAACTGGTTGTCGTCCCTGGGGCGTCAGAGACTACGAGCGGTATTCGATCGCCGTCTGCCGGTTCGGGGCAGTCTGCAGAAAATGATATCCCGTTCGTTGAACTCTCGGAGAGGCAGGCTGTTTCGATCAAGGTCGGACCAGTTCAGACGCGCGAATTCGAGGTCTATAAGACCTCGATCGGCGCCATCGATTTCAACGAAAACATGCTCGTTCAGGTTTTCTCGCAGTATCCGGGAAAAATTCTTAGGGCCTTCTACAATGTGGGCGACGACATCAAGCAAGGCGATGTCCTCTTCACGATCGACAGCCCCGATCTTCTGCAGGCCGAGTCGTCGCTATTGGCGAGTGCGGGCGTGCTCGAATTGCAGAAGAAGGTTCTGGCGCGTGCGACCGGCCTGCTGAAGGCGGGCGGCAGCGCTCAGAAGGACGTCGATCAGGCAACCTCCGATGAGCAGACCGCGGAAGGTAACTTCAAGTCGGCCAAGAACGCCGTGCGCATCTTCGGCAAGTCGGATGCCGAAATCGAGCAGATCCTGAGCGATCGGAAGATCGACTCGACGCTCGTGGTACCCAGCCCAATCAGTGGAAGGGTGGTCACCCGCAATGCCGCACCGGGATTCCTGACCCAGCCGGGCACAGCGCCCGCGCCGTTCTCGATAGCCGACATTTCGACCATGTGGATGATTGCGAATGTCATCGAGACCGACGCGCCGGCCTACAAGGCTGGTCAGCCGGTCGAGGTCAGGGTGCCGGCCTATCCGGATCGGGTTTTCAAAGGGCATGTCACGACCGTCGGCTCGACTATCGATCCCACCACCCATCGGCAACTGGTTCGCTCGGAGGTCGACGATCCCGAGCATCTGCTACGCTCCGGAATGTATGCAAGCTTCGTGATACGGGTCGGAAATTCCGCACACTCACTCGCGGTACCGGAAGGAGGGGTGGTGCGGGAAGGAGATGGCACCATGACCGTCTGGGTCACGACCGACAGCCGGCGTTTTACGAAGCGGACGGTGCAGATCGGGATTCGGCAGGGCGGTTGGGTTCAGATCCTGGATGGCCTGCAGCCCGGCGAGACCGTCGTGACCGAGGGCGCGGTATTCCTGAGCAACAAGCTGCTGTTGGGCGAAGCAGGTTGAATGCAATCGGCGCGTAGCACCAACCAACCAAGACTCCGCGGGGCCACTTGATAAAGTCAATCCTTGAGTTCGGACTCACGCGCAGTGCGATCATTGTGCTCGGCCTGCTGGTATTCTGCGCGGCCGGACTGGTCGCGTTTACCAAATTGAACGTTGAGGCCTATCCCAATCCCGCTCCCGTCATTCTCGAAATCACCGCGCAGGCTCCGGGCCTCTCCGCGGAGGAGATGGAAAAGTATTATACGATACCCATGGAGGTCGGGCTCTATCCGACGCCCGGCGTGGTCAATATCCGCTCGACCTCGTTCTATGGTTTGTCCTTTGTCCGGGTCACTTTCAAATACGGGATCGACTATTACTTTGCGCTGACGCAGGCCTCGATTAGCCTGCAACAGAACGTGACCCTGCCGGGCAACCTGGTGCCGACCATTCAGGCATCGAGCCTGGTCGGCGAGATCTATCGCTACCAGCTCGTCGGACCGCCGCATTTCGGATTGACCAACCTGCGCACGCTGCAGGACTACGTCGTCACGCGCCGCCTGCTCACCATTCCCGGCGTGGCGCAGATCAACAGCTGGGGCGGCACTACCAAGCAGTTCAACGTCAACGCCGACCTCGGAAAGCTCGAGGCCTACAATATTACGATTCCTCAGCTCATCTCCGCGATCGGCAACGCCAATACCAATGTTGGCGGCCGAGAGATCTCGATCGGACAGCAGTCGGTCAATATACGAGGTGTCGGCCTGATTGACAGCGGCGGCGCCGACGATGTCACCAACGGCTATCACGTTCAGGACATCGAAAACATTGTCCTGACCCAGTCCGGCGGTTCACCGATTCAGATCAAGAATGTTGCCAAGGTCTCCGTCGGCTATGTTCCCAGGCTCGGGATCGCGGGCAGGGACCATGATGACGATGTCGTGGCCGCCATCGTGGTGATGCGGCGAACTGAGCACACCAACGACATCATCCCGAAGGTGCAGACTGAGATCCAAAGGCTGAACTCGGACGGAAGCCTGCCGCCGGGTGTAAAAATCGTCCCCTTCTACGATCGCAGCTCGTTGGTCGGGGTGACCACACATACCGTGTTGCACAACCTGATCTTTGGCTGCGTGCTGGTGTTTCTGATCCAGTGGATTTTCTTGGGGGATCTGCGCAGCGCCATCATCGTCAGCGTTAACATCCCGTTCGCGCTGTTCTTTGCCATCATCATCCTGGTCCTGCAGGGAGAGGACGCCAACCTGCTGTCGCTGGGGGCGGTCGACTTCGGCATCATCGTCGACTCCGCCGTAATCATGATGGAGAATGTTTACCGCAACTTCCAATCGCCCGCGGAGCACAGGCGGGCGTTGCTCAATCAACTCTCCGAGGGTTATTGGGGACAGGATCCGACTTCGCCGACCGGACCGCGGCCCGTGGGTCACCGGTGGACGGAGCGGCTTCGTATCATCTTTGCGAGCGCATTGCAGGTCGACAGGGCCGTCTTTTTTACCGCCGCGATCACCGTGACCGCCTTCGTTCCCCTCTTCACGATGCAGGGCGTCGAGGGACAGATCTTCGGCCCGATGGCGCGCACCTACGGCTACGCGCTGTTTGGAGCGCTGCTGGCGACCTTCACCGTCACACCGGTGCTGGCTGCACTCCTACTTCCCGACCAAATTCAGGAGGTCGAGACCATTATCGTGCGGGGCCTGCGCGCTACTTACACGCCGGTGCTGCGCTTTGCGCTCCGTCACGTGAGGCTCGCGGTGCTTATTGGCGCCGCATTTCTGGGAGTAAGCTTTCTGGCCGCCTCGCAGCTCGGCAGCGAGTTCCTGCCCGCGCTTGAGGAAGGCAATTTCTGGATTCGCGCTTCGCTGCCGCCAACGATTTCGCTTGAGGCTGGCACGGAGGCAACCCGCAAGATGCGGGAGATCCTGTTGCGCCATCCCGAGGTGATCACGGTCGTGTCACAGCACGGCCGACCGGACAACGGCAGCGATGCCTCGCCATTCTCCAACGTCGAACTTTTCGCGCCTCTGAAGTCGTTCGACGAGTGGCCCGCTTATCTGACGAAAGAAAAGCTCACCGCACAATTGCAGAAGGAATTCGCCGAGGAGTTGCCGGGCATCGGGTTCAACTTCTCGCAATATATTCAGGACAATGTCGAGGAAGCGCTGTCCGGTGTGAAGGGCGCCAATTCCGTCAAGATTGTCGGACCGAACCTTGAGGTGCTTGAGCGGCTCGGCAAGCAGGTCATGGCCGAGATGGTCAAGGTGCGCGGTGTCGAGGACCTTGGCGTCTTCCACTTGCTGGGACAGCCGAATCTCAACATCAAGGTCGATCGCGAGAAGGCGGCGCGCTACGGTCTCAATGCCGGCGATGTCAATACCGTGGTTCAGGCGGCCATGGGAGGGACCAACGCAACGACGGTGCTCGAAGCCGACAGGCAGTTCGGGGTTGCCGTGAGGCTCGATCCGCAATACCGCAGCAACATCGAGGCCATCAGTGATGTCAAGGTCGCTTATCAGACTCCCTCGGGCACCAATGGCTACATCCCACTGAGCGAGCTTGCCGACATCTCGCTCGATACGGGGGCATCCTTTATCTATCGCGAGCGCAGCCTGCGCTACATTCCGATCAAATTCAGCGTGCGTGGCCGCGACCTCGGCTCGACCGTCTCTGAGGCTCAGGAGCGAGTCGCCCAAGCTATCAAGCTGCCGAATGGCTATCAGATTCTCTGGGCGGGCGAATTCGAGGACCTCCAAACCGCAAAGCAGCGTCTGATCATCGTCATTCCGATCACGCTGCTGCTGATATTGGTTCTCCTGTACGGGCTGTTCAACACGGTACGCGACAGCCTGTTGGCACTTGCTGGCATCCCCTTTGCGATCGGCGGGGGCTTGATCGCGCTATATTTTGCGGGCCTTGCCTTCAGTGTCTCGGCCGCGATTGGCTTCATCTCGCTGTTCGGTGTTGCGGTGATGGATGGCATCCTCAACATCACCTATTTCCGCGAATTGAGAGCGCAGGGTATGGGGGTAGCCGAAGCAGTATTCCGCGGCGCCGAACAGCGGATGCGCCCGATGCTGATGACGGCGCTATCGGCGGGTGTCGGTCTG
Source organism: Bradyrhizobium sp. (assembly GCF_019244115.1). Taxonomy (GTDB): domain Bacteria; phylum Pseudomonadota; class Alphaproteobacteria; order Rhizobiales; family Xanthobacteraceae; genus Bradyrhizobium. The sequence continues at coordinate 24,867 of NZ_JAFATE010000533.1, forward strand.
CTTCCGGCGGCGATCTCGCACGGCATCGGCAGCCAGGTGCAACGGCCGTTGGCGACTGTGGTGGTGGGCGGCATGTTCATCGGGCCGCTGCTGCTGCTCGTTGTTGCGCCCGCGCTACGGCGGATATTCTTAGCACAAGAAACTGCGGAAACATCCGATGACGATGGTGCGCCAAATGGCGAACAGACCTAGGATCGGCATCGGGGCTCCCCGCCAAAACCGTTGTAAGTGGATCGATCTGTTGCGAGGCACCGACCATCGACCGCGATTTGCTGCCTACCGCCTGCTGGTAGGGGGAGTTGCCTTGGCTGTGTCGGGCTGCGTCGGCCCGAACTTCGAGCCGCCGGCTGCGCCTCCGGTCGCTGGTTTCTTGCCCGGCAAAAAACTCCTTCAGCCGGAGGCGGGGTCGGGAGGGCCACGTATCGCGAGCCAGCATTTCATCACAGGCGCGGATGTCTCGGCGCGATGGTGGGCGGCTTTTCGCTCTCCGCCGCTCAATAACTTGGTCAGGGACGCGGTCAATCATAATCCCAACCTGCAGTCCGCTGAGGCCGCGATCAAGGTCGCAAACTTCAATGCACTGGCCCAGCGTGGCCTTTGGGCGCCGCAGGTCACGGGCAATTCGACCTCCTCGCAAATCTTGCAGTCGAATGCCGGCACCGTGTTTGGCGGCGACCTCGGTGCGGTCCCGCAGACCCATTTCTCGCTGGTGACCCATCAGCTCACGGTCAGCTTCGTGCCGGACGTCTGGGGCGCCAATTTCCGCGCGGTTGAGAATCTCGACGCCGTCACCGAGCAGCAACTGTTCCAGCTCGAGGCCGCCTATCTCACGCTGACCAGCAATGTCGTGACCGCAGCGATTCAGGAAGCATCGTTCCGTGGCCAGATCGCCGCCACCGAGCGTATCATCGCGATCGAGCGCCGGCTGCTCGGGATCCTCCAGCGTCAGCACGAGTCCGGTCAGGTCGCTAAGGCGGATGTGCTGGCACAGGAGGCGGCGCTCGCTGCGGCGGAGCAATTGCTGCCGCCGCTGCAGAAACAGCTTGCTCTGCAGCGCGACCTGCTTACGGCCCTGGCCGGACGGTTATCCGCTGATGAAATCACGCAGAAGTTTGAGCTCGCGCGGTTGAAGCTGCCGGCGAACCTGCCGGTCAGCTTGCCAAGCAAGCTGGTGGACCAGCGTCCTGATGTGCGAGCTGCGGAAGCCGCCATGCATTCAGCCAGTGCGCTGGTCGGCGTCGCGATCGCCGCTCGACTCCCGAACTTCCAGCTCTCAGCCAATGGGGGAACGAGCGGGTACAACTTTGCCCAAAGCTTTGCGCCGGGAACCGGTTTCTACACGCTCGCCGCGAGCGTCACTGCGCCGATCTTCGATGGTTTTACCCTTTACAACAAGCAGAAGGCAGCCGAAGCCGCACTGGAGCAGGCCGAGGCGCAGTATCGTACGACCGTCATCACCGCATTCCAGAATGTTGCGGACGCATTGCGCGGTTTGCAGGCCGACGCGCATGCCGTGAAGGCGGCCGTGCACGCGGAGGAGACAGCCAAGGCCAGCCTCGACATTGTCGAGAAGCAGTTGAACGAGGGTCAGGTCAATCAGCTGGCGGTGCTCAACGCGCAACAGACGTATCTAACAGCCTCGGTGATTCGCGTGCAGACCGAAGCCAATCGGCTCGCCGACACGGCTGCCCTGTTCATGGCGCTCGGTGGCGGCTGGCCGGCCACCTGCATGACGCCAGTCTGGCGCGAATGTGCGATGGGCGAGGCCACGCTTGCCAATCCGAATTAGGCGTCGGTTTTTGCCGATCTTACCAGATGACCACCGCGCAAAGAATTGGCAGCGGCAGGATAACAAAGCCGAGGTAGAGCCAGGTCCGATAACCAGCATCATCCTTGGGCAGGATGAAGAGGTGAACAAACAGCCAGCCGCAGACAACGGTCCCCAGCACGACCCGGACAAAGTCGCTCGGCGTCTCCCACAGGGACCAGAGGTGTTCGAGCTGAGGACTGGAGACGCGCGCGGTGATCGCGATGAGAATGGCGATGAAAATCGTCCGAACCGCCAATCCCCCGAACCAAATGCCTCTGGAGACCTTTACACCAGGGACCCTCGTCTTCACAGTGCTCAAGGCAAGTCACCCCGGAAAATCGTGTGCTATTACCGCACGTGGAAAAGATAGCTACGCTGCTTTGCCGGGGCAAGGCTTGGCCCGACGCAGTCCAGCGGGACGCCCCATTGCGGCAACGGCTCGAGGCTTTGGGCTCGAAACGCACGCAAACGCTTTAAACGACACTCATTTGAGCTAAACTTTCCCGCAGAGAATCAAATAGACGGCCGGCCGCCAAGCGCTGATCCGGCAACGAGGCCGCTGATTCCCGAATGAACGGATGGATGCCATGAAGAGCGCTGCCGTTGCGACGATCCTGCTCCTAACAATGACTGGCGCTGCCGATGCTGGACAGGCAAGCAAGCGCGATGCAGGCTCCTGTCTGGTCGAGGTGCTCCGCTCCGAGGAATTGCCGATCGGACCGTTATTTCACCACACGATCAAGGCGACCTTATTGGTGACGCCGCCTGACATGCCACCCTTCGAAAGGACCGTGTACAAGGTGATCACCTGGCAAGAGCCACCGCCACGGCAGGGTCAACGCATGCGGATCGACTGCGACCCGGCCGCGCTCAGTTCTTTCTCGCTCTTTTGAGCAGGGCGACGTGGGCTTTCCGCTGAATTGACATCCGTCTGGCCGGCATCAGAGTGTGGATCGGAACAACCGGCAGCGATCTCGGCCAGTTACCGCAGAACGCTTAGTCACGCCGGGTAAGATGACCTCTGGTTCGACGATATGCGACAGTGTCGGGCAATATTCGGGGTGGTCACGCCACCTCGTGTGAGCCAGATCCGTGCACCCTGCATTTTTGATGACCCATTGCCTTCCGACCACCGAATAATCGAGCTGTATTTCGGACATCTCGTTTGCATGCATGCAATCCGTTCATAGTCTCTGCTGGGCGAGTTGATGAACACACTTGCAACAGTCTTACAAGGGTCGTGTCAAGAACAGCGTATTGAGCGGCTTTAAGCGCGACCTCGAGCGTGCACACTTGATCAGTGAGAACTGACAGACGGGCCAAGCCTCGGTATTCGCGATCACTCAATCATCACATCTACCATAGTAGTTTCTGGTTAGAGCCTGTTGCGATCAAAGCGGATTGTACCCGCAATGACGGACATAGTTGGCACATTCTTCGGGGGTGAAGAGGTTCAGGGTGCGGCCGATGAGGTCCCAGAGGCATCGCTGGCTTCGGCTTGGCGCAACAGTTCTTTGAGTTTGGCGAAGGCCATCTCGATCGGATTGAGATCCGGGCTGTAGGGCGGCAGGAACAGGAGGCGTGCGCCGGCGCCGGTGATAAGGCGCGCCGCCTCTTCGTTCTTATGGCTCGACAAATTGTCGAGGATCACCGTGTCGCCCTCGCGCAGAACGGGGACGAGGATTTGCTCCACATAGGCGAGGAACCACGCGGCGTTGATCGGCCCGTCGAGCACAAAAGGCGCAATCAGCCCCTTGCAGGTAAGGCCCGCCAGAAACGTCGTCGTCTTCCAATGACCGTTCGGGGCATGGCCGATGGCGCGTGTGCCGACGTCGGACCAGGCGTAACGACGCGTCATTGCGGTGGTCGTCCAAGTCTCGTCGAGGAAAATCAGTCGGCCGCCGAGACTGGTCTGCGCCTGCCGCCACGCCTCCCGGCCCTCAGCGACGTCGGGACGATCCTGCTCGCTGGCATGCACGGTTTTTTTTGAAGCTGATCCCCTCGGCGGCGTAGAAGCGCGACAACATCGACTTGTCGACTTCCACGCCGTGCGTGCGAAGCAGACGCTCGGCGATCGCATCGAGCGTCAGATCGTTCTCCTTACGCCGCAATTCCAGCAGCCAGTCCCGATGCGGCTTCAGCACAGAACGCCGATCCCCGCCGGTCGGCAAAGCCGTCGTGCGGCGCGTCTCCTCGAACGTTTTCACCCAACGGATCGCGCTTGCGATCCCGACCCGGAAAATCCGCGCCGCCTCGTTCCGCGAAAGACCGTCCTCAACAACGGCCTTGACCACCCGAACGCGAAGAGCCTCCCCATGCGCCATCCCTGCC
>NZ_JAFATE010000634.1 GCF_019244115.1 Bradyrhizobium sp.
CGGTGGGTGCGGTCGACGAACTGATCGATCAGCACGAAGGTGCCGGGCGGCAATTCCTCCTTGAACGAGCCGCAGGCCGACAGCGACACGAGGTCGGTGACGCCTGCGCGTTTGAGCACATCGATATTGGCGCGGTAATTGATGTCGGAGGGCGAGAGCCGATGGCCCTTGTCATGCCGCGGCAGGAACACGATCGGCAGGCCTGCGATGGTGCCATGCCGCACCGGCGCCGACGGCTCGCCCCAGGGGCTCCTGATCGCCTCCTCGCGGGCATTTTCCAGACCGGGCAGATCGTAAATCCCGGAACCGCCGATAATACCGAGAACCGCTTTAGCCATGCTCACCCCACTGAACGTGGACTGAGCTATGCCAGTTTTGAGGCAAATTTGGAACAGCGGTCGTCGTGAGGGCAGCAGGCGCCCGCCACGCCCCCGCTGTCGTCCTGGCGAAAGCCCATAGGCGCTAAAATAAGCTTGTGGTGCGGGATTGCTTGTGATTCCAGCATGGGATGACACCCGAATCGCTAGTGAACCGAGACTGGACAGGCGTTGTAGTGCGGCTCGGTGGGCCAGAGGCGCTCAAGCTGACAGCGCGCGAGACGAAGGCATTCGTGCGCGCGCGCGAGGTCGGCAATGCGGTGGATTTGCTCCGATTGATCCTGGCTTATTGCCTGGGTGAGCGTGGATTGCGGTTGACGGCGGCATGGGCCGCCTCGGTCGGCCTTGTCGATATTTCCAACGTGGCGTTGTTGTACCGCTTGCGTCAATGTGGGGATTGGCTGGCGCTGCTGGTGGGGCAGGCGCTTGCTGCCGCCGCCCCGAAGGCGAGCCGTGGTCGCCTGATCCGGATCATCGATGCGACGACAGTGCCGAAGAAGGGGCGAGATGCCAGGAAGAATGAGGTGTGGCGCATTCACAGTGCGTTCGATCTTCCGCAGGAACGTTTTGGCCATTTCGAACTGACCGATCAGCAGGAGGGGGAGAGGCTCGACCGGATCCCGGCGGTTGCGGGCGAGATCCGCCTTGCCGATCGGGCCTATTTGCAGCCGGCACGCATGGCAAGGTTGATGGAGGCCGGTGCAGACTTTGTCATTCGTGCTGGCTGGAAGAGCGCGCATTGGCTCGATTGCAAAGGCCGTGCGATCGATCTTATCGCTGAGCTGCGCAAGGCGGCGGAACGAGGTCTGCTCGATTGTCCGATCTGGATCAAACCCAAGCGCGGCCCGGCTCTCGCCTTGCGTTTGGTCGCCAACAAGAAGCCGCAACAAGCCGCTGCTGAGGCACGACGCAAGGCGCGCCGGACCGCGCAGAAGGGAGGCCATCAGCTCTCCAAACAAACGCTTGAGGCGGCCGATTGGGTCATCCTGGTGACATCACTTGCGCCGGATGACTTCACGATGAATGATGTTCTTGCCCTCTATCGCCTGCGCTGGCGGATCGAGCTGGGCTTCAAGCGACTGAAGAGCTTGATTGGTTTGAAGGGGCCGCCGGGAACTGACGAACGGTCCGCCAGACCTCACATCCTTGCTCATCTGCTGATCATTCTTCTGCTCGAGCCGCTTGTCGACGAACTCGAGGACTCTCCCCGCTTGGCCGACGCCGCCTGACCCGTCCGGCCGCATGGCGACTACTCCGCCAGCTCATTGCTTCACTCCTGCAGGCCATCATTCCGCAGCCCACAATGGCTTGCCTTCGCCGGTCCCTCTCCGTTCTCCGCCGCCACCTGCGCGAGCCACCCAGGAAAAAACGACGCTATCAAACCATGGGTTCACTAACTTAGCGCCCATGGGCGAAAGCCAGGACCCATTACCCCAAGCCGTAGTTGCGTGGGCGGTACTGGCCGCGTGCCCCCTTGATAGATTTCGCGGTATGGGTCCTGGCTTTCGCCAGGACGACAGTATCGGTTGGCGAGCGATCGTCGCCCACCACGCAGCGCCGAAGAACCCTACAGCAAAGACGGCGGTCCTTCGCGAAGCTCGGCATAGCTCAGGCCGCGCAAATTGGTGCCGTCGAAATAGACGAAACGGAGCCGCCGCCGCTG
>NZ_JAFATE010000635.1 GCF_019244115.1 Bradyrhizobium sp.
CGGGCCCGATTCGCTCGCGATGCAGATTGCCGTCAGCGCCGCCGGGCTCGCGGCGATGACCCTGGTCGCCGCCTACGTGTCCTGGTCCAAGCAGCAGGACCGCATCCGGGTCATGGGCGCGGAGGCCTGACGCGTCACGGTTCAGGCGCCGCTCGGGCGCGCCGGCGCGACCGCGGCGCTCGACTGATCGAAATAGGCGTAGGCGATGCTGGTCAGGGCGCCGAGCAGGGACCAGAACACGAGGCTGGTCAGCGCGACGGCGACGACGAACTGATGCGCGAGGGATGACGGCACGTTGGTTTCGACGCTCGTTAGTTCGGGCGCGCCGATGACATGCGGCAGCATCAGCAGAATCAGCCCCGCGATCGCCGCAGGCGCGGTGGCGCGCAGAAAAATCAGGCCGAGGCCCGCGGCGGTCGCGGCCGCCGCCATCACCCACCAGATCTGCCGCGACAGCAGCGGCGCGGCCGGGACTCCCGGCAGCTCCGGCGGCAGGCCGAGGCTCGGCGCGAGCGTGAACACAACAAATCCCGCCAGTCCCCAGACCAGGCCGTCATGCCAGGACACGGTCGCACCCGCGCCTCCGCCGCGAAAGGCGAACAGCGCGGCCAGCATCAGCGCGAATCCGATCGCGGTCAGGACGTTGGCGCCGGCGGTGTAGGCATTGCGCTCCAGCCCATCCCGGGGCTCCCAGGCTTCCGCCGCATGCTCGTGCGCCGCGCCTGCCTCGCCATGACCGTGGCCGACGGTCGTCATCGATCCCGATGGGATTGCCGGCGCCGCGGCGCCGTGATGCTCCGCCGCCTTCTCATAGACCTCCGCCTTGAGAATCAAGGGCACGGTGCCGAATTGCTGGATCACGGTGACCGCAAGGCCGGTGGCAAGGCCGGCCACCACGGCCGCAAACACGATCGCACGAAACGCGTTCATGGCTTTAAGGCTAGTGGCACGGGAAAGCGTTGGAGTGCCTGACGTCGTGGGCCGCGTTGTGCACCACGTCGATATGCGAGAAGCCGACCACGCCCACGATGAAGAGGCCGAGCGCCAGCGCGAGGGCGCACTGGGCAAGCCGGCTGACATCGCTGCCGATAGCCGGCAGCTGGGCGGTATGAGACTGGGCCATCAAGATTCTCCGTATCCTGTTACTGGCGATGATAGCAGTTTTCGGGCGATGTCACGACTGGTCAGGTGAAGATTCGTCCCCGGTGGAAGCTCCTTATGCGCGATCTTGGCGGTCGCCGCCGACCTGAAGGCGTGTTCGTGTTCGCAAAAATGCCGCAGGCAATCCGCGGGCGCCGGATCGAAGCCAAGCAGCGTGCGAAAGGCCCGCCGGTGCACCATGCACGATGCCGAATGCTCATCGAGCTGAAACGCCAGCGCGTCGATGTCCGGCCGCCACACGGCGCCGACGTTCGCGACGCCGCCCGGGGGCGAAGCTTCGACATGCGCCATCATGGCGGCCCCATCATCGGCGGAAAACCATCACGCGATCGCCGCGAGATGGCGCGCGACCGAGGCCGCGAATGCGGCCTTGGCGCCGGCGGCGATGTTGCGGTCCCACCAGGCGCCAAAAATGCGATCGAACGCGAGCGGCGCGATCACATCGGCGATGCGCCGGACGGCGGCCGCGCCGAGCGGAATGTAGTTCGGATAGGAGTACATGAAGCTGACATGACGGCGGTCCATCGCGACCATCGCGATGTCGCCGACGAACAGCGCGCCCCTGCCCTCCGCGGCCTTGGTCCAGTGCAGCACGGTGGCGCCGGGAAAATGCCCGCCGGTGCGCAGCAGCGTGATGTCGTCCGAGAGTTTTTGCGTTTCGCCGGACCACGGCACGATCGAAGGATGCGGCCGCGTGACGAAGGCGCGGTCGTCGCCATGCAGATAGACCGGCACGCCGCCAAAGGCCTCGCTCCAGTCGGCAACCGCGCCATAAAAATGCGGATGCGACACCGCGATCGCCTTTAAGCCCCCGAGCGCGCGCACATGGGCCACCGCCTCGTCGGTTGCCAGCGGCACGCAATCCCACATCACGCAGCCATCCGCCTCGGGAAGCAGCAGCGCGCGCTGGCCGATCGCAAAGGACGGCTCGACGCGCAGGCCGACAATGCCGAGATCGTCACGGAAGGCGATCTTATAGCGCGCACGCATCTCCTCGCGCGTGAGAAAATTTTGGCCCTGCCAGTTCACGAACTGCCGCTCATCCTCGCAGATCAGGCAGGCGCGCGGCGGCGCGTCGCTACCTGGAAACTGCGCGCCGCATTGAAAGCAGGTCCACAGGGGCATGATCAATTCCAATCGCAAAAGGCGTCCGCTGCCTCGACGGCATAACCCAGGGTGCGGCAGAACCCAACCGCCGCCGTTGCAGGGCACGCCTACGCATTCCCGCGGCATGACATTGCCCGAGTGATGCATCTGTCGTGACCCTCTTGAAGACCAGAGGGAGCAGGGAATGCCGGGTGCAGGCTGCACCCATGGCCCGCCTGCAGCAAAAAAATGCAGGCGGCAGGTACCACAGGTCCAGCCGGAGCAACCCGGCATTCCCTGCGCGATGGTTTACGGCTTATAGCGCGATCTCCCCGGTGTACCGGGCTTTCTAGCCACCGTCGCCCTGCGAAACGTCTTCGCAAGACTTGATCCCAGCGTCGGGGGATCAGGACCACGCGCCTTCGCTCGTCCGTGACGATGTTTTCGTCGGCGCGCCAAAGCGCGCTGCACACCCTCACGTCCACCGCATCCTGTTTCCAACGTCCGTGACGATCGCGAGCCGCCCCTCTGGGGGAATCAGGACGCGGAGAGTGAAGCATAGATTTCTGAAAAATGGAAGAATTTTTTTGGGCAGAGGACTGGACAGGGAAATCAGGTTGAAATTGCTGGAGAAAACTTCGTTTGCGAGATCGCGATACGGGTCATGACTAAATGTATACGATCAATTTGACCTGTCATGAGATCCAATCCTGCGGCACCAATTTGTCGCCCTGACGCCATCGCTCGACAACGGCGTCCTCAAACCATTTCTCCTTTAGATCCGCGTGATCAATAAGGATGACCTGGAAGGTCGGCGCCAACTCTTGAGTGACTCTATTGATAAGCGCAAACAGCTTTTGAACCGCGGTCTTGTCCTCGTCCTCAAGTGAAACGAGAGAGCCATCGTCGGCGTCTTGCTCTGGGGGATAATGTGCTTGGGAAGGCTGATCGAGGATGAGAAAGGCCGGCACCGGGCGTACTTTCCTGCGAAACCAATGGTGCAGCGCTAAGTGCGTAACAACGTGGTAGCCGACCCAGTTCTCGCCGCTACCCATTCGCTGTAGCGGCACAGGTCCATCAAGCGTATCGGCTATCACCGTGAGCTTACGTATGTCTAATCGCAGTTGGCTACCCTTGTGCTCAAGGTCTAGATCGGCAGAGTAATCAGTCATCAATCGACCAATGATGTTCAGATATGTCTCAATTCGCTCCTGATCAGACTCTCCATCAATTTCGCGTTCTAGTGCCCTGACCCGCAGCTTGGCTTCATCGATCGCCCTAACCATAGCGGAGTTGTCTTGACTGGCCGTCACGCCGGCTAAGTACTGCGTTATCTTCCCAATTGTCCGCGCCTGCTGAATGAAACTGTCGCGCTGCGCCCGCAATAAATCGTTCTCACGAATTTGCGCGAGAATGCGAGCGTTGTTGTTGCGAAGGCTTTCTTCGATGCGCCTTTCCGTCTCCTGTAGTGAAGCCAGCCGGAATTGTATCCGTGGGTTCTCAACTTCGACTGCCTCAAGCTCTTCTGAAACTACCCGCAGGGCATCCGCGACCTGAGCAGCCGATGGAACGGCTACCTCGAGCACCGATTCACAAAGAGGACACTGTTGGTGTTCCGCCACCTCCTTACGGAAAAGGCCAACCGCGCTCAATCTAGCTCGTTGCTCCTTGGCTTCCCGCTGATATCCGGTACTTTCCAATCGAAATGCGGCCGTAGCCCGCAGCTCCAGCTTGATTGTTTCCAACTCGCGACGCATCCTCCCTCGTTCGCTTCTGAGTTCGGCAAGAACTCCCTCACCGTCGCCGACAACGAGTTGCTCTGTTAGTACGTCCTGACGAACCGCGTCTTTCAGCACCGAAAGTGCTGCCGGGTAGTCCGGGACAGAGACGTTTTCTCCAACCAGGCCTACCGAGCGTGCCTCATCCAGTAGAGTGCGCGCTTGGGGGAAATCGGCATCATCGACTTCAGACGCCTCCTTCAGCTGTCGCTCCAGTCGCCGAAGAGCGCGCTTCTCCGCATCCAACTGCGAAAGCTTAAGTAAGCGGTCTTCATCAATTGCTCCCAGAAAATATGGGAACGTGTCTTTGATCGCTTGAGCAATAAAATTGTCGCCCTGTCGATGAAACAAGACGTTCTTGCTGTCGATCTCGTCCTGATCTTGGATCGAAAACGTCAGCGCGTGCCGAATATTTGCCTCCAACGGGGCACGCGTTTGCCCCGCCGCCGGGCGATGCTCATTCTCGCTGATGCCGATTGAGGCACCAAGATAGCTTTCCAACGCATCAACCGTCGTATTCTTCTGGAGGGCGCTGAAGGGCGGCGTTGCTACCGTGTGGCCACGTTGGATATAAACATCAGGACTTGTCTTGATGCCTGGACCCGGATTACGGCGCGCGACAAACAATTGGCTTTCGGCCAACTGGAACAGGACTGCGAACCACGAAACGTGCTTTCGGATCACGCCCTCGGCGACATAGCAATCGCCGCGCCCCATGCAGTAATCAATGATGTCTATAAGGGCCGACTTGCCCGTCTTCGATGCCCCGGTAATAACGTTCAACCGCCCGACGTTTAGTGAAAGTTCTCGAATGTGATCATCATGACTGTATAGGACAATCTTAGCGATTTGCATCGTCATGGAGTTACTCCCCAGGCAGCCATGATCGTTGCGGCAGTTCCAGCCGCAGCAAACCACCTTCCAAGAAATGCTGCTCTCTCTAAGCACTCACGCGATTCATCCGTAAGCCGGAGACTCTTGGGAAGCGCGGCAGGAAAGCCGGTCCGCCCGATGGTGAGTGCGCCGGCTTCGACGGCAAGGTGTTCCTGAGCCAACGCGAACATCAAGCCCTGTTGCATCATCGGCTTCATCATCCGGACCCGTTCGGCGAACGTAACTAACTGCTCTTTATTCGTCTGAAGCCAGGGCAGCAGTGCTGTCGCGGTGCTCTTTGGCAAATTCTCCCGGGAGCGACGGTGCAAGACAACTGCTGGCAGCAAAAAAACCAAAGCGAACGGCATGGGCTGTCGAGCCTTCTTTGTGTAGTCTTGAACCATGCGGCACGAAAGCGCCGCCATGAACGCTGGATTGAATAAGTTCGCCTGCTCTGCAGGTCTTGAGGCCCAAGTGCGACCGCCACGCTCGTGCGTGGGTTCGTCAGTCATCGCTCACCCTCAGGTTCTCGTAATCCGGATGCCATCCAACGGCAAACCGGTTTGCCAGGATGTGAAAACTGCCATGTGTTAAAAATCGCTGCCGGATTGATCGAAGCGGAAACTCAGCCTGCTGTTCGACCCAGGCGAAGACTTTTTGTCCGGCTCTGATCTTCTGCGCCTCATTACATCCCGCATCTAGCTGTTCACATTCTGCCTCGAAACGAGGCTCCCAAGCCTCAATCAATGAACGCTCGTAGAAATCGAGCTCGTTGCCCACGAGTAACTCTTCGCGAGCCCAACGAGATCGCTGCTCAAACGCCCGGTAATAGTCGCGGATCGCCCACTCGATGCGCTTGTTCCCAACCTGGATTTGACGAAGCTGCGAAACAAAGGGACGTTTGTCCAACTCAGCTACGATTGCTTCGCTTGGTGTTGCGTCAGCGAAGTCGACCGGGAGTGTGTCGCGCTGGAAGCTCTCTCGCAGCTCATCAATTTTGGCATCTACCGCAGTGACGGGAATTGAGCTGTTGGCGGGTGAAGAGAGGGACTGGATAACCAATCCGATCCACCACCCCTCAAGTCGCTCCACGAATAGAGGTAAATGTTCGTTTGCAACGGCGTGAAAAAGCTCAGCCTCGATGTCGCCGTACACGTCATTAACAGACGAGCTGTTGTCAAGCACTGCTACCGCGTGAAGCAGTGATAGGCGTGCTTCCGGCGACAAGGCCATAAACGCCTTGTAGGCAGCTGCATTGGTTGCACTTTGGGATTTCGCCGCAACGCCCTCAAGAAGTGCCAGGGCCGCCTCTTCATCACGGTCGCTTGTCTTGAGAAAGGAGGCAGCCGACTTGTCCGGCGCTCTCCCAGTTGTAATCAGAAAGAATTTGTTCGAGGAAAGGATAGAAACATCGTCTTTGGCTCGATCTGACCAGACGCGAAGCGTTTTCCAAAGATCCGCGCTCGCGTCACTAAGGCTTCCTTGCTTTCCGACGTGATGCTTGGTCTGGATCAGTTCGATCGGTAAGCCGCTCAGCTCGAACGCGACATCGTCGAACTTCTCGATTGAGATCTCCGCGCCCGGATTCTGCCGCGTTGCCACTATTGCTGCATAGAGCGCGTATCTGCATTGATAAAGGTATCCAAGTATCGACGCGGTCGCGTCGAACTTGTTTTCCCCCACCATTGTTCCCGCCAGCCTAGTAATTCCTGAAATTCTAACAAGCTCTGTGACCCCGTCAACCATTGAGCGATGCAGTCAAAAAATCAATTGTGCGTTGCTGTACAATCCAGCGGCTCGCTTGTGCTGTGCGTAGGCTCATCTGGCAAGACGCACAGACGACCCACTATGAGCCACGGGCGGCAGTCGTGATCGAACCAGTCTCCGTCGCCAGCCTCCGTACAGCGGGAATATTTGCAAACAAACGTTTGCCGATTACCGCCTCAGAACCGGCAAACCGGGTCCGGAGACAAAATCAAAGTTGCGAAAAGCCCCGATTTCCGGCGCATTCGCTCGTCCCTCCCCAAGCCTGGCAGGTGTTAATGGGGTGGCTGGAGCGGCAGGTATTGAACCCAGCAAATGCCCAATCGTAGGGAGGTGATCGTGCACTTCCCGATCGGCTAACGACGTGGTTACTCGGTGGCGATTCCAAGAAATGGAAAAGCCGCCCCAAGGGGGCGGCTTTTCCAATTTACGCTGGTTTCAGCATCAAACTTGGTTGCGGGGGCCCGCAACAAACGCCCCCTTAGACTGCCCGCCCTGCGGTTTGTAGCCTGATCGCGCGTGCAAGCTTATGAAAATGAGGGGGATCTCTCTGGTCCGTCTAAGCAAAATCGGCAACGGTCCTGCTGCCCTCG
>NZ_JAFATE010000831.1 GCF_019244115.1 Bradyrhizobium sp.
CGTAGCCTCAAGTACGGCGGGGCGAGCAGTCCGAGCGTGTCTCGGCGTTACTGCTATCTCAGTTGCTGATCGTCGAAGCAGGGGAGTTCCAGCAAAATGGCGTTGCCGCCTTTCGGTCAAGGGACTAAACCGCTCGCGCGGTAGAACGCCGGGGCTGGCGACGGAGGCAAGAGGATAGCGCAACGGGGCGTCCTGTCTTGAGATCGAGGGGTTCGACAACCTCTTTCAAGACAGGAGCATCCCCAATGACCAAGCAGGCCATCAGCCCGTTGCGCCCGCGCATGATCGAAGACATGGTGATCCGCAGGCTCTCGCCGAAGACCCAACATGACTACGTGCAAAGGGTCAAGGACTTCGCGATGTTCCTCGGCCGCTCTCCCGACCAGGCACAATCGGAGGACGTGCGGGGCTTCCGGTTGCATCTGGCGTCGATCGGCGCCCATGCGCCAAAGATCAACGCCACGGTCTCGGCGCTGCGGTTCTTCTTCAATGTGACGCTCGATCGGCCCGAGCTTGCCAAGCACCTGTCGTTCATGCACGAGCCACGCAAGATTCCGGTTGTCCTGAGCCCGGAAGAGGTGGCGCGCTTTCTGGAGGCGGCGCCGAGCGTCAAATACAAGGCCGCGCTCAGCGTCGCTTACGGCGCGGGGCTGCGCGTCGCTGAGGTCGTCGCGCTGAAGGTGTCCGACATCGATTCCGAACGCATGATGCTGCGCGTCGAGCAGGGCAAAGGCCGCAAGGATCGCCACGCGATGCTTTCTCCGGTGCTGCTCGAACTTCTGCGCGATTGGTATCGCATTGGCCGCCCGCAGGGCTGGCTGTTTCCGGGACTGAAGCCGGCCAGCCCGATGACGACACGCCAGCTCACGCGCGCCTGCCACGCTGCGGCCGACATGGCCGAGATTACCAAGCGGGTGACGCCGCACACCTTGCGCCACAGCTTCGCAACCCACCTGCTCGAACAAAACATCGATATCAGGGTGATTCAGGTCCTGCTCGGTCACGCCAAGCTCGAGACAACGGCGCTCTACACCCGCGTTGCCACCAACACCATCCGCGAGGTCATGAGCCCGCTGGATCGTCTCACGCCGCTGACGTCCAAGAAGAACGAGCCCACCGGCCTAAGCGGAAGGCGGATGGCGCGTCCAGGATTGGAGGTTGCGGATATCTTCCGCCACCATGGACCGGCGTGGCGTCAAGCCAATGCCCACCATGTGAGCCTCCAGCAGTTGAAGGTGATGTCGGCGATCGAGCGCTGCCGCACGGCGGAGCTCGGCGGCCATGTCGCGCGCTGCGAGGACTGTGCCTATACGACCATCGCCTACAACTCCTGCCTTATGGGCAAAGCCGGTAATGGGGAGCTGGCGGCAACTTGATCGCGCTCCTGCACTAATCACCGCCAACCCCGCTCTCCATTACGAGGTACGCCTGAGGAGTTCGATCAGCTTGTCGGTGGGCTGGAAGACGCCGCGCCGCAGATGGGGCGGCACGATCGCCTCCATCGCATCGAGCTTCTCGGTTGGATCGCCGCGCGTGTAGACCTCGGTGGTCGTCAGCGTAGCGTGGCCCAGCCATAGCGACACTTTCCGGATGTCCCCGGTCGCTTGCAGGACGACCATCGCGCAGGTGTGCCTGAGCACGTGGGGCGAGACGCGTTTCTTGGCGAGACCGGGCTGCTTGCGAGCCGCAGTCGCGGCGTGCTGCCTGAGCAGATAGGCAAAGCCCCATCGGCTCAACGGCTCACCACGGGCGTTGACGAACACCTCGGGTGTCGCGACCTGCCCACGGATGGCGAGCCAGGCGCGCAGTGCAGCGGCCGCCGGCTTCCACAACGGCAGTGTCCGCTCCCGGCGTCCCTTGCCGAGCACGCGGATGCTCATCGAAGGCAGGTCGATGTCATCGACGTTGAGGCCCGTCAGCTCGGAGACGCGCAGCCCTGCGCAGACGCCACGTGCAGCATTGCGCGATCGCGGATGCCATCGCGTGTCGCCGGATCGGGAGCGTCGAGCACGGCTTGGAGCTCTTCGCGCAGAAGGTAGGGCACCAGGCGCGTGTCAGTTTTCTTGAACGGGATCGCCAGTACACGGCGGATCTGCTCGAGCGCTGCCGGCTGCCGGTACTCGAGGAAGCGGAAGAACGACTTGATCGCCGCCAGGCGAACGTTGCGCGTCACGGCTGCGTTTTTGCGCTCGTCCTCAAGATGCTCGAGGAAGGTGCTGACGAGCCCGGCATTGATCTGCTCGAGCGTCAGCGCCGATGGTTTGACCTTGAGCCGGTCGGCGGCGAACACGAACAGCAGCTGGAAGCTCGAGGCATAGGAGTCGCTCGTGTGCCGGCTGGCGCCCCGTTAGCAAGCTAGTATGTCGCGCAGGAACGTCTCGATGAGGGGAGCGATCGGCGTCATGCTGACCTCCCTTCGGACATGAACGCTTCGCCGGCCGTGGCGACATCGCGCAAGAGGTCGGGCGTGGCCTCGAGATACCAGTAGGTCGCGTAGATGTTGACGTGACCCATGTAGGTCGCGAGTGCCGCCATGTGCGCCCCGCACCGGCCTCGCCCGGTAGGGCTGCCTTGCAGCGCGCGCACCGCAAACGTGTGCCGTAGATCGTGCAGGCGAGGACGGCGAGCCGACGTCGATCTGATGCTAGCCTTGTCGACCAGCCTGTCGAAGGTCTCCTTGACGGCAATGTAGCGTAGCGGCCGACCGCGCTTGTCGATGAAGACCGGATCATCGTCTGAGCCGGGCCCGCGACGTGCCAGGTATCGCTGCAAGCCGGCGACCGCCGTGTCGTGCAGCGGCACCAGTCGTGTCTTGCGGAACTTGGTCTCGCGGATCAGCAGACCGTCGCGGGTCACATCCGCGATCGTCAGCTTCAGGGCTTCGGAGATCCTGAGCCCGGTGGATGAGAGCAGCGCGATCAAGGTCGCTTGCGTGTGCGGGCGCAAGCTGCGCATTGGCCGAAGCCGCAGCGCAGCTTCGACCAGCCGACTGATCTCGTCTGTTGTGTAGATGTGCGGCGTGCGACGCTTCTTGCGGGCGCCGAAATGATTTGCCGGCGGCAGCTCGTGCCCGACGTCCTCCACCCGGACATGGCGTACGAAGCGACAGACGGCTCTGAGTCGTGCATCGCGTTGCGCGACGGACGGTCCGAGCGCGGCCCAGTCGATCGCTGTTTTTGTCACCACGTACGTTTGTCCGCGCTCGGCCGCGAAGGCGGCAAAGCTCTTCAGCAGGTACTCCGCGGTCGACATCGCGAAGCCCGTGGCGCGGCGGAGCGCGAGATAGGTCTCGATGGCGTCGAGCATCAGAGCGCCTCCGGCCAGGGCTGAGCAACCTGCTTCAGCAGCGCGACGTCGGCCTTTGCGTAATAGGCCGTCGTGTCGATGCCGCGATGCCGAAGGACGAGGCCGATCTTGTCGAGCGGCACGCCATGGCGCAGCATCTCGGTCGCCGCGGTGTGCCGCAGAGCGTGGGCCTTTGACCGGCGCCACGATGTCGGCCCGCTTCATGATGCGCTTCACCACCGACGAGATGCCGTCGCCTCGTCGGAATGGCCGGCACGGCGCGATCGTGCGCAGGAACAAGAGATCGCGCCGGCGGGTAGACGGCCGGCATTCGAGGTAGGCGGCGATCGCATCCCCGACGTCTTGCGGAAGCGGCAGCCGGACCTCGTAGCGCGACTTGCCGCAGACCCGCAGCGATCCTGTTTGCCACTCGATATCGGTGAGACGCAGTTGCGCCACGTCACCGGCCCGTAGGCCGAGGCGCACCAACAAAAGAACGATCGCACGATCACGCCGGCGCGCACCGGCGCGTCACAGGCAGCGATCAGCCGGTCGACCTGCTCGGTCGACAGATACCGGGGCATGTCGGCAAGCTGC
This sequence comes from Bradyrhizobium sp., assembly GCF_019244115.1. GTDB lineage: Bacteria > Pseudomonadota > Alphaproteobacteria > Rhizobiales > Xanthobacteraceae > Bradyrhizobium. The sequence goes on from NZ_JAFATE010000831.1 coordinate 3,883, forward strand.
CAATGAGCGTAGGCCGGAACGGCGCCGTCGAGACCTGCCTGACAACGGCCTGCGACTGCGAGATAGCGCAGGAAAGCCCGCAGGCTCGTCGTCATCTTCTCCATCGTGCCACTCCCGCTATTGCTCGCGCGCTCCAGGAAGTAGCTGCGGACATCGTTCGGCCTCCAGCCGGCCGGGTCAGATCGAAGCTCCATCATCAGGCCCGCGGCGTCGCGGGCGTAGAGCCTGACGGTGGGATCGGATGCGCCGCGATGCTTGCGC
>NZ_JAFATE010000903.1 GCF_019244115.1 Bradyrhizobium sp.
GTGAACATCGCAGCGCGGGTGCAGAACCTCGCCGACGGCGACGAGATCTGCATCACCGAAGACGTCTACGGCGCGCCTGATGTGGCGGACATCATTGCGCCATACAGGGTGACGAAGAGCGAGGCGGAACTGAAGGGCGTCAGCAAGGCCATGTCGGTCTACCGTCTCGCCCGAATGGCATCCTAGGGTGGTGGGGCCAACATTCGCATCTGGCCTTTTCAACCCGTAGACCGTGGACTTGTGAGCAGAACTGCCACTACTTCGATATTACCGCTGCGTTCCTGCCTCAGGGCGCTACGAAGAGTGTGCATTCGATGTTGTCGACACCAACTGCTGTTCCGAAGCGCATTCTCATCCTCGGTCCGAGCGGTGCCGGCAAGTCGACGCTTGCGCGCCGCATTGGCGATCGTCTCCGCCTTCCCGTTGTGCATCTGGATGCCCTCTACTGGAATCCGGGTTGGTCGCCCACGGAGACCGGGCGCTTTCGCGAGAAAATGGCTGAAGTTGCCGCGCGTGATGCGTGGGTCATGGATGGTAACTACTCGAGCCATCTCGATCTGCGGCTGCCGCGAGCCGAAGCCGTGATCTGGCTCGACCTGGCGCGCTACATCTATTTTCCGCGGGCCGTCTGGCGAACCATCCGGAACTACGGCCGCGAGCGCGGTGATGTCGGGGCTGGGTGTCCCGAACGCTTCGACTGGCCATTCTTCAGAGACTGGGTTTGGACCTATCCGACACGCAGTCGAGCTCGGCACGCGGAGCTTCTAGCCAATCTCCCTTCGCAAATGCGCGGAATAATTCTGAGATCGCCCTCCCAAGTGGAGAAGTTCACCGGCGACTTGCCTTTCTCGCTGATCCGCGATGGAAAGAGCTAGTTGCAGGCGTCGCTCGCTTCTGATGATGCCAGCAGGCGCTTCGCTCAAGCGTCGGTGCCGGTCGCCGAGCTGCTCGATTCGAGCGGGCAGAATTGTACGCTTCGGCGCGTATTCCAGCGTAGGCTGGTTTTGCCTTTGCTACCGCGCCTCACCTTTGATCCCACGTATCGGACCATGCGCTCGATCACCGCATCACAGCCGCAGCACCTTGCCCGGGTTCATGATGTTCTTCGGGTCGAGCGCCCGCTTGATCGCGCGCATGACGTCGAGTTCTGTTTTCGACCGGTAGCGGGCCAGCTCGTCGATCTTGTCGATGCCGATGCCGTGTTCGGCCGAGATCGAACCTCTCATTGAGGTGATGAGATCGTTCACGACCCGGGTGATGGCAGCGGAGTACTGGGTCAGTGTCTGCCGGTCCATGCCAACAGGACCCATGAAGGAGAAGTGCAGGTTGCCGTCGCCGATATGACCGAGCGGATAGGGGCGGATCGTCGGCAGGATGTCGAGCACGGCCTTGATGCCCTGGTCGATGAATTCTGGAATTTTGGAAACCGCGACCGACACGTCGTAGCTGAGGCCCGGCCCGTCGGCGCGCGAGGCCTCGGCGACGCTTTCGCGAATCCGCCACATGTTGCGCGACTGCGTCTCGGTCTGCGCGATCACCGCGTCCAGCACGCGGCCAGCTTCGAGCTGGTCGGCCAAAAACTGCTCCATCTTGTCCGATAGGCCCGTGGCGCCGTCCTGGCGCGGCCGGGAGGACGACCATTCGAGCAGAAGATACCAATCGGTCTCCGCTTTGAGCGGATCCTGAAGGCCGGGCACGTGGCGGAGCACCAGGTCGGTGCAGGCCCTGCTCATGAGTTCGCAGGAGCCGACATTGTCGTCGGAGGCGGCGTAGGCCGCGGACAGAATGTCGACGGCGGCCTTGACATCGCGGATCGCCAGCCAGGCGGTGCACACGTCCTTGGGCGTCGGCCACAGCTTCAGCACGGCCTTGGTGATGATGCCGAGCGTGCCTTCCGCGCCCATGAACAGGTGTTTGAGGTCGTAGCCGGTGTTGTCCTTTTTCAGCGCGCGCAGCCCGTCCCAGACCTCGCCGCTCGGCAGCACGACCTCGAGCCCCAGCACCAGATTGCGCGCATTGCCATAGCGCAGCACCTGCACCCCGCCGGCATTGGTCGACAGATTGCCCCCGATCATGCACGAACCCTGGGCCCCGAGGCTCAAGGGGAAGAAGCGGTCGTGGCCTGCCGCCGTCTCCTGAAGGGTCTGCAGAATGCAGCCCGCCTCCACGGTCATGGCGTAGCCGACCGGGTCGACATGCAGCACGCGGTTCATGCGGCCGAGCGACAGCAGGATGCCAGTGTGATCAGGCCAGGGCGTGGCGCCGCCCATCAAGCCGGTGTTGCCGCCCTGTGGCACGATGGCGATGTCGTTGTCGTGGCAGAGCTTGACGACATTCGAGACTTCCTCGGTATTTGCCGGACGCACGACGGCCGCGGCCCGTCCGGCCAGCGAACCGCGCCAGTCGGTCAGGAACGGCTGCTTGTCGTGCTCGTCGAGGATCAGGCCCTTGTCGCCCACGATCGCGCGCAAAGACTCCAGCATGCCTGATGTCACGGGAGCGCTTGCAATGCGGGGATCGGGCGAGGCGGCTGCATCCGGCATCTGGTCCTCTCTTCGTCGTCTCGTTCGTCTTCTTTGCCGCTCGTACGGATCGAGCGCGTGACGTGCGACGACGCGCGGCGGCTCTTCCGCGCAGCCGACATCAATTGCAGGATGCCTTGCTGCCGGCAGCCAGCACAACCAATCGTCGTCCCCCTTGTCACGGCCGTCAGATTCATCGTCAACAGGACGTCCGGCTTGGGAGCCCTTGGACGGCAAAGACCGTGTCCACCGGCCTGTGCTCTCCCATCATTTCGACATGGGCGGCATTCGAAGCCTCGAAGAGGGTTTGTCCCACAGCGTCAATAAGAAATGGACAGCTTCCTGTCCACGAGTAATATGGATGAATCTCAAGGTGTTAACCAGTGCCTGTCGTATCCACATTGGAAGCGCCCCGCCCTTCGATTGCGGGGCCGGGTACCTCCGCGGGGCGCCCTGACCCTTTCGATCGTATTGCCGAAGTGATCCTTCGGATACGGCCGGTTTCTTTGCGTGCCTTGGCGGTCGCGTTGGCCGCGACGCTATTGGGCGCCGTTCTCCAGACCTTGGTCGTGTTCACGGCGGGAGCGGCCATACCTTTTGCCGGCTTCTTCCCGGCTATTCCAGTTGCGGCAATCGTGGCCGGGGCGCCTGCCGGGATGGCAGTCAGCATCGGAGCGCTCGTTCTCGTGTGGTGGGCTTTCAGGGAGCCTCACTTCGTCATCCATGCGCTTTCCGCCCAAGAGCGCTCCGAGACGGCGTGGCTGCTGTTCTTCGCCCTCATCCTCGTGGCGTTCGGCCTCTTGTGCCGGAAGCTGCTCGAACGCGCCTACGAACGGCAGCGGGCCATGAACGTCCTGGTTCGGGAGCTCGAGCACCGCAGGGCAAACACTTTCTCGGTGCTTCATGCGATCACGAAACGGACGCTTCAGCACGAGCCCGAGGCGGCGGAACGGCTCCTGCGCCGCTTCGAGGCAATCAGGAGAACCAACGATCTTCTGACCGAACAGCCGACTGGCGCTTTGCTCACAACGATTTTCAGAAACGAGTTGGAGGGCATTACCTCTGAGCAGGTCGTCATGCACGGCGCTGATGTGATGCTTCCGGCGGAACAGGCCCGTAATCTCGTTCTCATCGTGCACGAGCTTCTCACGAACGCCATGAAGTACGGTGCACTCTCCGTTCCAACCGGGCAGCTTCGGATCGAATGGAGCCGCACCGTGAACGACCTGAGCATCTGGTGGCAGGAAGTCGGCGTGCCCGCCGTATCCAAGCCGGATCGACAAGGTTTCGGCACCAGCTTGATCGAGCTCTGCATCGCGTCGGTTCGGGGGTCTTGGGAGCCGGCTTTCGAGCCGGAGGGTTTTCGGTGCAGACTTGTATTTCCCTTACCCGAGCGTGAGAACAGCGATTGATCGCGCTCCGAGTTGAGCAGGACCCGGACGAAATTGCGCCGCGGGAGCGTTGAAGCTCGGTTTGAAGAATGCTCGCCACACTCCCGCGGTCATGCCCCGCTTCCCGCCTACGCCAGGGCTCCGGTGCGGCCACGAACTCAAGGGCGCGCCGGAGCTTTAGCGAAGGCGGCAAGCGGGGCATCCAGTATCCCAGAGACCGCAGTGCTTGAGCGGACGGCCGCGGCGTACTGGATCGCCCGGTTAAACCGGGCGATGACAGCGGTGGGTGCTTTGACGGTGCAGTTTTTTGATGGTCGCATCTGGAGAGCTTAACCGCCGTCGTCTCGGGATTGGTGCGTTGCGGTGCATCATTCAAAATGAGACTGCCCGTTAAGCTTCAAGGCCCGGATGACGCGCGCCATGGCCTCGTCATCAGCTAGCTTGCGGCAACTTCAAAAAGGTCGCGGGTTGTGGGCGGTCTCATGCGCCAAAAGCCCAGTAACGATCTCGAAAATGCATGCTGGCGATGCAAAAGGGAGGAGTTCGATGTTGAAGAGCTGTTTGGGTGTGGTCGCGCTCACGAGCCTGTTTTTGTCGAGCGCAGCCATGGCTCAGGAGAAGATCAAGGTCGGCGTGACCGCGACGCTGGAAGGCACCTATACGGTGCTCGGCGAGGACGGCATGCGCGGCCACCAGACGGCATTGAACGTGCTCGGCAAGAAAGTCGGCGACAAGGAGCTCGAATTCGTCGTGGCCTCCACCGACGCCACGCCGGACTCCGCGGTCCGTGCCGTGCGCAAGCTGATCGAGCAGGACAAGGTGCAGATCCTGTTGTCGCCTCTGTCAGGCGACGAGGGCATCGCGGTCAAGAATTTTTCGAAAACCCATCCCGAGCTTACCTTCATCAATGCCGCCTCCGGCGCGCAGGAAACGACCTATGTCGATCCGTCGCCGAACTTCTTCCGATACAACATGGACGGCGCGCAGTGGCAGGTGGGGCTCGGCAGATATGCCTATGAGAGCAAGGGCTACAAGAAGATCGCAACCGTCGGCGAGGACTATTCCTTCGTCTACACGCAGGTGTTCGGCCTGGTGCTGGATTTCTGCGGCGCCGGCGGGCAGGTCACCAACCGGCAATGGGTGCCACTCGGCACCAAGGATTTTGCTTCGGTCATCGCCGCGCTGCCTGACGACGTCGATGCGATCTATCTCGGTCTCGGTGGTGCGGATGCCGTCAATTTTCTCAATCAATACCAGCAGGCCGGGGGCAAGGCGCACCTGATGGGCGGCTCGATTCTGGTCGACCAGACCATCCTGTCCGCAAAAGGCAGCGCCAAGAACGCGCTGATCGGCACGATCGCGGCGAGCGGTCAGGCCGACACCTGGGACGATCCGCGTTGGCAGAAATTCGTGAAGGCCTATCAGGACGCCTTCCCGCCGGAGAAACGCTTCCCGAGCCCGTCGCTGCTGGCCACCAATTACTACGGCTCGACGATGGCCCTGATCCTGGCGCTGCGCGAGGTCAATGGCGACCTCTCCAACAACCAGGCCAAGCTGAAGGAGGCGCTGGCCAAGATCGAACTCGACGCGCCCAACGGCAAGATCAAGCTCGATTCCAACCGGCAGGCGATCGGCACCAATTTCGTCACCGAGGTGGTGGATGACGGCAAGGGCGCGCTGTTCAGCAAGGTCGTCAAGGTGATCCCGAACGTGAACCAGACGCTCGGCTACGATCCGGCGGTCTTCGCCAAGATAGGCCTGCCGAGCCGGACAGTGCCGGAGTGTAAGAAGTACTGACGTAGTTTTTGCGGATGCGAAATCAACCTCGACGGCTTGGGATGTGTCTCGGCCAAGCCGTTGAGGAAAATTGAGGTTTCGCGGCGCTTGCATTGTTCCTCCCGATGTTGAACGCTTGTCGCAAAGACAAAATCAGCGGGAGGGAAGGCATGAGCCGCGCGCTTGCCGTCTTCCACGGCCGGTTCGGTCGCGCGACGGTCTATCAGTTGAACAGGCCCTTCAACGTGCATGCGCATCGCGAGGGGCACTTGATTTTTCATGTCGGCGGGACGCCGGCCTCGATCGATGTCTGCGAGCAGCGCTGGCTGCTCGCAGAAGATTCCATCGTCGCGGTCAATCCCTGGGAGCCGCACAATTTCCTGCCGAACGATCTCGGCAACGGCGCGATCTTCTTCGTGCTTTACGTCAACGCCGAATGGTTCGCGCCGGATGCCGCGCGGAGCCAGGATCTGCGCTTCGGCCGCAATTATTTCAAACGCACGGCAACCCTGGACAAGCAGATCCGGCGCACCGCGGCGCTGGTGTGCGGCGCGCCATCGCTGAGCAGCCTGGATTGCGAATTGCGGGAGCTGATCGATGCCTGCTACGAGGAGAGCTGGCAGCGTCCCGAAACCAGCGAGGCACCGCGTGCGAGCCTCGCGATCACCGATTTTCGCGTGCGCAAATGCATCAAGCTGCTGTCGGAAAGCCCGTGCGCCGAGATCGAGCTGGATACCATTGCGCGCGAATCGGGGCTGTCGCGGCCGCATTTCTACCGCCTGTTCCGGACCCAGACCGGCGTCACGCCCCATCTGTATTTGAACACGTTGATGATGGAGAAGGCGCTGGATGCGCTGGTCACCACGGAATCGGCGATCGCCGATATCGGCTTCGATCTCGGCTTTTCCTCGCAAAGCGGTTTTACCCGCTTCTTCGCCGCCAATGTCGGCATGGCGCCCACCGATTATCGCCGCGCCGCCAAAGTGTTAAGGCCCTAGGGGCGCGCGAAAAGATACTGACGATCAAGTCCCTCCCAAATCCGCTCGCTAGGATGCGCCAAACGCGATCCGAAAACGGGTCCGGCGCAGGGAGGACAGGATGGCCGCGAGCCGCGCGGGATTTCAGGCATGGACATGCGTCGGTGTTGCGGGGAGACCGGCGGCGTGACGCGGTTCATCGAGCGTCATCCGGCCTGGGCCCTGATCGTGCTGATCGCGGTCGCCGTGGTGCTCTGGCTGGTGTTCGCGATCTGGCCGCCGGGCCTGGAGGAGGCGATCGGCCGTAAAAAAATCTTTCTCAACGCGGTGTTCAACGGCATCACGCTGGGCGGGCTGTATTTCCTGGTTGCCAGCGGTTTCACCCTGATCTTCGGCCTGATGCGCAACGTCAATTTGGCGCACGGCTCGCTGTATCTGTTCGGCGGCTATATCGGCTACGGCATCAGTGTTGCGACCGGCTCCTGGATTTTGTCCTTCATCGCGGCCTTCATCGTCGTGGCCCTGGTCGGCATTTTGCTGCAGATCCTGGTGTTCCGCCGCATGGAGGGCCAGGATTTGCGCCAGACCATGGTGACTATCGGGCTGTCGATCGTATTCGCCGATCTGATGCTGTGGGCCTTTGGCGGCGACTTCTATCAGATCCAAACCCCGGCCTGGCTGATCGGTCCGGTCGAGCTGCCGCTGATGACCGCGGTGAAATCGTCGGGCGAGGCGGTGTTTTTGCAATATCCGCTGGTACGGCTCGTGATCTTCGCGGCCTCGGTGGTGATCGGCATCGCGATGTGGCTCGTGCTCAACCGCACCCGCATTGGCATGATGGTGCGTGCCGGTGTCGATGACCGCAACATCCTGGCCGCGACCGGCGTCAATATCCAGCTGGTGTTCGTCCTGGTGTTTGCGCTCGGCGCGGGCCTTGCCGGCATCGCCGGTGTCGTCGGCGGCACCTTTCAGTCACTCTCGCCTGGGGAGGATACGCGGTTTCTTTTGGCCTCGCTCGTGGTCGTGATCGTCGGCGGCATGGGATCGATCCCCGGCGCCGCGCTGGGTGCGCTGATCATCGGTCTCGCCGAACAGCTCGGCTCCGTCTACATCCCGACCTACGCCATCGTCGTGACCTTCCTGATCATGGTGCTGGTGCTGGCGCTGCGCCCGCAAGGACTTTTGGCGAGGCGATGACATGTCGTTGACGCAAAGCGCCCCGCATATTCACGCCGAGCCAGCGGCATCAGCCGCGCAGCGTCCGGCGGCCATCAAGGCGTGGGCCGAATTCGACAATCCGGCTGCCTGGCTAGTCGCGGTCATTTTGCTGATCATGCCGCTGATCGCGAACAAGTTCTTTCTGATCGAGATTTTTGGCACGACGCTGATCCTCGGGACCGTCGCGCTCAGCCTGATGTTCCTCGCCGGCTA
>NZ_JAFATE010000904.1 GCF_019244115.1 Bradyrhizobium sp.
TGATCGCGATGGTCCGGCTGGTGGGATCCAGCTTGCGGCGCTCGGTCAGGCCGAGCAGCGCGCTCGCGAGCCGGCCGGGCAGATCCTGCAGAATCACCTGCTCGACCTGGTCGCTGGTCCAGCGCACCCGCGCGCATAGCAGTTCGATGAATTTCATCGCCAGCGCCGGCTGGCTGCGCACGAATGGAAGAAATTCGCGGCGATCGATGACGAAGATCTCGCAATTGGTATTGGCTGTGCCGTCGGTGGTTCGCGCCTTGCCGTCGAGGACCGCGACCTCGCCGAAAACCTCGCCCGGCCCGATCAGGTTCAGGATCGCATTCCGACCGTCGGGCGACGAGACGCTGATCTTCACCGTACCGCTGATTACGGCATACAGACTGCTGCCGGGATCGCCCTTGGAAAAGATCACGGCCCCGCGCTTCAGCGAGTTGAGCTTGGCATAGCGACAGAGTTGATCCATCGCATCGGGCGCGAGATCGCTGAACATCGGATGCTTTCGCAGAACCGATAATTTGCTCGCGTATGAGCGCGTCTCGGCTGTCTTCTCTTCAGGCACGCCGGCATCCACTCATGAAGGAACTGGCCTGGCTCCTTCCGTAGTCAAGGCCGGCTGGTTTTTCAACGGGAAACCGCGCTGTCCTGCCGCTTCGGAGGCTGGAAAATGAAGACGGCATCAACGCGGCCGGGACGAACGAAGCGGAAAAACCACTCGATCGAGCCGCTATGGAGCCATTCAAGTCGGGGCACCTGCCGCTGCACGAACCAGCCGCCTGTAGGGGCGACCCTCGTGGTCGCCCCTCTGGATCTTGAACTGGGCGACCATGAGGGTCGCCCCTACGACCCCAGCAGCATCGCCGCCACCCCTGAACAGGCCCACCGGAAGCGGGGCTTGAACCTGCCCCCCGCGCACAGAGGCGAAAACAATTGAGCCAGCAACGGCTGGAGGCCTTTGGCTCTTCCGCATTGGCGGCACGATCAGACGAAGCTGAAGCTACTTCTTCAGCGATGTATTGGGGCAGAGCATGTGAAGGCCAATATGGACTTGGCCGTTATGTGCGAATGTCTTGACGTGCAGATCGTGCGTATGGTCGACGTTCTCGCCAACCTTGAGCACCATCGGCAGCGGCTGCGCGGACCTCAGGTTGGAGCCGATCACTTCGGTCAGGTGCTTGCGGACGTGTTCGGAGATTTCGCCCGAATTCTTGTCCCAATGCGGGTAATCCTCCGGCTTCGGCACCATCTGTTTCATCATCTGACCAAAGGAATAGGGCCCGTGTTTCTGCTCCATTTCCTTGAATTTCTTGGCCGTCTCCGCAATGTTCTTGTGGCTGAAATGCTCGTTCACGGTCTGCTCAAATTTGCCGCCATAGACTAAACCACCCATTTTCTTTCCTTTCTTTCCTCCATCAAATCTCGCCGAAACCTGCTAATCCGCAGCCAATATCGCTAGTTCGACAATTTCGCCAATTCCAGCCTAGCACGTTCAAGTTGCGTGGTCATTTTCGATTTTGCAAACAGCTCGATCGCCTGGTTGAGTTCGTCCTGCGCTTCGGAGGTTCGGCCGCTGACCGCTAGCAGGCGAGCCAAAGCGCCTTTTGCGATGCCCGAGAGCGGACGCATCCCGATCTGGGCGGCCGTGCCGGCAGCCCGCTCCAGCTGGGCAATCGCCCGATCGGCCGAGGTGTCATCCTGTGCAAGGATCATCGCTTCGGCGAGCAGCGCCTGCAATTCGATCGACTGATAGCCCTTCTGCTTCGCCCCAGCCTGGCAGCCGCGCGCAATCTCGATGCCACGGACGGGGTCCCCCAGCTGCGCATAGGTCGAGGCCAGATAGACCGACGCGAGAACCACGACGGTCTGGTTTCCGACCGACTGAGCCTCCTGCTTCGCTTCAAGCAGAATCCTCTCCGCCCGCGTGGCGCGACCGCTTTGCACATAGATGCTGCCGAGCATGCAAAGGACGAGCGGCAGGAACAGCCGTACTTCATTTTCACGCGCCAGGCGGGCGACGTCCGCGAGAAGTTCTTCCGCCTTGTCGAGATCGCTTCGCTCACGATAGACCATCCCTCGGGCGTAGCCCGCCGCAACAAGATCGTAGGGACGGTTGCTCTGATTGGCAAAATCCCTCGCGCGCTGTGCGTTTCTGACCGCCTCGTCATGCTCCCCGGTATACGCTGCGAGGACGGCCTTCATCATGTGACACAGAACCAGAAGGCTTGATGCGGTCGTACCCGGAGGAACATCTTGTGGGTTCTCCGAGAACCGCGTGATCGCCTGCGTCAACAACGGGTCGGCTTCAGCGTATTTGCCCGCAATGAAATAGGCTTGCCCAAGTCCATATTCGGCGAGGCCGAGCCACGTCCGGTTGTTCAAACGATCGGCCAATGCGACCGCTTCTTCACTCGCGGTTATCGCTTCATAGGGTGTCCCGTAAAAATTCAGTGCCGCAGCCCTGATAGTGATCGACGCAAGCCTGCGGCCCTCGTCGCCAATCTTCTCGGCGCGCGCTTCACCATCACGACCGATGGCGAACCACTGCTCGATATGTCCGAGGGACGCATAGGCGAGCCGTGACTCGGCGCGGAGATCGATCGCCCGCTGCTCGCGCGCGACCGAGTGCGGGAGCCTGTCGACGCCGTCCATCGCGATCTGGAAATATTCGGTGGCGTCGCGAAAGGCCGAGCGGGCAAAGGCCTTCCGTGCCGCCATTCCACCATAGCGGTCGACTTTCGCCCAATCCTGCGCCTTGACCGCATGATGGCAAAGCGCCTCCGCGACCTCCTCTGCCCTTCCCGCGGAGTTTCTCTCGAGAGCGGCCAGGATGCGCCGGTGCAGATCCTCGCGTTGCGGGCGCAGGATCGAATCGTAGGCCACCTCGCGCACGAGATCATGCGAGAATTCATATTCGACCGACGCCAGCCAGCGCGACTCGACGAGAAAGTCCAGGATTTCCAGCGACCACAAATGGCTCTGCAGTTGCGGTGCGGGCATTCCGGTCACCGCTGCCAGGAGTTGCGGCGAGACGCGGGGGCCGACCACTGCCGCGAGTTGCAGCAGCGATTTGTCGTCGCGCGACAGGCGGTCGATGCGCGAGGCGATGACGCCCTGTACGGTCGGCGGAATCCCCAGGGCTTCCCAGGTCGACTTGGCGTCGATCTGACGACCGCCCTGCTTGAGCACCCCGCGATCGAGGAGCTGACGGGCGACCTCTTCGATGAACAGCGGCACCTGTCCGGTATGCTGCAGCACATGGGTCTTGATCTCGTCCAGGTGGTCTCCCACACCGATCAGAGCATCCAGCAGCTCCTTTCCGGCGGATTTTTCGAGCGACCGCAGCCAGATCTTGCGCACATCCAGCTTTTTGAGCCATTCCGGGGCGTTCTCAGTTCGCCAGGTCAGCAGGACGAGCAGTGCATGATCGGCGATGAGCGACAGAATGGCCTCGATCGCCGTTTCACTCTGGCCATCGATCCAATGCAGGTCCTCGAGCAGCAGCAAGGTTGGCTGCGTGGAGATTGCCTTGCCGATCCGGTCGCGGACGGCTTCGTTGATGGCTCGCCGGCGCAGCAGGGGTTCGGCCTCGTTCCATCTGGCATCGTCGGGCGGCTGATCCAGCAGCGTCCGCAGCGCGGCAGGCCAGAGATCGATGTGTCCCGGGGCCTCGGCCGCGCCGGGTTGCCCGGCCAGTTCGTCGAAGCCGACAATCTGCAATGCGCTCTGCAACAGTTTCTTCAGCAGCGAATAGGGAGCAGCCTGATCGAGCGGGCTGCCCTCCGCTTCCAGAACCTGCCAGTTCTTCTGCCGCAGGGTTGCTTCGAACTCGTGAACGATACGGGACTTTCCGATGCCGGCGGTCCCGACCAGAGCGAGAATCTTGCCTGACTGCCCGACCTCCAGCGCGGCTTTTTCCAGCAGAGCCGTCTCCTCCGCGCGCCCGACGAACGAGGAGAGACCCGTGGTCGAGCGCGCCCGCCAACGGGTCAGCCCGCTGAGCTCGACGAATTCGTAGCACGGGACCGGTGCCGAGAAGCCGTCCAGGCGCTTGGGCGGCAGGGGCCGGAAGTTGACGAGCCCGGCGCACAGGCTCTGGCAGGATTCGGAGACAATGATCTGTCCGGCCTGCGCAGCTCCCTCGAGCCGCTTGACCAGATGGACGGCCGGCCCACCAGCCTCGTAGATCGAGGAGAGATCGGCCTCGATCATGTGGGCCACGACATAGCCGGAGTGAACGCCGACCCGCACATGGAGACCGGGATCATTCAATTGTCCGATGCGGCGAACGAGTTCGGCGGCCGCCTGGCAGGCCATCACGGCATGATTGTCGTCGGCGTGAGGAGCGCCGAACAGCGCGATCAAACCGTCTCCGCCCTCCTTGCTGACGATGCCGCGGTTGCGCCGCACCGCACCGCGCATGGCATTCAGCGCGGGCTCCAGGCGCGAAATGGCGGCTTCAGGGTCGAGCTCCGAGATCAGATCGGTCGAGCGTTGCAGGTCGACGCAGAGGACCGTCAGATATTTTCGTTCGCCCGCGATCCGGATGCGCGCGTCCATGGGCACAACCTTTGACGGCTGATCGGGAACCGCGGCCCCGCAAGACGAACAGAACAGATCACCAGCCCTCAGGGGTGAAAAACAGACCTGGCAAGACACGCTCAGCTTTCTCCGAATCCTCTCAGCTTAAATATCATGTCGGAACAAGCACTTGGAGAGTGACTTTGCATGGCCCGCGCACGGTCGCCAGGACAATCTCGAGGGGGAGTCAATGGTCGTACACAACCAACTCCACAGGCCGAAGATAGGGGCTGGGCGCCCCTGGGGAACAATTTCGATGGTTGGCATTAGCAGCCTTCCGACGCGGCAATGTGACCAGGACCCAGACTAAAGGACCTTGTGCAGCTTGTCCTGGACTGCACCGTCGGATCACTCCCGGGGAATTCCTATCTCCTTGATCACCCGTGCATATTTTTCAAGCTGCGCACGCGTCATGGCGCCGAGCTCCGCGGCCGAGTCGCCGCGGATGGTGAAACCCAGATCTTCCAGCTTGCGGCGCACATCCGCATCCCCCAAGGCCTTGAGGACTTCGGCATCGAGCCGGGCGATGATGTCCTTGGGCGTCCTCGCGGGCGCCATGATCGCAAACCAGGAGTTGAACACGAACCCGGGCAAGCCGGATTCCGAAATTGTCGGCACGCCCGGAAACTGCGGCAGCCGTTTCGGCGTGGCCACCCCGATCAGTCGAAGCCGACCGCCACGAACCATTGCGGCCACCGTTCCCAGCCCCTGGAAGCCGACCGGAATCTGACCTCCGGCGATGTCGGCCGCCGCCTGGGTCGCTCCTTTGTACGGCACGTGGGTCAGCGAAATGCCGGCGCCTGCTGAAAACATCGCCATGGCAAGATGCTGCGGACTGCCCGGGCCGCCTGAACTGTAGTCGATCCTGCCGGGCGCGGTCTTGGCGGCGGCTATCAGATCGGCGGCGCTCTGGTAGCTGGTCTGGTTGCCGGCAACCAGCCCCCACTCGACGGTGGCAACCAGCGAGACCGGCTCGAAATCCCTGAGGATGTCCCACCGCACGTTTGATTGCAGGTTGGGAACCATGGTCATGATGCTGTCGTTGAAGCCGCCGATCGTGTAGCCATCCGGCTGGGCGCGCGCGACCTGCTCGGCCCCGATCAGACCGGAGGCGCCCGGCTGGTTCAGGATCACGATCTGCTGGCCCATGTTGTCGGCCATCTTCTGGGTCACGATGCGGGCCGCGACATCGACCGCGCTCGCCGCCGCCAATGGCACGATCATCTTGATAGGGCGGCTCGGATAGGGCGACGTTTGCGCGAAGCCAAGGCCCGTCCACGCCAGCAACGCCGACGCAGAAACAAGCAAGCGCCAATGCTGCATGCGCGAACCCCCTCCCGATCAGATCGGTCGCGTGATCCGGCAACCCGGTCGCGATTCTGATCGCAGATTGCGCTGACGTGTCGGGATTGGCAATCCGGGGGGAGGGATGCATGCCAGCCAGAGCCAGGGCGGTCGAATGCACCGCCGCAGCAAGTTCAACCGGTCACGATCTCAGAAGCTACGGCGCCGGAGCTGCGACGCCGATGTGTCGCGCGTCTCCGCGCGGCCGCGCTGCGAAGCTCCGGTCTGGGAATCGGCCCAGGCCAGCACGCCGGCAAAGCCCACAAAAACCGCGACTACCGCTATGCTCATGATCAACGCGTCGAACGGCATCGCAACTTCTCCCTGTGTCGTTTGGAAGGTTTGTCGCGCATGTGCGCGAGCTGCGGTTTGATCGGGATCAAGATGGGCGGCGATTTTGCTGGTCCGACTGGCCCCTCTGCTACGCGGCGGCAAGCGCCTCGGC
>NZ_JAFATE010000002.1 GCF_019244115.1 Bradyrhizobium sp.
ACCCCCGAGCGGGTGCAGAACGCGCAGACCATCGCCAAGCAATACGCCTCGCCTGACAATACCGACCATGATCGCGAGGCCTATCTCGAGACGATCGACAACATGGTCTATGGCGACGATCCGAGCGAAGGGTTCGTCCGCGCCCACCGCTTCCTGCATCCAAAACTTGGTTTCACCTTCGTCGCGCCGGAGACCTTTACCCTTGACAACACCGCGCAGGCCGTGATCGGCGTGCGCGAGGGCGGCAGCCAGGCGATGCGCTTCGACGTCGTGCGGGTGCCGGCCGAGCAGTCGCTCGGGGAGTATCTCAATTCGGGCTGGATGGAGAACGTCGACAAAGCCTCGATCGAGGATATCGTCGTCAACAGCTTCCCGGCGGCGACCGCGACCGCGCGCGGCGACCAGTGGCAGTTCCGGATCTACGTGCTGCGCTTCAACGGCGACGTCTACCGCTTCATCTTCGCCGGCCGCCAGACCACCACCGAGAGCGAGCGCAATGCGAAGGAGACCGTCAATTCCTTCCGCCGCCTCGCGCTGGAAGAAATACAGGCCGCACGGCCGCTGCGCATCAAGGTGATCACCGTGCAGCCCGGTGACACCGTGGAATCGCTGTCGCACCGGATGGCCGGCGTCGATCATCCGATGGAGCGCTTCCGCGTGCTGAACGGGCTCGATGCGCATGCGCAGGTCAAGGTGCGCGACCGCGTCAAGGTCGTGGTGGACTGAGGCGCGAAAGCGCGTCATCCCCTGGCGCGCTTAGCGCGACCCGGGGATCTCGAGCCGCAAACTCCGCTGTGCTTTGCCGAACAGAGCCGGAGCGCCCAACGTCGAGACCTCCGGGTTCGATGCATCGGAGCGCGCCGCAATGACGTCGAAAAAAGACCCGGTCGCGAGACCGGGCCTTTCTTCCCCGTCGGCTTACGCCCCCCTCATGGCGAGAGCCGTCACATGCGGCCGGATCAATATTTCGGTATTGCCGGCCCGCCCCAATTGAAGTTCACGTTCACGCCTGCGCGCACCATGTCGTCG
This sequence comes from Bradyrhizobium sp., assembly GCF_019244115.1. Classification (GTDB taxonomy): domain Bacteria; phylum Pseudomonadota; class Alphaproteobacteria; order Rhizobiales; family Xanthobacteraceae; genus Bradyrhizobium. Next base: position 1,030 of record NZ_JAFATE010000002.1, read on the forward strand.
GACAGCTTGACGTCGCGCGTCACGACGGTGGTGCCCACCGGAGTGACCACCGCCGGATTGAAGTACTGCTTGGTGCCGAAATCGGCATGCAGATATTCGAGCTTCACGCTGACCGCACCCCAACTGTCGGCCAGCACGGCATACTCGCCGCCAATGCCCGCCGTCCAGCCGGTGCGATTTTGCGAACTGGTCAACGTGCCAAAGGCCGGATCGGCGACGCTCACGCTGGTGCCGGCAAAGGCCGCACCGGCGGTGCCGTAGATCATGAAGCGGTCCCACGCAAAACCGACGCGGCCGCGCAGCGTGTCGATCCATTTCTCCTTGGTCGAGCTGATGGTCGTGGCGGCGAAGGTCGGCGGCAGCCCGGCGGCGCTGCCGCTCTTGTTGGTCCAGGAATAGTCGTTCTCGATGCCGACCACGACGTTGCTGACCTGATAATTGCAGCCGACCGTGCCGCCGGCGATGCCGCCGCTCAGGTTGAAATTCCCCGTGATCGGCACACCCGGCGCCGGTGTCGTGGTCGTGGTCTGCGAGCTGCGTCCCCAATTGCCGCCGCCTTCGACACCGATGTAGCAGCCGGTCCAGCTGAAAATGACCGGAGCCATGTAAGCCGGCGCCTTGGTCGCCATTGGAACCCTGGCCGGCAGATCGGCCGCGAAGGCGGACGTCGCCAACGCCAAAAGGCCGGTCGTGGTCAGGAAAAGCTGCTTCATCACACCACCCGAAAAACCCTGGGCCAACCGGCCGAGAACATGGATCACCCTAGCAGCGATGCGCCTGCAAGGCTGTGCTTGAAGAGCAACGTTCGTTCGCAAAGCGAAGCAGGATGCGCCCCATTTATGGCAAGCGATTCTGGCGCGGTTTCAAATGGTTGCGGCAAATTCGACCAGGCCGAAATGCCGCAGATTGGGAGGAAGCTTGGCGGGAATCTGGCGCACGGAACAAGGCCGGGGGTCCAGCCGCTTCCGAGAGCCAGCGGACCACCAGGCATCCGGCGCGGCGCAGCGCACGTAGAACTACGGATAGGGCGCGCAAATAACGCTCGCTTCAGCAATTGCTGCGAGGAATCGGCTGAATGGAAGATTGCCGCGCGCTGCGTTCCGCGACTCGCGCGGCCAGGGCCAGAATGGTCGTGCCAATGGAGCGAACCCGCCGATCCCGCGTCACGCAGTTGCTTCGCCGCCAGAGTCTGCTGCGCGCGGACGGTGGCGCGACGGCGGTCGAGTTCGCGCTGGTCGCAGCCCCGTTCATCGCGCTGCTCGTCGCCATCCTGCAGACCATGGTGGTGTTCTTCGCCCAGAGGCTCCTCGATGAAGTGGTCAGCCAGGCGAGCCGCACCATCCTGACCGGCCAGGCGCAAACCTCTGGTCTCACGCAATCGCAGTTCACGAGCTGGGTCTGCCAGAAGACCGTGATCCTGTTCACCTGCGCGAACTACATGGTGAACGTCACGAGCTACAGCTCGTTCTCCGCGGCGAGCACCGCGACCCCGACGCTCACCTTCGATTCCAGCGGCAACGTCAGCAACACCTGGAACTACTCGCTGGGCAGTCCCGGCGACATCGTCGTGGTGCAGGTGCTGTATCAGTGGCCGATCATTCTCGGCCCGCTTGGCTTCAATCTGTCGAATCTCGCCAACGGCAACCGCCTGCTGGTGTCGTCAAACGTGTTCAAGAGGGAGCCATACTGATGCGCCGCCCTCTGCACGGTTCGCTCTCGCACCTTCGCCGCTTCGCAGCCGGCCGCGATGGTGTCGCGGCGGTCGAGTTCGCGATCATCCTGCCGTTCATGCTGGTGCTCTATCTCGGCAGCGTCGAAGCCGGCAACGGCCTTGCGGTGCAATTCAAGGCGGCGCTCGCCTCGCGCACGGTCGCGGATCTGGCCTCGCAATATACCAGCATCAACAATTCCACCATGACCGGCATCCTCAATGCCGCATCGACGGTGGTCGCGCCCTATTCGGCCACGGGCATGGTCGTGACCATCACCGAGATCACCACCGACTCCTCCGGCCAGGGCACCGTCACCTGGAGCGACTCGCTGAACGGCACCGCGCACACCGTCGGCCAGTCGGTGGCGCTGCCAACCGCGCTGCAGATCGCCAATACGTCGCTGATCTGGAGCGAGGTCACCTATCCGTACCAGCCGTCCCTCGGGCTGGTGATGACCGGAACGATCAACATCTCCCAGAGCAGCTATTTCTATCCACGGCTCGCGACATCGATCACGCGCGTCAACTCCTGATGGACCCGATTGCATCATGTTTCACGATTTCATCAGCCGTTTCCTCCGCCAGCGCGAGGGCAATGTCGCCATCACCTTCGCCCTCTGCATCGTGCCGATCGTGTTCCTGATTGGCATGGCGCTGGACTATGCCTCGGCGATCGCGCGGCAGCAGCGCCTGAATGCCGCAGCGGACTCCGCCGCGCTCGCCGCGGTGTCGCCGTCGCTGATGAGCCAGTCGACCACCCAGGCGCAGACCGTCGCGACCAACGTCTTCTCCGCGCAGGCCTCGGCGGTCTCGGGCGTGACCTACGATCCTCCGACCATTAGCGTCACGCAGAACGGGCTGGCGCGCAGCGCAACCGTCTCGTTCACCGCGAGCTCGGCCAATGTATTTCCCAATGTTCTGGGAAAGACATCCTGGCCGCTGTCCGGCACCACGACCGCAGGCGCCACCTCGGCAGCGAACATCGACTTCTACCTGATGCTGGACAATTCGCCATCGATGGCGCTCGCGGCGACCACCGCTGGCGTCAACACCATGCTGGCCAACACGCCGCAGCAGGGCAACGGCAACGGCTGCGCCTTCGCCTGCCACCAGTCCAACCCCAACAGCACGGACACGCCCGGAAATCCCGCCGGCTGGGACAACTACAAGCTGGCGCAGTCGCTCGGCGTGGTGACGCGCATCCAGAACCTGGCGACCGCGACCAAATCGCTGACCAGCACCGCGACGTCGATGGCGGCGCAAACGGCCGCCATGTTCCGAATGGGGGTCTACACGTTCAATACCTCGAACCTCGGCAACACGCTGACGACGGTTCAGTCGCTGACCACGAATCTGGCGCAGGCGGGAACCGCCGCGAGCGGCGTGGATGTTTTCGAGACCTACATCCAGGACTATGTCACGTCGTCGATGTTCGACGACGACACCGACACCGATTTCGCGGCCGCCCTGAGCAGCATGAACAGTGTCATGACGACGCCGGGTACCGGCGCCTCCGGCAGTTCGCCGCAAGCGGTCCTGTTCCTCGTCACCGATGGCGTCGAGGACAAGCAAGCGACCAGTTGCACGCAGCCGCTGAAGACCAGAAAGGGCATCTCCCGCTGCATCCAGCCGGTCGACATCACGACGTGCGCGACGATCAAGAGCCGCGGGATCAAGATCGCCGTTCTCTATACGGAGTTCGTTCCACTGCCGAACGATTCCTTCTACAAAAAGTACATCGCACCGTTCCAAAGCAGCATCGGGCCGAACTTGCAGAGCTGCGCGTCGCCGGGTCTCTATTTCGGGATCACGACCGATGACGACATTACCGTAGCGATGACGACGCTGTTCAACAACGCCGTGCAAAGCATCGAGGCGCACCTGTCGAACTGAGCGGTCGCACCTTGCCCGAAGTGCCGGTTTCAGTCATTGCGAGGCGCGCCAGCACCGATGCAATCCAGACTTTTGCCGTGCGAGAATCTGGATCGCTTTCGCGGAGCCCGGCATCTCAAGGCGAGCGCCAATCGCACTCGCCTGGGGTGGCGCTTCGCGCGAACCGGGTGCCTCGCAACGAGATCGATGCGGGAGCCAGCATTTTCCGATTCAACAATTCAAACAGCTTTGAGGACAAGCGTCCGCGGTCTCGCGGCGGATAACGCCCGAGCTATGCTGGACACAAGACCCTCGAAAAAGTCGAGGGCGCAGGGAATGCCGGGTGAAGGCCTCACCCATGGCCCCCGTGCGGTGAAAAAGCACGGGGAAGGAACCACAGGTTCAGCCGGATCATCCGGCATTCCCTGCGCGACGGTTTACAACTTATAGCGCGCTCTCCCTGGGAACCGGGCTTTCTTGCTCCCATCACCAGCGAGATCATCTCTCGCCGACTTGGCCTCAGCGTCGGGAGGCCAGGACCACACGCCTTCGCTGTCCGCGCCGACGATGCTCGTCGCGCATCGTCCTCACGTCCATCGCAGCCCGCCTCACGTTCGCTGACGATCGGCCAAAACGCCCTCTACCATCGAGGCGGGATGGCGGGACCAAATCACACAATTCCGAAAAACGGAAGCGAAATATTTTTGCGCAGAGGACTGGACAGACGAATCAGCATTGAATCACCACGTGAATTTCGATCTTTCGCGCACGGGATTCGAGGCATCGGCGGGCGCCTCGCGGCGGCGAAAACCGCACGAACCCGGCCAAAACGTCGCAATGCAGAGAGCCGGTGGGACTTATGTCCGGAAAGCGTCGTGGCTTCGGTGCGTCCGGGCGGATGGACCGCACCGGGATTTGCATTCGGGCCGCGCAGCGGTTGATTGCCGACGGCACCGTTGCCGAACTTGAGAGACTGAAGCGCCGCGGAGCGAACCGTTTGGTCCTTGCGTCCACATCTCAGCGAAAAGGAGAACGATTCGGTTCGCACGCCATCTTCCGGTCTAGCCCAAGTCGAACAATTCCCTGTGTATCCGCGGTCAAGCGAAGAGCGGACCTGTCACGCGTCGGCCTTGGCCGCCGCTTATGTAAGCGGTTCGGAGGTGGGGCCGATTGCTGCCTCCATTCGCTTCGATGCGCGGCAGCTGCCGCGCTGCTGGAACGCCCTTGCGGTAAAAGTGTTGGAAGGTTTGTTATCGGTTGCGCCGGCGGCATGGTTATGGTGGTGGTTCCGATGTACGCCTCGAAACGTTCGTCCACGAGGACTTGCAGGACAAAGCGCCTGATTGTCATGTTCGCGCTCGCTGTGCATGCCGTGCCGGCAAGTGCCGCATCTCTCGTTCCCTTCGCGCAGGATGACACAGGTAGACCGGTGCTGGAGTTCTATCCCGCAACGGTGGCCAAGTTTGGTGCACAAGGGCGCGATCTGGTGAGCCTCACAATCAGGGAGACACCTCCCGAAAGCACGGCGCGGGCGCCCATCGACCTCACCTTGATCGTGGATTGTCAGTCGCGGCAACTGGCCGCGTCACAGAGTATCCCGGCCGCGAAAGACGGACCGCCAACAACCGTCTCAGCATTCAAGTTCAGCGATCTCAAGCCACCCAAGGGGGGTATGTATGAACGATTTGTGGTGGCGTTGTGTGACGGTGAGTTATTGGCGGTTCAGGTCTTGCCGGCAAAAAGCGGATGGAAGCATTTTCTAGAAGGGACACGCCGTGCGCTTTATGTCGCAAGCGACAGCACGAGAAAAATCGGCACCTACCGGGTAGCGTCCGTGCGCCTCTATGAATTGGGCGGCGCGCAGTTGCCTGATGGGCGGCATATCGACGCGCGTGACGCCGTGTGGGTTATCGATTGCGAACGCAAACTCGGCGCTGTGGCCTACGAACGGGCGTTCGCAAGGGTCGGGGATAAAAATCAAACCGTCGAGTCGATGGGGGATGAAAAGACATTCGCCAATCCATCCCTCGTGGAGATGGACAAACTGACATTTGGCCAGCCGGTCCCCGGCTCAATGCAGGCACGGTTCGGTGAAGCATTATGTCTCGAGAATTGGAACCTGCAGTGACATCAGGTCCGGGGGCTGCAATCAGCGAGATCGAGTCCCACGGCGTCAAACGGCGTTGTTGCGGGCCACAGCTTGGCCGACCTCTCCGGCTCGGGAGAGGGATTCGGTGGGCGGACGTTCAATGCCGACCGGTTGGCACCGCCAATTTGCCCGGCGCGATCGACCGACGTCGGACGATCAGGAGTGAACCTGATCCAATCCGGGTTGCGCTTCCACTTGCTGCACGGATCCGATCGTCCGTTTGATTCTCTCCAATCAATTGCAGAGGTCATGTCCAACAGGATCTGAACCGTTGTCGCTTTCGCCCTCCTGTTATCGTCGAGGTCCGCGATGCTGCGGTCACCAAGTAGATCGAGCCCGACGCTGCATTGGCAATGGCGATGCCCGGTCCACGGCTCGATACTGTGATGACGTCCTCACCCGTTCTGCGAAGCGATGATGATCGCGATCTCCCTCGGTTTGACGACACCAGCTCGTTTGAATTGCGCCTCATCGCTTTGACAACCCGACGACTTCCGAGCGTGTCCAGATCGTTGACTTGGTAGAATGGCTGAGGGGCGGACGCGAGCTGCCCAAGCCGATTGCATACAATAAAAATAGTTCGTCTATTTTTTAGGCTGTGCAGGATTGTACCAGACCCTGATCCACCCGGCGGCATTCAGCTAATGCGCATTTCTTACAATGGCTTAACCAAAATTCTGCTCAACAATTAGGCTCTGGCACAAAGATTGCGACTGCCCCATTGGGCGACGCCGTCGGGCGACGCCGAGAACGGGAGAGGCGGTTTTCCGCCAAGGGAGCAGATCATGGATTTTGGCAGGATATCACGACGGCACCTGTTGCAGGGTGGCGCGGCTTTGACGCTCGGCACCGCACTCGGCGCCCGCGGGGCGCTCGCCGCGGAGACCACGATCGGCTTCATCTATGTCGGGTCGCGCGACGACTACGGCTACAATCAGGCGCATGCGCAAGGCGCGGCCGCGCTGAAAAAACTGCCCGGGCTCAAGGTCGTCGAGGAAGAGAAGGTGCCGGAGACCGACGCGGTCGAGAAGACCATGGAGTCGATGATCAATCTCGATGGCGCGAGCCTGCTGTTTCCGACCTCATTCGGCTATTACAATCCGCACGTGCTGAAGATGGCGCAAAAATATCCAAAACTGCGCTTCCAGCATTGTGGCGGCCTGTGGACCGACAAGGACCCCAAAAACGCCGGCAGCTATTTTGGCTATATCGACGAGGCGCAGTACATCTCCGGCATCGTCGCCGGCTATTCGACCAAGAGCGGCAAGCTCGGCTTCGTCGCGGCGAAACCGATTCCGCAGGTGCTCCGCAACATCAACGCGTTTACGCTCGGCGCCAAGCTCGCCAACCCCAAGGCCACCACGCAGGTGATTTTTACCGGCGACTGGTCGATGCCGGTCAAGGAGGCCGAGGCCACCAACAGCCTGATCGATCAGGGCGTCGACGTGCTGACCTGCCATGTCGACGGGCCGAAGACGATGGTCGAGAACGCCGCGCGGCGCGGCGCCATGGTGTGCGGCTATCATGTCAATCAGTCGCCGCTGGCGCCGAAGGCTTATCTCACCGGCGCCGAATGGAACTGGGAGGCGCTGTATCCGAAATTCGTGAAAATGATCGCGGCCGGCGAGACGATTCCGAATTTTTATCGCGGCGGCCTGAAGGACGAGATCGTCAAGGTGTCGCCCTATGGCGAGGCGGTGTCGGAAGAAGCGCGCAAGCATGCCGACGAGGTCAAATCAAAGTTCATGTCGAGCGACTTCGTCATCTTCAAGGGCCCGATCTCCGACAACAAGGGCAAGGTCGTGATCGCGGCCGGCACCGACCGCGGCCAGAAGGACGCTGAACTCGAGAAGATGGACTATCTGGTCGACGGCGTGATTGGAGCGACTTCGTGACCACAGATACGGCGGATTCCGCCGCGGCAGCCGCGATCGCGCCGGCTGCCGATCCGTCATTCCTGCAGCGTCACGGACAGGCGATCGAGTATGTGCTGATCCCGGGCGCGGCGCTCGCCGGCGCGCTCGTGGTGTTCGGCATTTTCGTCGCCCTGTTCGGCAAGAACCCGCTCGATCTCTACTTTTATATGTATTACGGCGCGTTCGGCACCTGGTTCTCGTGGCAGAACACACTCGCGCGCGCCGCGCCACTGATCCTGACCGCACTGTGCACGGCCTTGCCGGCGCAACTCGGCATGGTGATCATCGGCGGCGAGGGCGCGCTCTTGATCGGCGCGCTGGCGGCAACATCAGCGGCGCTGGCGCTGCCATGGGCGCCGCCGCTCGCCGTACAGTTCGCGATGGTCATCGCCGGCATCATCGGCGGCGGGCTCTGGATCATGCTCGCCGGGGCCTTGCGCCAGTATCGCGGCGTCAACGAAACCATCTCCAGCCTGCTGCTGGTCTATATCGCGCTGGCCATCCTCAACCACCTGGTCGAAGGACCGATGCGCGATCCCGGGAGCCTGAACAAGCCGTCGACCCGCGAGATCGGCGCCGCCAACATGATCGGCACCATTCCCGGCACCGACGTGCATTGGGGCCTGGTGTTCGGGCTGGTCGCGGCCGCCGCCGCCTACATCCTGATCTATCATACCACTTTCGGTTTTGCGGCGCGCGTCGCCGGCGGCAATATTCGCGCGGCGCGCATCGTCGGGCTCTCCGTCGGAAAGCTGATCATGACCATCTGCTTTCTTGCAGGTGGCGCCGCGGGCCTCGCCGGCATGATCGAGGTCGCCGCCGTGCAGGGCCGCACCAATGCCAATCTCGCCGCTGGCTACGGTTTTACGGGCATTCTGGTCGCGTTTCTGGCGCGGCAGAATCCGCTTGCCGTGATTCCCGTCGCGATCCTGCTCGGCGGCATCAGCGCCAGCGGCGGACTGCTGCAGCGCCGGCTCGGCCTGCCCGATGCGTCCGTGCTGGTGCTGCAGGGCATCATCTTCGTGTTCGTGCTGGCGAGCGATGCGCTGTACGGCCGCATCGGTTTTCTGAAAGGAAAGGGTTGAGATGGCCGACGGCGGAATCGGGCTCTGGACCGTGCCGCTGGCGGTATTCGGCGGCGCCATCCGCGTCTCCACGCCGTTCCTGTTCGTCTCGCTCGGCGAATGCATCACCGAGCGAAGCGGCCGCATCAATCTCGGCCTCGAAGGCACGCTGGTGATGGGCGCGATGAGCGCCTACGGCATCTCCTACCTTTCGGGCTCGCCATGGCTCGGCGTGCTCGCGGCGGGAATCACCGGCGCGCTGCTCGGAGCCCTGCATGCCGGCATCTGCTCGCTGCCGCGGGTCAATGATGTCGCGGTCGGCATTGCGCTGATGCTGTTCGGCACGGGCCTCGCATTCTATCTCGGCAAGCCGCTGATCGAGCCGACCGCGGCACGGCTGCCCGCGATCGATTTCGGCTGGTGGAGCGACATCGCACAGGTGCGCGCGGCGCTGCGCATCAACGTGCTGTTCCTGATCGGCGTCGCGCTGGCGCCCCTGCTCTATTGGGCGTTCAAGACGACGCGCTGGGGCCTTCTGATCCGCACCGCCGGTGAAAGCGCCGACGCCGCGCGCGCCATGGGCCATTCCGTGCTGCTGATCCGGCTGCGCGCCACCATGGTTGGCGGCTTCCTGGCCGGGATCGGCGGCTCGTTCCTGTCGCTGTTCTATCCCGGAAGCTGGAACGAGGGCCTCTCGAGCGGACAAGGCATCACCGCAGTGGCACTGGTGATCTTCGCGCGCTGGGACCCGATGCTGTGCCTGTGGGCCTCGCTGGCGTTCGGCGGCGCCGCGGCGCTCGGACCCGCGCTGCAATCGGTCGGCATGACCTCCGGCTATCATCTGTTCAACGCCGCGCCGTACATCCTGACGCTCGCGATCATGATCATCACCTGCTCGCCCAAACGGACGCTGACCGGCGCACCGGCCGAGCTGTCAATCACCCGCTAGAGACCTGCCATGCCCGAGCGCTACATCGCATCCGAACCCTATCCCTGGCCCTACAACGGTGATCTGCGCCCGGACAACACCGCGCTCATCATCATCGACATGCAGACGGACTTTTGCGGCGTCGGCGGCTATGTCGACAAGATGGGCTATGACCTGTCGCTCACGCGCGCGCCGATCGAGCCGATCAAGCGGCTGTTGAAGGTGATGCGCGACAATGGCTATCACATCATCCACACCCGCGAGGGCCACCGGCCCGACCTCGCCGACCTGCCGGCCAACAAGCGCTGGCGCTCGCGGCAGATCGGCGCCGGGATCGGCGATCCCGGCCCGTGCGGAAAAATCCTGGTGCGCGGCGAGCCGGGCTGGGAGATCATTCCCGATCTCGCGCCGCTGCCGGGCGAGCCCATCATCGACAAGCCGGGCAAGGGCTCGTTCTGCGCCACCGATCTGGAACTGATGCTGCGGCTCTCCGGCATCGAAAACATCGTGTTAACCGGCATCACCACCGATGTCTGCGTCCACACCACCATGCGCGAGGCCAACGATCGCGGTTTTGAATGCGTGCTGCTCGCCGACTGCTGCGGCGCGACCGACCGGGGCAATCACGATCATGCGCTGAAAATGATCAAGATGCAGGGCGGGGTGTTCGGGGCAGTTGCGACCTCGGATGCGCTGATCGGAGCCATCGCGTGACCGACAGACCGCACGCGGGCGACAAGACGTTCGGTGTCGAAGCCGCCGCCATGACCATGCGGTTCGGCGACTTCGCTGCACTCGACAAGGTCGACCTGAAGGTGAGGCCCGGCACCTTCCACGCGCTGCTCGGCGAGAACGGCGCGGGAAAGAGCACGCTGGTCAAATGCATCATGGGCTATTACCGCCCGACCGCGGGCGACATCCTGGTCGCGGACCGCGAGCAGGTGATCGCAAACCCGAAGGATGCGCACGCGCTTGGGCTCGGCATGGTCTACCAGCATTTTACGCTGGTGGGCGCCATGACGGTTGCGGAAAACCTGGTGCTGGCGCGCGACGACGTGCCGGCCATCGTCGACTGGACGAGAGAGAAAACGGAGCTCGCGGCATTTCTGGCGCGTATGCCCTTCAAGGTGCCGCTCGACGCCAAAGTCTCGGACATCTCCGCCGGCGAGCGGCAGAAATGCGAGATCCTGAAACAGCTTTATCTGAAGCGGCGCTTTCTTATCCTCGACGAGCCGACCTCGGTGCTGACGCCGGGCGAGGCGGATGAGGTGCTGGGCATGCTGCGCGCGATGGTCGTCGCCGGCGATCTGACGATTCTCATGATCACGCACAAGTTTCGCGAGGTGATGGCGTTCGCCGACGAGGTCACGATCCTGCGGCGCGGCAAGCTCGCCGGCAAAGGCCGCGTCGCGGAGCTGACCCCGGACGACATGGCGCGCACCATGATCGGTGCCGAGGAACTCACGGTGCAGCCGGCGCGCAGCGGACAGGTCGGCAAGCCGCGGCTGGAGCTCGAGGCCTTGCGCGCGCTCGACGACGCCGGCGCAATCGCGGTGCGCGATGTCTCGCTGACCATCAAGAGCGGCGAGATCGTCGGCATCGCCGGCGTCTCCGGCAATGGCCAGCGGCAGCTCGTCGAGGTGCTGGCCGGCCAGCGCGAGGCCGAAGGCGGCGCGATCCGCGTTGCCGGCGATCTCTACCATGCGAGTCGCGAGGAGATGCGCCGGCACAGGATGTCGCTGCTGCCGGAGGAGCCGCTGAAGAACGCGTGCGTCGGCGGCATGAGCGTCGCCGACAACATCGCCTTCCGCGAGTTCGACCGCGCGCCGTTCTCGAGCGGCGGTTTCTGGCTGAACCGCGCCGCCTTCCGCAACGACGCACGGAAGAAGATTGCGCAATACAAGATCAAGACCCGCACCCCCGACACGCCGATGGCCGCGCTCTCCGGTGGCAATGTGCAGCGCGCGGTGCTGGCGCGCGAGCTCGGCAGCAAGGTCGAAGTGCTGATCGCCGCGAATCCGTGTTTCGGGCTCGATTTCGCGGCGGTCGCGCAGATCCACGCCGAGATCATGGCGGCGCGCAACCGCGGCGCGGCGGTGCTGCTGGTCAGCGAGGATCTGGACGAGCTGCTCGAATTGTCGGATCGTCTGGTCGTGATGTTCCACGGCCAGTTCGTCTATGAGGCACCGACCTCTGCGGTCGACCTCACGGAGATCGGTCGCCACATGGCGGGGCACTGATATTGATGAACGGCTCGGTCCATCTCGGCAACGCTGCACGCGATGACTCATTCCTGCGCCGGACGTTTGACGTGGCGCGGCGCTCGATGAGAAATGGCAACCATCCGTTCGGCGCCATTCTGGTCGATGCGCACCACAACGTGCTGATCGAAACCGAGAACGGCTTTATGCCGGCGCATGACGGTACCGCGCATGCCGAGCGGCTCTTGGCCACGGAGGCCTGCCGGACACTCAGTCGCGACGTGCTGGCGACGTCGACGCTCTATTCCTCCGCCGAACCCTGCGCGATGTGCGCGGGCGCGATCTATTGGGCTGGCATCGGCCGCGTCGTCTATGGTCTCAGCGAACACCGGCTGCGGGCCATCACCGGCAACCATCCGGAAAACCCCACCCTCGACCTGCCCTGCCGCGAGGTGTTTTCACGCGGCCAGCGGCCAACCGAAGTCGTCGGACCGCTGCTGGAGGATGAAGCCGCCGCGCTGCATGAGGGGGTGTGGACAAGATAACGGTTAAGGCAATCGTCCAATCCCAACTCGTCAACTCCCACATACGCCGTCATTCCGGGGCGCCTCCACCGGGTCCGCACAAAGCGCGGCCGGGTGGCATCGCCCCGGAATGACGAGCTCTGTGGCAGCGGATTGTTCTTCGCCCTTCTTGCCATGCGAGGCCGCACGGGTCCAAACTGGTTCAGTATCGACCAACTCACACTTTTTGGCGCGTGATCGCGAATGTCCGATGTGATGACCGACCTGCAGTCCAGCGAAGCTCCTTTGCTGAAGACGGTCGGCCTGACCAAGCGCTACGGCGATTTCCTGGCCAATGATGCCATTGACATCGAGATCCGGCCGCGGCAGATCCACGCCTTGCTCGGCGAGAACGGGGCCGGCAAGTCGACCCTGGTCAAGACCATCTACGGCCTGATCCAGCCCAGCGCCGGCGAGATGCTGTGGCAGGGCCGCAGCATCGTACTCGCCGGCCCGTCTGAAGCGCGCGCGCTCGGCATCGGCATGGTGTTCCAGCATTTCTCGCTGTTCGAGAATCTCGACGTGGCCGAGAATGTCGCGCTGGGACTCGACGGCCGGGAATCGTTCAAGGAGATGTCGGCGCGACTGACGCAGGTCTCGCGCGATTACGGCCTGCCGCTCGATCCGAGGCGCCAGGTCTGGCAGCTCTCGGTTGGCGAGCGCCAGCGCATCGAGATCGTGCGTGCGCTGATGCAAAACCCGAAATTCCTCATCCTCGACGAGCCGACGGCCGTGCTGACGCCGCAGGAGGCGGACCAGCTCTTCATCGTGCTGGAGCGGCTTAAGGCCGAGGGGCGCGCCATCCTCTACATCAGCCACAAGCTGGAGGAGGTGAAACGGCTCTGCGACACCGCGACCATTCTGCGGGCTGGCCGCAAGATCGCGACCTGCAATCCACGAACCGAAACCGCCGCATCGCTCGCGCGCATGATGGTCGGCACCGCGATCGCCGACGTCAGGCCGGCGCCCGGACGGCGCACGACCGTGCCGCGGCTCGTCGTCAACGACCTCTCGCTGGCATCAGAAGATCCCCACGGCGTGCGACTCAAGCACATTTCACTAGAACTGAAGGGCGGCGAGATTCTCGGCATCGCCGGCGTCGCCGGCAACGGGCAGGACGAATTGTTCGCCGCGCTGTCCGGCGAGCGACTGCTGAAGGAGCCTGGCACCATCGTGATCGACGGCGTGGCCTGCGGCCATCTGTCGATCACGGAACGCCGCAAACTGGGGGCGGCCTTCGTGCCGGAAGAACGGCTCGGCCATGCCGCCGCGCCGCGCATGAAACTGTCGGAAAATGCGCTTTTGACCGGTCACGCCGCCGGCGGCATGGTCAAGCATGGCTTCGTCGACATCCAGGCGACGCTCCGGACGGTCGATCGCGCCACGGAAACTTTTGATGTGCGCAAGGCCAAGCGCGATCCGGAAGCCGCGAGCCTGTCCGGCGGCAATTTGCAGAAGTTCGTCGTGGGGCGCGAGATCCTGCGCAATCCGGCCGTGCTGGTCGTCAACCAGCCGACCTGGGGCGTCGATGCGGGCGCGGCGGCCGTGATCCGCCAGGCGCTGCTCGATCTGTCGGCCTCGGGCTGCGCCGTGCTGGTGACGAGCCAGGACCTCGACGAGCTGATCGAGATTTCGGACCGCATCGCCGTGATGTTTCATGGAAAACTGTCGGCACCGCTGGCGCGCGCGGAGGCAACGCGCGAAAAGCTCGGTCTATTGATGGGCGGCAGCGGCCTGCAGCACGACGACGCGGAGCTCAGGGAAGCAGCGCATGCAGCTCGTGCTTGAAAAGCGCTCCGAACGATCGAACGCGATCGCCGTCATCTCGCCGCTGATCGCGATCGGGCTGACGATCGTGACCATGAGCATCCTGTTTGCCCTGCTCGGCAAGAACCCGGTTACGG
>NZ_JAFATE010000199.1 GCF_019244115.1 Bradyrhizobium sp.
CGTCTATTCGCCGGCCATGACCGACTTCATCTTCATGGTGAAGAATACGAGCTACATGTTCGTCACCGGCCCGGACGTGGTGAAGACCGTGACCAACGAGGTGGTGACCGCCGAAGAGCTCGGCGGCGCCTCGGTGCATGCGACGCGCTCCTCGATCGCCGACGGCGCCTTCGAGAACGACGTCGAGGCGCTGCTGCAGATGCGCCGGCTGATCGACTTCTTGCCGGCCAACAACACCGACGGCGTGCCGGAATGGCCGAGTTTTGACTCGATCGAGCGGCTCGACATGTCGCTCGATACGCTGATCCCCGACAATCCGAACAAGCCCTACGACATGAAGGAATTGATCCTGAAGGTCGTGGACGAGGGCGACTTCTTCGAGATTTCGGAGGCGTTTGCGAAAAACATCGTCACCGGTTTTGGCCGCATTGCCGGCCGCACGGTCGGCTTCGTCGCCAACCAGCCGATGGTGCTGGCGGGCGTGCTCGATAGTGACGCCTCGCGCAAGGCGGCGCGGTTCGTGCGCTTCTGCGATGCCTTCAACATCCCGATCGTCAGCTTTGTCGACGTGCCCGGCTTTCTGCCGGGCACCGCGCAAGAATATGGCGGGCTGATCAAGCACGGCGCAAAACTCTTGTTCGCCTACTCGCAATGCACGGTGCCGCTAGTCACCATCATCACCCGAAAGGCCTATGGCGGCGCCTTCGACGTCATGGCCTCGAAGGAGATCGGCGCGGATATGAATTACGCCTGGCCGACGGCGCAGATCGCAGTGATGGGCGCCAAGGGCGCGGTCGAAATCATTTTTCGCGCCGACATGAGCGATCCCGAAAAGATCGCCGCGCGCACGAAAGAGTACGAAGACCGCTTCCTGTCGCCCTTCATCGCTGCCGAGCGCGGCTATATCGACGACGTCATCATGCCGCACTCCACCCGCCGCCGCATCGCCCGCGCGCTCGCGATGCTCCGCGACAAGAAGGTCGAGATGCCGGCGAAGAAGCACGATAATCTGCCGTTGTGAGAGGGTAGGGTGGGCTAAGCGTAGCGAGCCCACCAACGATGTATCCACAGGGCAAGATGGTGGGCACGGCGCGAAGATGCGCCTTTGCCCACCCTACCACGGGTGCTGATGACCGAAGACGATCCGACCGACGAGATTTCAGACATCGAAGCGCGCATCGAGGCCCTTGCCGAGGCCGCGGAACGATGCCGGAAGCTCATTTTGGCGTCCAAGGCTGCGATCGCCGGCGGCGTCGCCTTGCTGCTCGTCGCGATACTTGGCCTGTTCGGAGCGAGTCAGTCCGCCGCGCTCGGATCGATTGCCTTGATCCTTGGCGGGATCGTGTCGTTCGGGTCCAATGTCAGTACGTTACGACAGACCGAGGCTGCCATCAGCACTGCCGAGGCGCTCCGTTCGGACCTGATTGGCGGGATCAATCTTCGTCTCGTTCGCGATGCGCCGGTGAAGCTGATGTGAGGGGTAGGGTGGGTAATCCTACTATGTCAGAAACGGCTATATCCCCTCATCCTGAGGAGCTTGCTTTAGCAAGCGTCTAAGGATGAGGCCCGGAAATCCACATCGGGGCCTCATGGTTCGAGACGCGCGCAAGAGCGCGCTCCTCACCATGAGGGTCTTATGACGCAGTAGGGCCAAGCGAAGCGAGCCCACCAACGATGTATCCGCAGGAAAGATGGTGGGCACGGCGCGAAAACGCGCCTTTGCCCACCTTACGAGATCACGCCGCCTGGCCGTGCTGTTTGAACATCTGCTCGGCACGCTTCTTCAGTTCGGCAGGCGAGACATCCTCGACATGCTTGCCGAGCCACCATTGATTGCCGGCAGGGTCCTTCACGCCGCCGGAGCGGTCGCCATAAAACTGATCCGCTGGCTCCATGACCGAAGTGCCGCCGGCCTTCAGCGCCTTCTGATAGGTGGCATCGACATCGCCTACGTAGAGATAGAGCATCGTGGTGGTCGCCTTGGCGTGCTCCGAAGCGTCGGAGATCATCAGCATGGAATCGCCGATCTTCAACGTCGCATGCATGATGGAGCCGTCCGGCCGCTTGGTCGCTTCGTGATGAAGTTTTGCGTCGAACGCCTTTTGCGCAAAGTCGATCACCTTTGCGGCGCCTTCGACGATGAGATACGGGGTGATGCTGTGGAATCCGTCCGGGATTGGCTTTACTTTCGCTGCCATGACCATCTCCTGTCATCTCGAGTGAACTGGTTCCGTGCGCGGAACCGATTTCAACGCAAGCCTCATTATCGTATGGCTCGGGGAGATCTGGCCATCGCCTGCAGATTCAAATCGGCGTGTGTGCGACGCGCGGTCGACGTGCTGCGATGATGCGTCGCGCGTGCTTCGCGGCATCCGCTTGCGTTTGATGACGCCCGAAACGGGCGGCGCAGCCCGCTATCCATCGGTGCAACAATTGAGACATGTCAAACCCAGTCGGCACAATCAGGACGACATTAAACTGTGCCGGGCGGCGAGGAAGGTGGTGGTTGTTCCGGTTACGAGGCCCGGACTCCCTTAAGCACTCCGGGCCTCGTTATGTTGCGTCAAGGCCGCTCTGGGGTGTGTCATCATCTTGCGCCCAGAGTGGACTTCACTACCATGGGGGTGATCCGGGGTCTCGCCGCATGTCCACACTGTTCGCTTTCCTCCATCACCTCTGCGCCTTCACGCTGGTCGCGGCGGTCGCGATCGAGTTCACGCTG
This sequence comes from Bradyrhizobium sp., assembly GCF_019244115.1. Classification (GTDB taxonomy): domain Bacteria; phylum Pseudomonadota; class Alphaproteobacteria; order Rhizobiales; family Xanthobacteraceae; genus Bradyrhizobium. The sequence goes on from NZ_JAFATE010000199.1 coordinate 2,723, forward strand.
GTGCGGCAGGAGTTGACGGTCGCCTCGGCGCGGCGGCTGCAGGCCACCGATGCCGTGCTCGGCGTCGCCGCCGGCGCGCTGCTGATCATCGGGCTGCTGCGGGTATTCTATTTCGAGAAGGGCGCGAGCTATTATTTCCACAGCCACGCCTTCCTGACCAAATTCTCGCTGTTCATCATCATCGGGTTGCTATCGATCGTCCCGACGCGGGAGTTCTTGTCCTGGCGCGGCGCGATCAAGGCCGGGCAGGTGCCGTCGGTGGACGCCGGCAAGCTCAGGCGCGTCACCGCTGTCATCCATGCCGAGCTCGCCGCGATCGTGGTCATCCTGCTCTGCGCGGCGATCATGGCGCGCGGCGGCTGGGTCTAGCAGCGCCACGGGCCAACCTGATCGGCCAAAAGAAGATTGAGGGGCGCAAATGGAGGAGACGTTCGAAGGCGGCTGCACCTGCCGCCACATTCGCTACCGGCTGTCCGGCCGGCCGCTGATCGTGCATGCCTGTCATTGCCGCTGGTGCCAGCGCGAGACCGGCACCGCCCATGCCCTCAACGCGGTGTACGAGGCGGATCGCGTTCAGCATCTCGCGGCCGAGCCGGAGATTGTCGATACGCCGTCGGCGAGCGGCAAGGGACAGCGCATTGCCCGCTGCCCGATCTGCAAGGTCGCGGTCTGGAGCAACTATGCCGGCTCCGGCCCGGTCACGCGTTTCGTTCGTGTCGGCACCATGGACGATCCGGAGCAGTGTCCGCCGGACATCCACATCTTCACCTCGACAAAACTGCCCTGGGTCACGCTGCCGCCGGGCGCGCGAAGCGTGCCCGAGTTTTATGACCTCAAGCAAGTGTGGTCACCCGAGAGCCTGGAGCGGCGCAGGATCATGCGGGAGAAGGCCGGCCGCACATGATCGCCGTCCGTTCATCTGGCGATGTACGAATTTGCCGATGAGGCCGCGCTCGCGCGCGCGATGCAGGGCGACGATCTCAAGCCCCGCGGCCTGTATGCAAAGGCGTCGGTGACCTATGGCCAGTATGCGCGCGGGGTGTCGCTGTCCTTCGTGGAGCCTTATCCTCTCGACTATCGGGACGCGCACGCGCGAGACGCTGGTGCTGGCAGAGGCGTTCGGCGTCTGATTTTTGTTTGTTCTGCGTCGCAGCGTGGACAAACGTTAACGCTGCATCGGCCTATCTGAACGAAGAGTTCAGGTCGCGTTCAGCCGCGGCGGACAAAACTTTCTCGGCGATTGCGCAAACGGAGGCGCAAACGGAGGCGCAAACGGAGGAGAGGGCGAATGGAACGCAGGCACTTTCTGAAATTCGCGTTAGGTTTGGCAGTCGGCACCGCCGCGCTCGCGTCCGCCGCGTCCGCCGCTCCGCTCATGCCGCTGGCTCTCGAAGGTCATGGCGCCTCGCGCGCCGGCGAAGACATCGGCCAGAGCGGCAGCGAAAACATTCGTCCGGCCGTGACCTCGCGCGAGGAGGTCGATCAGCTGAGGCCCGAACAGGTGCACTGGGGCCATGGCCATCACTACGGCTGGCATCGCCGTCATTGGGGCTGGCACCACCGCCACCACTGGGGCTGGCGCCATCACCACTGGCACCGCCATTGGGGCCACCGTCACTGGCGGCATTGGTAGACATCTGCGCGAAACCGACTGACTTGATTTCGTAAACCGCCGGATCACGGCACATTTGAAAGAGAAAGAACCATGAAGAGGATACTTGCAGCATCCGCCTTTGCCCTGGGCCTCGGCCTGATCGGCATGACCGCCTCGCAGGCGATGCCGTTGGCACCCGTCGCCGATCAGGCCGCATCTGCCGACGTGATCCTGGTTGCCGGCGGCTGCGGCCCGGGCTGGCATCGCGGTCCCTATGGCGGATGCCGTCCGATGTACAACTGTCCGCCCGGCTGGCATTCGGGCCCGTTCGGCCGCCGCTGCTTCCGCAACTGGTGAAGTGATAAGGCAGGGAGGATCCGCCCCACCCTGAATCCCTGCCACTTGCGGCGGTTAGGATGGCCGCGCCGATCTCCCCGGCGCGGCCATCGGCGTTGAAGGACGCCGGGCAGCGCTATCACTTCCCGAGAAAGCCGAGCACCAGTTCCTTGTATTGGTCGGGCGCTTCGAGAAACACCAGGTGCCCGGTGTTGGCGATGATTTCCGCATGGGCATTTTGCATCTTGGCCGCGAGCGTCACGGCGAGTTCGGCGTTCTGGCCCATTTGGGGCCGCAGCGCCTCCGGCGCATTGGCGCGTCCCGGCGCATTGTGATCGTCAGCGCCCATGATGAACAACGTCGGCAGAGCAAGCAGCGGGATTTCGTGCGCCACCGGCTCGCGATAGATCATCTGGCCGGAACTGACGAAGGCGCGCAGCCAGCGCGGATAGCCGGCGCTGGCCTTGATGTTGAAGCGCGCGTCGATGAACGGCGTCACCTGGTCCGGCGGCAGTTTGAGCGCGTAGTTCGTTTCAAGCTGCTTGCGGTA
>NZ_JAFATE010000310.1 GCF_019244115.1 Bradyrhizobium sp.
CCCGCTGGTCCGAACGGGCGGAGGTCCGGCGGTGAGCGTAGCGGACGAGATCGAAACCTCGGTAGCTCCCGCCGCCATAGAGCGAGCCATGGCCGTCTTCGAGAAGTTCAAGGAGCGCGATCGCGCCGAGCTCGTGCAGGCCCGCAAGGCGCTCACCGACCACATCTTCGGCCAGGTCGCCGCCGGTCAGACCGACGAGGAGCGGCTGGTCGTCTCCGGACTGACGCACCTCAAGTCGGTCGAGAGAATGACGCTGGCGGCCAAGCGATGAGGATCCGCTCCCATTCCGAAAGCCACGTCGTCGAGCTGGAAGACGGCTCGCGGTGGCAGATCTTCCCCGGAGATCTCGATCTGACCCTCGACTGGAAGCCCGAGACCCAGCTCGTCGTCGAGCCGATCGAGGACGACGTCAGCACCCATGCGCTGGTCGGCGCCGGCGCCAAGGTGCGCGCGATCCCCGAAGGCGAAAGCTGGCCGGTCGCGGAGGTCAAGTCGATCCTGAAGGAGGGCTAGACGCCACCGCGGCGTCGGATTTCATTCCGGCGAAGTCGCTCTTGCAGTTCGAATTCCGGAGTGCCAGGAGCCGGCTCCTTACCTGCCGGCACAGAGCTCGCAATTCCGCCCGGCGAATGACAACGATAGACGGCGACCGCCGTTGGGCCGGCCTGATTTCAAGATCGCGTGCGCGGTCCGGCTGCCGCGGTCGCGCCGCTTCCCGCAGCGCCTCGCGCTCGCGGCAGAGGTGGTCGAGCTTCGTCCGCAACCGCCGAGCAATCGCTTGCGAGTGGCGGCCTCGCAAACTCGCGCAGCCCAAGAAAGCGGCCAGCGATGCCCGCAGGGTAACGATGTAGTGAACGTCATTCGGCGCGCAAAATTGACCCGTGTTGCCTCATCTGAGGATGTCACTTCCGCTCGACGGATGTAGCTCAACCGTCGGCCGATCTAAGGTGGCGTTACTCCGCGCAGGATCCGAGGAAACTCGGCCCGTCGCGGAGCGCCCGGCCCTCAACACCATGATCCCGAATGGTGCCGGTTCCCAACCCGGGCCATGAGGTGGGATTACGTTCCGCCGCGCTGATGAGCTCAGGCCGAGCAAGCTTGCTGCGGCCACCTGAGCTGCCTCATCCGGAGGATTGGATGAGATATCGCAGGTTCGGCAGCCGTGGGCGAGCGACCCGAGACTAGGTGAGACGTACCGGACACATGGGTTACACTTTCCGCTTTTGTTCTGCAATCCGGCAGATGCCGCCGATTGGAACCATGAGGAGCGCCGCCGACGCTGGAATTAGCACCAGTGATCCGCGCGGCAAAATTGATCGTGAACGCCCGCGACTATCCCGGCCTTGACGTTACGGTCGAATACATCAAGCCGCTCCGGTTTCGGGGCGACAGCTTCGACGAACTGCCGCCTGCGATCGCAATGTTGAAGCCGGATGGCCAGCCGTGGACCGATCCTCCGCCGGGCGGCGTCTTCAACCCCGGACCGCACTCGTCCCAAGGAGGGCCGTTCGTCTGCATGCGCGGAGCACGCGAATACCATACGCATTCGGGCCACCTGAACGACAAGAATTGCGTCGGATCCTGCGCGCATAAGGGATGCAACTTTCGCTCTCGCCGTCCTGAAGATTGAACCTTGGCTGCCCGGAACGGACGAGCTGCCATACATCTGAATTCTAAGCCTGTCGGTCGACACCACCGGAATATCCTGTGCGGTCGCCCAAGTTGTTTTTCCGCAGGCGGCGGGCCAACCATCAGGTTGCACGCTCGAAGTGGATGGCGACTAAAAGCCGAGTTTACGACCAGAGACGAGGCAAAGGCGGGTGCGGAAGGGCTGAAACGCCGTTTTCCGATGCTTCGGGTCAGAATCTACGATGCACAGTCCATGGCTCGCGAAGAGGTGTCGCTCCAAAGAACTTAAGGCTTTTGAGCTGAGCTTTTGGCGCGTGCAGCAGAGGCCGCATCGGGCTCTCGTAAACAGAGCCGCGCAGCGTCTCGGCCCTCGGCTTTGATCCCGCGCACATCGGTGTGTCCCTCGCCGGAGGCACTCGGTGCCGGGTCCCGCCGCGTTCCGCGGCGGCGCGATGCTGACCTCCTGCGGGTGCCTTGGTAACCGGTCTCGGGACAGCAGTCGGTCCCGCGTTCTGCCTGAAGTGGCGCTATGCTGACGCTCCTGCGGCTGCCGCGTGTTTGCGGGCGTTGCTTTTCTTGCCTCCCGACGAGCGCAGCGTCGTCGCCGGATCATGGTTTGAAGTTGGTTGCGCCGGCAATTTGGTCCTTCGCGTTGGCTGGCGTCGAGTAGACGCTGTTCGACGCACGCGGTGGTGGCGTGGGCTGGCCATCCTGCGCAGGCGGAGCGACGCTGCTAAAAGAGGATCTTGCGACATTCCCGTGGGTGGCGGCGCCCCTCAACACACCTCGCGCATTCATCGAAGATCTGCTCGGCCGTTGCCGTGCGGCCGCAAATTGTGACACAGACCATGACGATGATATTGAGGGAACGCGACGGCCTGATATCGATGTTGCGCGCCCAGGCTGTGGTGGATGAATTTCACGGCGTTGGCGTATCCATTCTGCCGATCGAACTTGACGCAGCGGGATGTGTGCGTGGCATGACGATCGGCTCTGGATGGTTGCGGGCAGTTGTGCAGCATCGTTCCGGGCTTGCTGCGCCAGGAGTGGCGTCACCTGTCGCACAACATATCTGTCAGCAGCAGCCGTCAGCGCCAATTCACCTCGCCGGCCGCAGCGGAAAGTGACAAGCGACGAAATGGCCGGGCTCGGCTTCTCGCCATGCCGGTTCGAGTTCCTCGCAATGCGCTGCTGCGCGCGGACAGCGTGTCCGAAACCGGCAGCCACTCGGCGGATTCATGGGCGATGGCAATTCGCCAGCGAGCAGCGGTGGGGCAGCCGGGCGCCGGTCGGGGTCCATTACGGGAATGGCGGCGATCAGTGCCGCGGTGTAGGGGTGGAGCGGCGCCTGGTAGAGCCGCGCCGACGGCGCAAGCTCGCAGAACTGGCCGAGATACATCACGGCGACGCGGTCGCTGATGTTCTTGACGACCGCGAGATCATGGCTGATGAACAGCAGCGCCAGGCAGTAGCGCGCCTTCATATCCTCCAGTAGATTGAGGATTTGTGCACGTACCGAAACATCGAGCGCCGAGACTGGTTCGTCGCAGATGACGAGCTGCGGCTCCATGATGAGCGCGCGGGCGATAGCGATGCGCTGGCATTGGCCGCCGGAAAACTCGTGTGGGCGGCGGTCCATCACTCGATCGGGATCGAGGCTGACGGCCGCGAGCGCGATGCGCACGCGGCGCACGCGTTCCGGCGCGGTCACCACTCCGGCAATCGCCATCGGCTCGGCCACGATGTCGCGCACTTTGCGGCGGGGATTAAGCGAGGAAACCGGGTCCTGGAAGATCATGTGCAGCCGCATCCGTGCGCGACGCAGCGCCTCGCCGCCGAGGCTTGCGAGGTCGCGCCCCTCGAAGATGACCGTGCCGCCCGTCGGCGGCGGAAGCTGCATGATCGAACGCCCGACCGTCGACTTGCCGCAGCCGGATTCACCGACCAAACCAAGGGTTTCGCCTTTGTGAATGCTGAAGCTGATATTGGCGACGGCGCTGAGCTTGCGGCCGTGCGGCAGCCTGTAGGTCGCCGACAGATTTTCGACACTGAGGAGTTCGTCCGGCTTCATGGCAATATTCGGCCTGCGACAAGCGGATGCCAGCAGGCATAGAGATGCGTTCCGTCCGCATCGGCCGCCGATAATGCCGGCTTGTAGGAACGGCACATGTCGGTCGCGTAGTCGCAGCGCGGGCCGAAGCGACACCCGATCGCCGGCTGCAGCATGTCGGGCGGCCCGCCCGAGATCGCGCGCAGCCGCGTATGCGGCGGGTCGGACAGTTTCGGCGCGGAACGGATCAGGGCCCGGGTGTAGGGCATGTGGCAACCATGGAACAACGACCGCGTCGGGGCGCGTTCGACCATCTGCCCTGCGTACATCACGCCCACGAGATCCGTGTGCGCCGCGACCATACCCAGGTCGTGCGAGATCAGGATCATTGCCATATTGTGCGCGCGTTGCTGGCGCCGCAGCAGGTCGAGGATCTGCGCCTGGATGGTGACGTCGAGTGCGGTGGTCGGCTCGTCGGCGATCAGCAGTTTCGGCTCGCAGGCGATCGCGATGGCAATCGCGACCCGCTGGCGCATGCCGCCGGACAGCTGGTGCGGATAGTGGTTCAGGCGCTCCGCCGGCAAGGAAATTCCGACGGAGGCGAGCAGCTCGACCGACCGGATTTGCGCGGCGCGGCCACGCAGGCCGAGATGGCGCGTGAGTACCTCGCCGATCTGGGTGCCGATCCGCTTGACCGGATTGAGCGACGACATCGGATTCTGGAAAACCATGGCGATGTCCTTGCCGCGAACGTCGCGCATGTCAGTCTCGGACAGCGTCAACAAATCGCGGCCATCGAGTGCAATGCGGCCGGTCACGGTGGCGGAGCCGTCCCTGGTCAGAATGCGGATGATGGTCCGTGCCAGGACGCTCTTGCCGGAACCGGACTCGCCGACGATGCCGAGAGTCTGCCCCGGCTCGATCGAAAACGATACGCCGTCGACCGCCCGCACGATACCGCGCGCCGTATGGAAGTGCGTCGCAAGGTCGGTCACTTCAAGGACGGCGGTTGGCACTTCTGTCATAGCGCGCTGCCGCGGACATCGGCGCGCAGACGTTCACCGATCAGGTTGATGGACAGCAGCGTCAGGAACATCAGTGCAGAGGGGATGAAGGAGATGTAGGGCGACGTCGCGAGATCGCCCTGGCCGTCCGCGATCATGTTGCCCCATGTTGGCTGCGGTGGCGGCACGCTCAAACCGAGAAAGGACAGCACACCCTCCACGACGATGATGCGGGAGACCACGAGCAGCGCATAGATCAGCATGGGGATGATGACATTCGGCAGGACTTCGAGCCTCAGTACCCGCCAATGGGTCGCGCCCATGGCGCGCGCCGCCAGCACGAACTCGCGCTGGGCGAACACCAGCGCATTGGCGCGCGCGACGCGCATGAACGCCGGGATCGTGAGGACGCCGAGCAGGAAGATCAGGATCGCGGTGCTGGCGCCGAGATATGCCGTAACCGCAAGGGCGACCAGGATTCCGGGAAAGGCCAGGATCGCGTCCATAACTGCGACGATGATGGATTCGGTGCGGCCCCGGAAGTAGCCGGCGGCCAACCCAAGAGAAATGCCCACGCCAAGCCCGAAAGCCGGCGCGAGCAGCCCGACGGCGAGAGAAATCCGCGCGCCGAACACGCAGCGCGCGAAGATGTCGCGGCCGAGCTGGTCGGTGCCGAACCAGTAGGCTGCATCGGGCCAGCTGGAGATGGCGCTAAAATCGGAATCGATCGGACTACGCAGCGGCAGCAGGTTGGCGGTGGCGGCCAGCCCGACGACCAATGTGATCCAGGCCATAGGAATCCAGAAGCGTGCACCGAGACGATGGCGTGCGAGCGCAGGGGCTACCGGCGTCGCAGTTCGGACCTCGCCTTCAGCGGTCGCTCTCATCGGCGAACTCTGGGATCGAGCAGCGCGTAAAACAAATCGACGCTGAAATTGACAAGTACGTAACCGACGGAAATGATCGCGACACAACCCTGGACCAGCATCATGTCACGATTGTAGACGGCGCCTGTCAGCATGCGGCCTATTCCTGGCAGGCCGAAGATCGTCTCCACCACCAGCGCGCCTGCGATCGCTGCGGCGACCTGCAGCCCGGTGATCGTCACCAGGGTGAACGATGACGGCCGGAGCGCGTGCCGCAGCAGGATGAAGGCGGGACCAAGACCCTTGGCCCTGGCGAGCGCGATGTAATCCTGCTGCAGGGTCTGGATCATGTCGGCGCGCAGCACGGCGAACAGCGGCGGCCATTCCGACAAGCCGATCGCAAGCGCAGGTAGCGCCAGATGCGCGAGATTGCCGAGCGGGTCGGCCCGGAACGGTACGTAGCCGGTCGACGGCAGCCAGCGCAGCTTGAGGGCGAACAGGAACATCAACATAATGGCGGTGATGAATACCGGCGCCGCCAGCAGCAGCATCGCCGCCGAGCTGATTTCGCGCTCAGACAAGAGAATCGCAATATCGGCATGCCGCCACACCGTCGCCACGTCAGGCTGTGCTCGCCGCCAGCGTCGCCCCGCTCACGACGCTGAGCATGGTGACATTCAGATGTGGACAGCGAAGCTACCGACGCTCTCCTCAGTGTCGATGTCTCCTAGTCGCCATGTTCTGCTTTCCGACCGGGAGCATGGTTCATGTCCGATCTGCATCATCTGCCGCTACTCGGCCTGTTCGGCACCGGGTTCGTGCTTGAGCTTCTCTGGCGCGGGTTCCACGATTGACTGGACCAATGAC
>NZ_JAFATE010000568.1 GCF_019244115.1 Bradyrhizobium sp.
GGGCCAGGGAACCTCAAGAATGCTCTGGCCGTTCAACCACTTCAGAAGACCTGATGCGTCCCCCGCGCCCACCATCGAGGTCATCTATGGCATGATCGTGACCCGGGCACGCGAGCCGGTGTTCTACAGGCAATTTGGGGTTCCCGATACGGTTGACGGCCGATTCGACCTGCTGCTGCTGCATCTGTGGATGGTTCTGCGGCGCTTGCGGAGCGCCGAAGATGGAATGGAACCGGCACAGGCGCTGTTCGACCAGTTTTGTGAGGACATGGACGACAATCTGCGCGAGATGGGCGTCGGCGATCTGGCCGTGCCGCGGCGGATGCAGGCACTTGGCGAGGCCTTTTATGGTCGCAGCCGAGCCTACGACCTCGCGCTCGGCCAAGGAACAGAACATGGCGCTGAACGAGCGCCCGAGGCGCTGGCCCAGGCGATCGCGAAAAATATCTTGAATGGCGGTGGGCTGGATCATGCGCAGGCGCTTGCCGCCTATACGATGGCCACCGTGACATCCCTGGCTGCGTGCGACGATGCCGCCATGCTGCGCGGGAGATGGACCTTCCCACCGCTGGAATCGAAGGATCGATAGCATGAAGAAGCGAGATGGGATTGACACGCGGGCCGATCCTCCGGCCGACCCCTCAACCGATCCCTGGCGCGCTCCTGTGGTCGTGGCGCAGATTCCCGAGACAGGGCTTGCCGTCGAGATCGACGCCAGTGCGGCCCAGCGCAAGGCGATGGCCGAGATCGCCGGCTTGCGCGACATCGCCTCCGCCCACGCCAGTTTCGAGCTGACGCTCGCGCGCGGCGGAAGGGTGCATGTCGCGGGCCGCTTGCAGGCCAGAGTCGGGCAGACCTGCGTCGTGACGCTCGATCCGATTGAGAACGATATCGACGAGGCGATCGACCTGGTCTTTGCTCCACCCGAGCAGATCAAGGAGCTTGCCGACTTCGTCGACCAGGCCGACAACGACGACGATGCTGATGTGCCCGAGCCGCCGGAGCCGATCGAGAGCGGCGTCATCGATCTCGGCCGGCTTGCGACCGACGTGCTGTTTCTGGCGATCGACCCTTATCCGCGCAAGCAAGGTGCGGTGTTCGAGCCGCGCGTAGCGGCTCCCGATCCGGAAGAGCATCCGTTCGCGGCCCTGAAGGCCTTGCAGCGTCCCGATGCCGAAAAGACCGATTCCAGAAAGCCCGACGAGGCAAGACCCGAGGGCAAAAAGGGCTGAGCTGGCACGAGCGACCGCGCGAAGAGGGCGCCGGGACGGCTATAGCAGGTGATGTGCCGCATTGAGGAATTGGCATAATCCGTTCCAATATCGGGGTGAATTGGGATTTTCGCAGCCTCGCAAGGCGATTTTCCTGGGCGAGCCCCCTTTCGCCCAAGGAGATGGGGTCAAGAGGTTGTGTCGCGGCCGGGACACGGTATTGTCCCGGCCCGGATCGGGAGGCTTTCGCCGTCGGTCGCCGGAGAGGCGGCAGGGCGTTGCACACGGGCCGCAAGGGATCAGGTTTCCGGGACATTCATGCCGCAAAAGGTTCGTATAGCGCTTGACGCCATGGGTGGCGACGTCGGCGCAGCAGTGGTCATCGCTGGCGCCGCGATCTCGCTGAAGCGACATCCCGATACGGAATTCCTGCTGTTCGGTGATTCCGCGCTGATCGGTGCGGAGCTCGCCAAACATCCGGAGTTGAAGGCCGCCTCGCGCGTGATCCATACCGACGTCGCGGTCAGCATGGACGACAAGCCGAGCCAGGCCTTGCGGCGCGGCCGCAAGAGCTCGTCGATGTGGCTCGCGATCGAGGCCGTCAAGAAGGGCGAGGCCGGCGTCGCCGTCTCCGCCGGCAATACCGGGGCGCTGGTGGCCATGGCGCGCTTCTGCCTGCGCATGCAGGCGGGCATCGACCGCCCGGCGCTGGCAGCGGTCTGGCCAACGATGAGGGGCAATTCCGTCGTGCTCGATCTCGGCGCCACCATCGGCGGCGATGCCCGCCATCTGGTGGCGCTGGCGGAGATGGGCAGCGCGCTGGCGAGCGTGCTGTTCAATCTGGAGCGGCCGAAGGTCGGCCTGCTCAATATCGGCGTCGAGGAGATGAAGGGCCATGAGGAGATCCGCGAGGCGGCGGAGCTGCTGCGCGCGATGAATCTGCCCCAACTCGACTATATCGGCTTTGTCGAGGGCGACGGCATTGGGCGCGGCGATGCCGACGTCGTCGTCACCGAGGGGTTTTCCGGCAACATCGCGCTGAAGGCGACCGAGGGCACGGCGCGGCAGATCATGAGCTTCCTGCGCAACGCCATCCAAGGCAGCATGCTTGCGCGTGTCGGCTATCTGCTGGCGCGTGGGGCGTTCCGTGCGCTGCGTGACAAGCTGGATCCCGGGAAGTCCAACGGCAGTGTGGTGCTCGGGCTAAACGGCCTCGTGGTGAAGAGCCATGGCGGCACCGATGCCGAGGGCTTTGCCTCCGCCGTCGAGGTTGGCTATGAGATGGTTCACTTCGATCTCCTGACCAAGATCAACCAGATGCTCAATCGCGACGGCGCGCTCGTCCCCGAGCCCGCCGCGTAGGAGGTTATTGTCGTGACCTTACGTTCCGTGGTGCTCGGCTGCGGGTCCTATCTGCCACGGCAGATCCTGACCAATGCCGAACTGGCAAGCCGCATCGACACGTCAGACGAGTGGATCGTCCAGCGCACCGGGATCAAGCAGCGGCATATCGCGGCCGAAGGCGAGTTCACCTCGCATCTGGCGATCAATGCGGCGCGCGCGGCGCTCGAACATGCCGGTGTCGATGCCCAGTCGATCGATTTGATCGTGCTGGCGACCTCGACGCCCGACAACACCTTTCCCGCCACGGCGGTCGCGGTCCAGAACGGGCTCGGCATTCATCACGGCGCAGCGTTCGACCTCCAGGCGGTCTGTTCCGGCTTCGTTTTTGCGCTGGCTACCGCAGACAATTTTCTGCGTGGCGGCGCCTACAAGCGCGCGCTGGTGATCGGTGCCGAGACGTTCTCGCGCATCCTCGACTGGAACGACCGCGGCACCTGCGTGCTGTTCGGGGACGGCGCCGGCGCCGTCGTGCTCGAGGCGCAGCAGCAGGGCGGCGCGGCGAGCGACCGCGGCATCCTGACCGCGCATCTACGCTCGGACGGCCAGCACAAATCGAAACTCTATGTCGATGGCGGCCCATCCTCGAGCCAGACGGTCGGCTACCTGCGCATGGAAGGCCGCGAGGTGTTCAAGCACGCGGTCGGCATGATCACCGACGTCATCGTCGATGCCTTGAACGCGACAGGACTCTCCGTCGAGGACATCAACTGGTTCATCCCGCACCAGGCCAACAAGCGAATCATCGACGCCTCCGCGCACAAGTTGCATATTGCGCCGCAGAAGGTGGTGCTGACGGTGGACCGGCACGGCAATACGTCGGCCGCATCGATTCCGCTCGCGCTCGACGTGGCGGTGAAGGACGGACGCGTCAAAAAAGGCGATTTGTTGCTGCTGGAAGCGATGGGCGGCGGCTTCACCTGGGGCTCGGTGCTGCTGCGCTGGTAGGATCGGCCTGAGGACCTCCCTGGGATTGTCCCCTTTTTGGCTTGGATAGCGTTCACGGTGCTGTTGACCATCGCCGCGTAACCTCATAATTTCAGACAGGAATTATTCGCCGTGAGTTGGGGCGGGCGATGTCTGGAACCGGGAAAACAGTCACACGCGTTGATCTGTGCGAAGCGGTCTACCAAAAGGTTGGACTGTCGCGGACGGAATCATCGGCTTTCGTTGAGCTTGTTCTGAAAGAGATCACCGACTGCCTGGAAAAGGGCGAGACGGTGAAATTGTCGTCATTCGGTTCGTTCATGGTGCGCAAGAAGGGTCAGCGTATTGGACGTAATCCGAAGACGGGCACCGAGGTACCGATCTCGCCGCGGCGGGTGATGGTGTTCAAGCCGTCGGCGATTCTGAAGCAGCGGATCAACGGTCACGCTGGCGACAAGACGCTCAACGGCGAGGCGACGAAGCCTGAATAGAGGTTGAGGGTGAGTGGCACGCGGCGCCGGTGAAAGCTGCGCGGCGGGCTTCGGAGAAGCATGTCCCCGGGTTTGACCCGGTTTCGACCCTCCGGGGAATCATGCTCAAACAACAAGCTGCGCGGCGGCGGTTCAAGGTGATGCCATCGCGCTTTCGATCGTGAGTGGAGCGGGCGGGTGTTCGCGCGGTTTGCGCGCGCCTTCGATCGCTCCACGAGCAAGTCATATTTGCAAGTGATGTTTGATTCGAGATTCGCTCCAATTGCCTCAAGAAAAAACAGGCGCAAGCAAAGGCGATTGTGAGGAACGGACCACTCGAATAACCGAAGGGAAGCGGGCATTTGGACAAGGCGCCGGATGCGTTCCGAACCATCAGTGAGGTCGCCTCCGACCTCGACATTCCGCAGCACGTGCTGCGGTTCTGGGAGACGCGCTTCACGCAGATCAAGCCGATGAAGCGCAGCGGCGGCCGCCGCTACTACCGCCCCGACGACGTCGACCTGCTCAGGGGCATCCGCCGCCTGCTCTATGGCGAGGGCTATACCATCCGCGGGGTGCAACGCATCCTCAAGGAGCACGGCATCAAATCGGTGCAGGGGCTGGCCGACAATTCGGCCGCCGTCTCGTTCGGCGCGATCGAGGAGGCGGTCGGTCAGAGCCTTCTCGAAAACGGCGACGACGAGCCCGGCCTGCACGAGGAAGAAGAGGATTATGAAGGCGGCGATGACGAGGAGGGGATCGACTTCCGCTTCGTCGAGACCGAAGAGGATCTGCTCGCGACCTTCCGCGGCGGCACCACGCAGGCGCGCCCGCCCGCGGCTGCCAGTCCGGCCGATCGCGCGCGGCTGGAAGGCGCGCTGAAGGAGCTTCTGGCCTGTCGCCAGATGCTCGACAAGGCCTTGAAGGATGGATGAACGCGAGCATGCGGCAACGTCTCGCGCTGACATTGACCGGCGGTCTGGTAACACTGCCGGGTTGGTGCTGCGGAGGCCACGGAACGGCGATGCAAGTGTTCGGCGAGGGATATTCCGCGCCTTGCGCGCAGCGGCGATCGAAGCTAATGGAACGGCATCGGAGCGTGGCGCAGCCCGGTTAGCGCACTAGTCTGGGAGACTAGGGGTCGGAGGTTCAAATCCTCTCGCTCCGACCATTTTTTTGGTATTTCAACAATACGCTGAGAATTCAGCGTTGCGTCAATTTTGCAAGCCCGATCCGCCGGCGAAGCAAGTGGGACCGCGCGGACGACGAAATAGGAACAATTGACCGCCGCGGGCATAGAGAACTCGGGCTGTGGTCTGACCGGTTGTCCAACGGGGCCGTTCGGGGCTTTTTGCGACCAAGCGGGGGAGTTTATTTTATGGCTATGAGCAAGAGATTGGCAGCGGGCGAGGAGCTGTGCTCCGCCTGTGGCGGTACCGGCGTTGCCAAGGTGAGACAGCAGCCCAAGCCCGGGCGGCGCGTCTATCCCCCCAAATGCGCAAAGTGCGGCGGCAGGGGGCGGATCCTCAAGCGCGGCGCCAAGCGCAGCGTCGCCGAAGCGCGGAGCTATTGACGCAATCGTGGATTGATTTCGATCAAGGGGAGATCTTCCTTGGCGCTCCAGGCGTTGCCACGGGTATCTCCCGCGGCCATACTCAGCCACCATTCGAACGAGGTTACCATGCGGGTCCTTGGCTGGATGATTCTGGCGGGCGCGACAATGCTGGCGGTCGTGCCTGCCTCCGCTCAGCGCTACGATCCCCGCTATCCGGTCTGCCTCCAGGTCTGGGAGTGGGGCGGCAGCAACTACATGAATTGCAGCTTTACATCATGGGGTCAGTGCCAGGCGACGGCATCCGGACTCTCGGCCATGTGCCTGAACAACCCCTATTGGTCGCAGGCCCGCCAGCCAGGCCGCGGCGATCACGGGCGCGGTTACGCCTATTAGCGGTAAGGCCCTGTCACGGCTCCTGCAGCGTCGGCGTGGAGCGCCGGGGCGCCGCCTGTGCCTCGATCGCATCCTGCGGCGCGGCCTGAGCTGGAATGCGGATCGTGTGGATGAAGTGCCGGTCCGGATTTTGCGCGAGCGCCGGGCCGAGTTCGACCCGCAGCGTGCCGACCATTCCGGGATTGGCGTCAAAAGCGGGACTACCGGAAATCTGCGGCGTGAACAGAGGGCGTCCGGACGTATCGCGCGGTTCCCCGGGATAGCCCGGCCGTACGCTCAGCGTATGCACCTTGGGAAACATTTTTGGCCCTGCCGACGGTCTGTCCAGCGGCTCGGTCTCGATCTGGACGGTCTGCATGCGCTGGGGAACGGGCGGCTCGGCAGCCGCCAGATTCAGGCCTGCAAGCAGCAACGACAGAACGGAGCGCGCGATGCGGCGCTCGACGAAGGGGTTAGGCAGCATCCCACTCTCCAGGTCCACGGCTCCACTAGCCGCCCAACTGGGGCGGTTTGTTGTGAGAGCCGTGACGGCTGTGTCAGGCTGGAGCAATTCTATCCGTTGACAGTGGCAGGCCGTTCGAGTTCGCCATGGCTGTTCCGGGTGTGCCATTTCCGCAATTGATGTCGATCAAGCCTGCGCTCTGTCACGGCTGCGAGCGTTATGATTGCGCACTGCCATCGGCCAGAGCCGGCCGCTTTCATCCAACGAGGATTTTGATGCGCGTGCTCAAATGGGTGATCCTTGCGACCGTGGCGATCCTGCCGGCCCTCCCGGCCACGGCGCAACGCTACGACCCGAACTACCCGGTCTGCATGCAAGCCTGGACACGCGACGGCAGCACCATGAATTGCCGTTTCACCTCGTGGGATCAGTGCCGGGCGATGGCGTCCGGATACTCGGCCATGTGCCTGGACAACCCGTATTGGCAGCAGCAACGCCTGGCTTCACCGCGCAATCGGCAGCGGCGCCGGGTCTATTGACCGCGGTGACGTCGCGGAACTCCTCGATGAACTCGGCCAGCATCGGAATTTCCTCCTCGCACACCATGTGCAGCTTCGATTCGTTCCGTTTCGCAAGTCGCAGCGCCAGCGTCAGCGCCTTGCGTGGTGGAATCGTCATTGCCGGGAATTGCGAAAGGGAGCCCGGACTTGCTGGTCGTGGCGTGTCGTCTTTCGACGTGAAAGCTGCTATGTTCGTCGCGTGAGTTGAGCTGTGCCATGCCGTGGAGGCTCGTCATGGGATCACACACGCTGCCCTTCGAAAATCGCTGGACCAATGGCGCGCATGCCTGGGAATGGCACTGTGAGCTCGAGCGGCTCGGCGCGGCGAATGTGCGCGCAATGTTCAGCGATCACGAGACCCACCATGGCGCGGAGCCGGTGGTGGTGTTCGACATTCCCGCCGGCTTCGTGCGCGACTGGCTCGCCTTCCATGACCGGCGCGCCGCCCACCAGCAATTCTGGTGGCGCGCGAGCGTCATTGCGCTGAGCTCGGTTGCGGCAGGCGCGGCCATCGTGGCCGCGGTGCGCTAGCACAAGAGCTGTGCTATGAATTGCGCCGGCAAGCGGCGAACGCGCAGGTTAATGGCCATGAGTCCTAACGAACGTCCATCAAGCGACGATCTCTGGCAACAAATCCGGTGCGAGGCCGAGACGGCCGTGGCGGCTGATCCGGTGTTTGGCGCTCGGCTGACAGCTGCCATTCTCGATCACGCCGATCTCGGCGGCGCCATCGCGTTCCAGATCGGCGAGCGGCTCGGCAAGACGGCAGCGGAGCGGGCGCAGTTTGCGAGCGTCGCCAGCAAGGCTTTTTCGGCCGCGCCAGAACTCGTCGAGGCGGCGAGCCTCGACCTCATTGCGATCGCCATCCACGACCCGGCCGTGACCGAGTTTTTGGCGCCGCTGCTCAATTTCAAGGGCTTTGTCGCGCTGCAGGCTTTTCGGGTGTCGCACTGGCTGTGGGCCGGTGGCCGGAGCGATCTCGCGCTGTTGCTGCAGAGCGAATCCGCCGACACGCTGCAGGTGAGCATCCATCCCTCAGCGCGGATCGGCTCCGCGGTGTTTCTCGATCATGCGACGGCCATCGTCGTCGGGGCCTTCGCCGAGATCGGCGACGA
>NZ_JAFATE010000627.1 GCF_019244115.1 Bradyrhizobium sp.
TGTGGTGGCGTGCCGATCGTCATCCGCGGCCTCGGACCTTTCTTCCGGTTCGCGCGATTCGCGAAGACGATGCCTGGTGTGAAGATCCAGCCGATCGTCATTACAACCAGTCGGTCCGAATTGGCCGTGAGCATCCTGGCGATCACCTCAAGCGCACCGATCACCTTTATGACTTCATTGTCGAGATCGATCACAACACAAGGCCGCGGGTTGCCGGCCGCGGGAGTGCCGTATTCCTGCATCTGGCACGCACGAATTTCGCTCCCACGGCCGGCTGCGTTTCGATGACGCGATCGGCCATGGTTCGATTGCTGCACAGATTAGGCCCGCGCACCAGAATAGTGATCGGCTGACGGATTCTCGCTCCTTGCCGCCCGCACAGGAAGCAAGGACATGACGAAAGGAACGATGTGATGCTCGACACGGATCGAATTGCGCCACTGCCGATCCAGGCGGGCGATCACGTCGCAGTCGATTTTGGCGCGCTGGGGAAAGTGTCTGTTGGTTTCGTGTAGCTAGCCGCGATGCCCGAAGATCGCAGAACCGACGCGGACATGCGTTGCGCCGAACTGGATCGCGAGCGCGAAGTCGGCGCTCATTCCCATCGACAGGTTTTTCAAGCCATTGCGCGCGGCGATTTTTGCGGTCAGCGCAAAGTGCGGCGCCGGCGCTTCGTCGACCGGCGGGATGCACATCACGCCGGAAATCGCGAGCCCGTAGGTCTCCCGGCATGCCGCAATGAAACCGTCCGCCTCGGCGGGCGAAACCCCCGCCTTCTGCGGTTCCTCGCCGGTGTTGAGCTGGACGAACAGCTCGGGATGCCTGCTCTGGGATTTGATTTCCTTGGCTAATGCCTGGCAAACGCTGGGACGATCGACCGAATGAATGGCATCGAACAGCGCGACAGCCTCCTTCGCCTTGTTGGATTGTAACGGCCCGATCAGATGCACGCTGAGATCCCCGTAACCGGACATTAACCCTGGCCACTTGGCCTTGGCTTCCTGAACGCGATTCTCGCCGAACACGCGCTGGCCAGCAGCGATGATCGGCACAATGGCGTCCGCACCAAAGGTTTTGGACACCGCGACCAGCGTGACCGATGCGCGATCGCGCCGGGCTTGCGCGCATGCGGCCACGATTTCACGCTCCACCGCATCAAGCCCTGCGCTGGGACCCTCTGTTATTGCTGCGGAACTTTCATCGGTCATGTCACGGCGGCATCCGTAGATTCACGGGATTGGGTCCAATTTTACCAAGTTCAGGAAAGTCTTTTTGAACCCTTCCCCCTATCGTCCGCACCCCAAGGGGGTAGGGAGCCAAGATGTCCCGCATCAGCTTCAAACGCAAGACGGTGAAACTCAGGCAGGTTCTGGGAATACGTGCCCGGCTGGCCCTGCTTGCCGTGATTCTCGTCGCGCCGTTGATGCTCGAACGGGCGCGTTCGCTCGAGGCGACCCGCTCGAAGGAGATCGCGCTTGCATCGAGCGAGATCGTCAGCATGGCCAAGCACAGTGCCGAAGCCCAGCGCGAGGTCATTTCATCGGTCGCGACGCTGCTCAAGTCGGCCGCCTTCATCCGCGCGTCGGGCGGTGGTGTCAGCCGCAGCTGTGACATCCTGCGCGCCAGCCTGCCGCTCAATCTGCCCTGGATCCGCAACATGATGATCGCCGCCAAGGACGGCCGGATCCAGTGCTCGACCAACAACATGTTCGTCGGCCTCGATCTGAGCGACCGGTCCTATTTCAAGCAGGCCCAGCTCAGCCGCGATTTCGTGTTCAGCGATTCCATCATTTCCGGCCAGACCAGTGCGCCGATCGCGATGGCGGCCTATCCGGTATCGGCGATCAGCAACGAGGCCGATGCCGTCATTCTCGCGAGTGTCAATCTCGACTGGATGTCGAAGATCATGGGCAATCTGGGCGGTCGCCCCGGCGTCTCGGCGGTGCTGGTCGACAGTGCCGGCGTGGTTCTCGCGGCACCGTCGGAGGAGGCTGCCATGGTGGGGCGTTCTCTGGATACGCTGCCGCTATTGGCCGCCATTGCCGAACCCGCGATGAATTCGGAGCAGCGCGAAGGCTCGCTCTCCTTCATCGGCGCCGATGGGGCGCAGCGCTCGATCAGCTTCGTGCGCATCGCCGACACCGCGGCTCGCCTGATCGTCAGCATCGACGAGGCGGCGGTCACGGCTGCGTTCGACCGCGAGATCTACACCGCCTATGTGCAGCTCGGGCTGGTCTGCCTGTTCGTGCTGTTCGGCGCCTTGCTCGCCGCCGAGAAGCTGATCATTCAGCCGATCACCATTCTGGCCGCTATGGCCAAGCGGTTCGGGCAGGGCGACCTGACGGCCCGCGCTGCGCGCAGCCGGCTGCCGGCCGAGTTCGTGCCGCTGGCGCGCGCCTTCAATGCGATGGCCGCGCAGCTCGGCCAGCGCGAGCGCGAACTGGTCGCCACCAACGACCGTCTGACCGTGATCGCATCGATCGACATGTTGTCGGGCCTCGCCAACCGGCGCGGTTTCCAAAGCCGGCTCGATTTTGAATGGCTGAAAGCTCAGCAATGTGAAGCCGATCTGTCGTTGCTGATGATCGACGTCGATCATTTCAAGCTCTACAACGACACCTATGGTCATCCCGAAGGGGACGTCTGCCTGACCCGGCTCGGTGAAACGCTGTACCGAATCGCGGCCGACACGCTGGGTTTTGCCGGCCGCTACGGCGGTGAGGAATTCTGCCTGCTGCTGCCGAATAGCAGCGCCTCCCGTGCGCTCGAGATCGGCGAGATGGTGCGTCTTGCCGTGCTCGCGCTCGAGATGCCGCACGCCACCTCGAACCATCAATACGTCACGGTCTCGGTCGGGGTCGCCTCGACGCTCCCGAACGATGGCCAGTGTCCGGGCGACCTGATCGAGGCCGCCGACGCGGCGCTCTACGCCGCCAAGCGCCGCGGCCGCAACACCGTCGTGGAACATGGCTTCGTGCGGACGAGCGAGGGGCGCGACGGCATCGCGATCGCGGGGTAGCTATGTCCCGCCATCCGCGTCATCCTCCGCGAAAGCGGCTGTGAGGGAATCGTCATTGCGAGGCGCAAAGCGCCGAAACAATCCAGACTGCCTCCGCGGAGATAGTCTGGATTGCTTCGCTTCGCTCGCAATGACGACGGCGACGACACCGACTTCTCCGATGTCATGGTCCGCGAAAGCGGACGGTCCAGTATCCCAGAGACAGCAGTTATTGAATTGTGAGGCCTCGACGTACTGGATGCCCCGCTTTCGCGAGGCATGACAGTTAGCGCACGTAGCTAGCCTGTTGCGGCCAGTTCCGGACTGAGTTCGCTCTCGGTGACGACCCGGTTGCGCCCGGCTTTCTTGGCGAGATAAAGGGCGCGATCGCATCGTTCGATCAGCTCCGCCATCGACTCGCCCGGCTGGAACTGCGCTACACCGATCGAGATCGTAATTCGGGGAAGAACCTCGTCCACCGAACGGCCGGGGATGCTGCACTCCGCGATCGTTCGCCGGATGCGCTCGGCCACCCTCTTGCAGGCCGCGAGATCCGCCTTGGGAAGCACGGCGATCAACTCCTCTCCCCCGTAGCGCGCCGGCAGGTCGCCGTCGCGAAGCTTCTCTCGTAGGACTTTTCCCATCAGCTGCAGAACCTGATCGCCCACGCCATGTCCGAAATTGTCGTTGAATTTCTTGAAATGGTCGATGTCGATCAGGAGCACACTGAGCGGCTCGCCTTTTTCCATGGCAGAGATCTGCGCAACGCGGAAGAACTCCTCGAGACCGCGGCGGTTCGGCAGTCCCGTGAGGGTATCGGTCTTGGCGCGCTCCTCCGATTTGGAAAGCGAATCGCGAATCGAGTCGAGCTCCCGCGCCTTCTCGGCAAAGTTCGTTTCCAGATGCGTTGCGCGCGTCGTCGCCTTTTCGAGTTCCTTCATCAGGCTTTCGATCAGCTGCCGCGAATTGACCTCGGCGCCGCCCCGGTCGGCAACGTCGCTGATGGCCTGCATTTGCGAGTGGTTGTCGGCAATGGCTGTGCTGAGAAATTGCCTGGCTGAAACCATCAGAGATCGCAGGCGTTGCGAGGCATGGTTGATGGTTCGGCCGTCCGAGGCCTGCAGACCGACATAGGCGTTGAACAGGTCGTTGTTGGTCTTGGCGTCGAACCGCCGCCTGTTGCCGATAAGTATGTCGATGGCGCGCTTCAGCTCGATGCTGGCGCCCAGCGCATAGGTAAACCAGACGCTAAAATTGTCGGGCGTCGGAGGCACGCGGTACTTCGCCATGAAGTCCACGGCTTTTCGCGCGACCGACGTCGCATAGTCAAAATCGGTATCGTCGGGCGAACCGGTTGCCACGAGGAGATAATTCCTCTGATGTTTCTATCGGACTATCGAAGCGGATCTATTGATGCTGTCCACGCTCGCATCGAACCCCTTAAGCGGTCCTCAAGTTCTGCGACCGTATTTTGCCGGATTTTACCGCAGATCGAAGGCTGGCCCGCTGGGCCGGCAAGATCGGCCAGGGGTCGCTCGGCGCGGAAGGTGCCGCCACATGATCCGCAACGATTGTCCCATACGCCCTGAGCCATTGACCCCCTGCAGCCTTTTATGGCCTAGTCCGCCGTCCTTTGATGGGCCCCCAATCCTTGAAAAAACCAAGCGATTCCATGATTTCCGAACGCTACAACGCCCGTGAAGCCGAGCCACGCTGGCAACGCCAGTGGGACGACAAGGCGATCTTCGCCTCCAAAAACGACGATCCGCGGCCGAAATACTATGTGCTCGAGATGTTCCCCTACCCGTCCGGGCGCATCCATATCGGGCATGTCCGCAATTATACGCTCGGCGACGTGCTGGCGCGGTTCATGCGCGCCAAGGGTTTTAACGTGCTGCATCCGATGGGTTGGGATGCCTTCGGGCTGCCGGCCGAGAACGCCGCGATCGAGCGCAAGGTCGCGCCAAAGGCCTGGACCTACGACAACATCGCCGCGATGAAGAAGCAGCTCCGCTCGATCGGGCTGTCGCTCGACTGGAGCAGAGAGTTCGCAACCTGCGATCCGGCCTATTACAAGCATCAGCAAAAGCTGTTTCTGGACTTCATGAGCGCGGGCCTAGTCGAGCGCGAGCAGCGCAAGGTCAACTGGGATCCGGTCGACATGACCGTGCTCGCCAACGAGCAGGTGATCGACGGCCGCGGCTGGCGCTCGGGCGCGGTCGTCGAGCAGCGCGAGATGAACCAGTGGGTGTTCAAGATCACGAAATATTCGCAGGAGCTCTTGGACGCGCTGGATATGCTGGACCGCTGGCCCGACAAGGTGCGGCTGATGCAGCGCAACTGGATCGGCCGTTCCGAGGGTCTGTTGGTCCGTTTCGCGCTCGATGGCGCGACGACGCCTGACGGCGAAACCGAGCTCAAGATCTTCACCACCCG
>NZ_JAFATE010000667.1 GCF_019244115.1 Bradyrhizobium sp.
GCGAACGAAGCGGGCTAGCCTCCACTCTTGAGTCGTTCGGAGCCTCCGATGATCGATCCCGAGAGCGCGGCGCCAGCAAGAGGCATGCTCGGCGAGCTTGATGAAGATTCCACCGCCACCCGGGCGCAGGCGGGCTCGCGTGTCGCCCCGCGTCTCCTGCAGACGGCCAACGATGACAAGGCAGCAAGCGACGGGGATGGTCACGCGGCGGGGCGGCGCGCGCCGACAATGTGGCGTTGATCGCAGGCAAGGGCAGGCCGAACAGGCTGTCGTCGCCAGCCGGTTGACGCGCCCGAAAGCCCGTGACTTGGAACTATCAGCGCGCCGACATCCAGGGCCTGAGTGGTCACGTTCAGAAGGTGCGACGACAGGCGATCTCGCCGAACAGCACCCTGACGTCATTTCGATGGGATCCGGCGCCAACGGCGGCGGCTATTATCACTAGACTTATTCGGTCGTGCGCGGCTGCGATCGCATCGTACCGGTCGACGTCGACGTCCCCGGGTGTCCGCCGACGGCCCAAGCGCCGCTCTACGGCGTTCTGCTGCTGCAGAAGAAGATCAGACGCATGGGCACGATCGAGAGATAAGAAGAAAGCCCCGGGTCAGGGGGCTTTCGCGCCATGCTGCGGCGGAGAGTGTGCAGGCTCTCATTGTGACTTGGAGCCGGCCTGGTTCGTGCCGGGACCAACATTGCCCTGGCTCGAGGGATTGGCCGAGTTGTATTTGGCGTTCGCGCCCGTCGTCATTCCGGGCTTGCTGTTCATTCCAGATTTGGCGTTCATCTCGCTCGTCGCCGACGACTTGTGGTGCTTATGCGTCCTGGCTTGCACGGTGGACATCGGGCTGGCAAGTCCGGCGATCACCAGTGCCGCGACCGCCCATCTGATCTTCGTCATGGAAGGATCTCCTTGGTTCGATGATGCGAAGAACAAGTCCGCTCTCCTTCAATCGGTTCCTGTTCCGATCAATTTGCTGACGGCGCGCTGCGCAAAATCCAGTTTGGAACCGAAGTCCATCGCCGCCATTGCTGTTGCGGCACGGCAGAGCGTTCATGAACATTTTCGATCCACAGGGCCCGATCGCGGCCGCGGATGCGACCATATTGGTCGATTCCGTCGCGATCATGCTGGCTATCGTCGTGCCTACCATCATCGCGATTTTCGCGTTTGCGTTCTGGTTCCGGCAGTCCAACCCGCGCGCATTCTATTCTCCGGACTGGGCCTATTCGGGCCGCATCGAGCTCGTGGTCTGGTCGATCCCCGCGCTCACCATCATCCTGCTCGGGGGCGTCGCCTGGATCGGCTCGCACCAGCTCGATCCCGCGGCGTCCGTCCAGGGCACGGGCAGCCCGGTTCGGATCCAGGCGGTTTCGCTGGATTGGAAATGGCTGTTCATCTATCCGGATCAGCGCATCGCCACGGTCAACACGCTGACCGTTCCGGTCGGCGTACCGCTGAACTTCGAGCTGACGTCGGCGAGCGTGATGAACGTGTTCTTCGTCCCGCAGCTCGGCAGCATGATCTACACCATGAACGGCATGGTGACGCGGCTGAACCTGCGTGCGGACCGGGAGGGGACTTTTCAGGGCTTGTCCGCCCAGTTCAGCGGCGACGGCTTTCCGGAGATGGGATTCGACGTCCACGTCGTCTCGCCGCTCGCCTTTCCGGACTGGGTCAAGAGCACGGCGCAAAGCGACCGGGTGCTGAACGCGGACAGTTACGCCGAACTCGCACGGCAGTCGGTCGTGACCGACAAGGCGGCCTTCCGGCTCGACGACGTCAGATTGTTCGAGAAGATTTCGACCCAAAAACTTCCGCCGGGTCCGGGACCGACATTGGTGACGGAGTCCGCCCAATCCTATCTCGGAGCAGGCCATGCTCGGTAAGCTCGACTGGTCCGCGATCCCGATCGACGAACCCATCCCCTTGATCGCGGCCGGCGTCGTGCTGTTTGCCATCCTCGCCGTTCTGATCTGGGCCGGCGTCAAGGGCCATTATCCCTATCTCTGGCGCGAGTGGATCACCAGCGTCGACCACAAGCGGATCGGCGTGATGTACATCCTGCTCGCGATGGTCATGCTGCTGCGCGGCGGCACCGATGCGATCATGATGCGCGCGCAGCAGACAGTGGCGTATCACTCGAACGGCTATCTGCCGCCGGAACATTTCAACCAGATCTTTTCCGCTCACGGCACGATCATGATCTTCTTCGTCGGCATGCCGTTCGTGATCGGCTTGATGAACCTGATCGTGCCGCTACAGCTCGGCGTACGCGATGTGGCGTTTCCGACCTTGAACTCGGTCGGCTTCTGGCTGACCGCCACCGGCGCGCTACTGATAAACGTCTCGCTCGTGGTCGGCGAATTCGCGCGCACCGGCTGGCTGCCATTCCCGCCGCTCTCCGAACTGACCTATTCGCCGGGTGTCGGGGTCGACTACTACACATGGTCGCTGGAAATCTCCGGCATCGGCACGCTGGTCGCGGGGATCAATCTCGTGACCACGGTCCTGAAGCTTCGGACCAGAGGCATGACCTATCTGCGCATGCCGATGTTCTGCTGGACCACGCTCGCCTCCAATTTGCTGATCATCGCCGCATTTCCGATCCTCACGGCGACGCTGGCGATGCTGATCCTCGATCGCTATTTCGGCTTCCACTTCTTCACCAACGAAGCCGGCGGCAACGTCATGATGTTCATGAACCTGATTTGGGCCTGGGGGCATCCCGAGGTCTACATCCTGGTGCTGCCGGCATTCGGCATCTTCTCCGAGGTGGTCTCGACTTTCTCCTCAAAAGTGCTGTTCGGCTATCGCTCGATGGTGCTCGCCACCATGGCGATCTGCATCATCTCGTTCATGGTGTGGCTGCATCACTTCTTTACGATGGGCGCCGGTCCCGACGTCAATGCGATCTTCGGCATCGCCAGCATGATCATCGCGGTCCCCACGGGCGTGAAGATCTACAACTGGCTGTTCACGATGTTCGGCGGGCGCGTGCGCTTCGCGGTGCCGATGCTGTGGTCGATCGGCTTCATGGTCACCTTCATCATCGGCGGGCTCACCGGCGTGCTGCTTGCCGTGCCGCCGGCGGATTTTCTGTTGCACAACAGCCTGTTCCTGGTTGCGCATTTTCACAACGTGATCATCGGCGCGGTGCTGTTCGGCGCCTTTGCCGGCTACACCTACTGGTTCCCCAAAGCGTTCGGGTTTCGCCTGGATGAGGCGACCGGGAAGGCCGCGTTCTGGTTCACGCTCGTCGGCTTCTACGTGACCTTCATGCCGCTCTACGTGGCGGGACTGCTCGGCATGACCCGCCGCATGCAGCATTACGACGTCGCCGCGTGGCGGCCCTGGATGATCGCCGCGGGCATCGGCACGGTCCTGCTTGCGATCGGCGTCGCCCTTCAGGTCCTGCAGCTTTTCGTCAGCATCCGTCGTCGCGACGAATTGCGCGACACGACCGGCGACCCCTGGGACGGACGTTCGCTGGAATGGGCCACCTCATCGCCGCCGCCGGCATTCAATTTCGCTGTCTTGCCCAACGTGACCGGAGAGGATGCCTATTGGCGGGTCAAGGAGCATGCCCGGCGGCAGGATCTCGACAAGCGCGAGCCGGACTACAAGGATATCGAGATGCCGCGCAACTCGCCGACCGGCTTCGTTTGCGCGTTCTTCGCCACCGTGATGGGCTTTGCCCTGATCTGGCACATCTGGTGGATGGTGGGGCTCGGGGCCGTCGGTGCGTTCGCCACTTTCGTGGTCTTCGCCTGGCGCGATCACGACGAATATATCATCCCGGCCACGGAGGTCGCGCGTATCGATCGTACCAACCTCGCGGCGCGGCGCGCGGCTCTCGACCTCGCGGGGATCGCGCAATGACCGAAACCACCTTTGCCTATGCGCAGGGCGATCCCCACCGTCTGCGCGGCATCCAGCAAGCCGAAGTCGCCCACGAAGGCCCCGCGCCGAAGCGGATCGTCACCGCCTACGGCTTCTGGATCTTCCTGCTGTCCGACATCGTGATGTTCTCCTGCTTCTTCGCGAGCTACGCGGTGCTGCTGGGGCAGACGGCCGGCGGACCGAGCGGCGCGCAGCTGTTCGACCTCCGGAGCACGGCGGCGGAGACCGCATTACTGCTGCTCTCCAGCTTCGCCTGCGGGCTTGCCAGCATCGCGGCGGACGTGCGCAGCGCGCGCTGGTTCCAGGCGGCGATGGCGCTGACCTGCGTTCTCGGTCTGGGCTTTCTGATTCTCGAGGCGCGCGAATTCGCCGATCTGGTCGGCCGCGGCGCCGGCCCGACCCGAAGCGCGTTCCTGTCCGCCTTCTTCACGCTGGTCGGATGTCACGGCCTTCACGTCTCGGCCGGCGTCCTTTGGCTGCTCACCATGATGGCCCAGGTTTACGCCAAGGGCTTCCGCGCCGACATCCTGCGCCGCATGCTGTGCTTTGCCCTGTTCTGGCATGCGCTTGATATCATCTGGGTCGCCATCTTTTCGGTGGTGTATCTGATCGGGAGCGGTGCATGAGCGAGCAGATCGATCATCTCCACGACCGTCCCGACCTCGCGCCCGGCGACGAGGAGGAAGTCCGTATCGGCCCGCGGCTGCTCGGCTATGCGACCGGTCTCGGACTGTCGGTGCTGCTGACCGCAACCTCGTTTTTCATCGCAGGCACCGATCTCGTGTGGCAGCCCAGCATTCCCGTTGCGCTCGTCGTGCTCGCGATCGCGCAGATGGGCGTGCATCTGGTGTTCTTCCTGCACATCACCACGGGGCCGGACAATACCAACAACGTGATGGCCCTGGCCTTCGGCCTGCTGATCGTCTTTCTGGTGGTCGGCGGCTCGTTGTGGATCATGTCTCATCTCAATCACAACATGATGCCGATGGACCAGATCATGCAGATGGAGCGCTGATCGCTCCGGCAAGACCGGGCCTGCGAGGCCCGTCACACTATCCTGCGTTAATCGGCGTCTCGCAGCGCACGCTTGAGACTCAGGAACGTTGAATGGTCGCCCGGCGTTCTTTGTACGATGGGGGCGATACCTTTAAGGAGCGCGCCGATGACGAAGGGCGCCTTGGTGCTGCTGGTGGCTGTTGCGCTGCTTCCCGTCGGAATGGCGCTGGCGCGCGACGACGGACGCTACGCCAATTCGCCGCTGAAACCGTGGTTCGACAGCCTGAAAAGCAGCAAGGGCCTGTGCTGCTCGGTCGCCGACGGGATGGCGGTTGCCGATCCGGACTGGGATTCGAAGGAGGGCCACTATCGCGTCCGTCTCGAGGGCGACTGGATCATGGTGCCGGATGATGCCGTCATCACCGAACCCAACCGTGCCGGCCGGACCATGGTGTGGCCGGTCAAGAGTTCGCTCGGTACATCAATCAGGTGTTTTCTGCCTGGCAGCATGAGCTGACCCGAAGGGGGTCCCGGCGCGGCGGAGGCGACGGCGGGTAAAGCGGATACCGCGCGGGAGGTCGTGCGGCGGCGAGGTTCGCTGAGATGATTCTCGGCGGGGCCCTCGGCCCGCGTGCCGCGTTTGACGCTGTTTCTGCCCGACACAAGCGAACTCCGAAACGCCTTCGGCGTTATATATTCGTCATAAAACTGTCAAACTCAATGAGACCGGTGCGCGATTGCCGTCGCGATCGGTAAGGCGGAGGTCATGGCGCTTGTCACGGTAGAACCAACCAGATCCGACGTCGCTATCGCACGCGCTGTGGCACGCAACACCAACCACCGCACAGAAAAGCTCGCGCGTGGGCTGACATGGGGCGCCGACGAAAAGATTCTGCTCGCCCTCGCCGCGACCGCATGGCTCGCGACCCGGGTGAAGGGAGAGCCATTACGTCGTGCGGGCAATCATGCACTGCTCGTCACCGTCGCGGCAACGCTGCTGCCGCATGCCATGAAGCCGCTGTTTGACCAGACCAGGCCTGACCGCAGGACCGTGCTGGGTCACGTGCACGGCGTCTCGTTCTCGGGAAAACGCGACGACGCGTTTCCATCCGGCCACGCCCTGCACATGGGCGCGCTGGCGTCCGCCGCAGGCACAATGCCTGCGGGTCCGCGCCGGGCCGCTTACGCCGTGGCGATCGGCCTTTCCTTGACGCGGATCGTGGTTCTCGCGCATTGGGCGAGCGACGTGCTCGCCGGCTTCCTGCTGGGCGCATTCCTCGAACGGGCGTTGCGGCTTTGGACGGGATATCCGCTCGTGACATCCGGCAAGGAAAATGATCATGCCGGCCCTCGAACACGGAAGGTCGTGCACGGAGCGCGCCAATCGTCACCGGGCGCGCGGCAAGGACGGAGCCCGCAGCATTGATGGCTGGCTGCTCAGGTTTTGGAGGAGAGAGACAGCGGTGGAGTACGTCGCGCGTTTCCTTATCGGCGGCTTCGTCGTATCGGCCTTCGCTCTGCTTGGCGATCTGCTGAGGCCCAAGAGTTTTGCAGGCCTGTTCGGTGCGGCACCGTCGGTCGCGCTGGCGACCCTCGGCATCGCCGTCATTACGCATGGTGCGAGCTATGCGGCGCAGGAGAGTCGCGCGATGGTCCTGGGTGCGATCGCATTGACGGCCTACAGCATCGTCGTGTGCCAGCTCTTGATGCGGACCGGCATCGGAGCCCTCAAGGCCACAAGCCTTGCCTTCGTGGTCTGGCTGCTCGTGGCATTCGGTCTTCAGATGTTGGCCGGAGCTGCCTGATGCTGGTGCGAGCCTCGCCATCGGCACTGAAGGAAGGGCGATGGTACGAATACCTGATCCGCTTCGCATTGGGCGGAGCCGCGACCATGTTCGCCGGTTGGGTTGCGAGCCGCTTTGGACCCTTGGTCGGCGGGCTCTTCCTCGCGATGCCCGCGATCTTTTGCGCCAGCGCCACGTTGATCGAGACGCACGAGGCACGACGCAAGCGCGAAGCAGGGGTGAGGGGCGAGCGCAGAGGCAAGCAGGCTGCCGCCCTGGATGCAGCGGGTGCGGCCCTCGGAGGCGTCGGATTGGTGGTCTTCGCCGTCGTGTTCGCGGCTTCCGTCGAGCGCAGCCCGGTAGCAGCCTTCGTCTTTGCCTCCGCCGCGTGGCTTTCGGCCTCGATTGCCGCATGGTGGCTTCGCCACAAGCTCCGGAGCGCGCGCAACCTCGCGGCGAATAGTCGCGCGGTCGGCTGAAGGACGCCTTACACATCAACCATCAGCGCCGGAAACGGCCCTGGTTGCTGTTCGCCGGTGCAGATAGGAACGTCCGGCCCGGCCGGAGGATTGAAACCGAAGAACGCGTCCAGGAGAACGCCATGTCCGATTCAGAACAATTCGCTGTTATTACCGGGGCGTCGACCGGCATCGGCCTCGAGCTTGCACGCTGCTGTGTCCGCGACGGACTCGATGTTCTGATTGCGGCCGACGAACCCGAAATCGAACGCGCCGCCAGCGAGCTTCGCGCGGAGGGTGGCGGCGGAAAGGTCGATGCCGTGCAGGCGGATCTCTCCACCACCGACGGTGTGGACAAACTGTGCGAAGCGGCAAAGGGGCGGGCCGTCGATATCCTGATGGCCAATGCGGGGCGGGGACTGGGGCGCGCCTTCCTCGATCAGGATTTCCACAAGGTCCGCAAGGTGATCGATACCAACATCACCGGAACCGTCTATCTGATCCACAGGGTCGGCAGGGACATGCGCCAGCGCGACGCGGGACGCATTCTGATCACGGGTTCGATCGCCGGCTTCACGCCCGGAAGCTTCCAGGCGGTCTACAATGCCAGCAAGGCTTTCCTCGATTCCTTCTCCTTTGCGCTGCGCGAGGAACTCCGGGACAGCAAGCTCACCGTCACCTGCCTGATGCCTGGCGCCACCGAAACGGAGTTTTTCAAGCGGGCCGACATGATGGACACCAAGGTCGGGACCGAGGAAAAGGACGACGCGGCGGAGGTCGCCCGCGCAGGCTACGAGGCCATGATGCGCGGCGAGGGCGACATCGTGACCGGCATGAAGAACAAGATCCAGTCGTCCGTCGCCAATGTGACGCCGGCGGCCGCGCTCGCCAGACAACATCGCAAGATGGCGGAGCCCGGCACGGCCGAGCCGCCGCAGGACAGGTCGTGACGCGGCAAGGTCGGCGGATGCGGCTCGCGACAGAATGGAACATTTCGGGGGCAAGGCAGGTTATTTGTGCCTAATCAAGGGAGTGTTACCAATGGCTACGAAAGAAAAAGATCTCAACGAGCTTTTCCTCGATACGCTCAAGGACATCTATTACGCGGAGAAGCAGATCCTGAAAGCCCTGCCGAAGATGGCCAAGTCCGCGACGTCGCAGGATTTGCAAGCTGCTTTTGAGAAGCACCAAGAGGAGACCGAGGGCCATGTCGAGCGGCTCGAACAGGTTTTCGAACTCATCGGCAAGCCCGCCCGCGGCAAGAAGTGCGACGCCATCGAGGGCATCATCGAGGAGGGCAAGGAGATCATGGACGAATATGCCAACACGCCGGCGCTCGATGCCGGGCTCCTGGCAGCTGCCCAAGCCGTCGAACATTACGAGATCTCGCGCTACGGCACCTTGAAAGCATGGGCCGTGAAGCTCGACCTGAAGGATGCGGTCAAGCTGCTCGATCAGACCCTGTCCGAGGAAAAGAAGACCGACGAGACCCTGACCAAGATCGCGGAAAAGGCCGTCAACTACGAAGCCGCCGCGTGACCGAGGAGGCTGGCTGCCACTGCGCGAACAACCTGCCGACTCCGACCAGCACCATTCGTCCACGAGATCCCAGTGAAGAAGGGATAGATCGAATGGGGCAGGCGGAGTCGATGCCGCTCGCAGCGGAATGAGGTTCACAGTCTGCTGAAGCGAGGCAGGTTGTGCTCGCGCTGTCGGGCCGATAAGCTGATCGAGGTCTCGTTGCGCGAACTCGCCCTGCGGGTCGTCGGTCGCGGACAGTCGACGGAGATTTGGGGTGTATGGATCCGTACATCGCACTTGGCCGGAGCGCCTCGATGGCGCGGTGCGCGGTTCGTCGTTGAGCGATCCCGTTAGACTGGCACGATGACAGCCGATCGGCGCCCGATGGCGCTCTCCAAGGCCGAAATTCACTTGTGGCTCAGCGGCGATCGGGTGGATTCCGACAAAGCGGCTCGCTGCCGGTCTCTGCTCAGCGTCGATGAGAAGCAACGCGAGGCACGTTTCGTTTTTGAGAGGGATCGGGCGCGACATCTCCTGACCCGCACACTCGTTCGCGCGGTGCTCTCGCGATACGAGGCGGTCGATCCCGCCGACTGGGTCTTCTCGACCACAGCCTATGGGCGCCCGGAAATAGCCGGCTCGATGGCGCGGGGGCGCGATCTCTGCTTCAACGTCTCGCATACGGCTGGCCTGATCGTGCTCGGCGTGACCAGAGGCCGCGCCTTGGGAATAGATGTGGAATACTTGCAGCCGCTGGCGGATCTCTGGGGCATCGCGGAACACGCCTTTACGCCGGCAGAGGTCGCCGAATTGGCCGGTCTGCCGGCCGAGCTGCGGCTGGAGCGGTTCTTCCAGCATTGGACCTTGAAGGAGTCGTACATCAAGGCGCGCGGGATGGGGGTCTCGATCCCGCTGCAGGGCTTTGGCGTACAGCTCGCGCAAGACGGCCTGGCAAAGCTGGATATTGCCCCGCAGCTCTCCGATCAATCCAGCCGCTGGCAGCTATGGCAGACCAGTCCGGCCCCAGGCTACGTGCTGGCGATCTGCGCGGAACGCGTCCAGCAGCAGTCGCCGACCATTGTCGCGAGGCGCCTGGTCGTCTTCGATCGCGAAGAGATCATTCCGCTGCAGTTCGATCGCGTCTCACCGTAGCAGTCGGGCCAGCGCGATCGGGCTCGCGCCCTCTGCAACCAGGAGGGTTCGAGACGACGCATCACTCGGACGCGATCGCGCCGCGAGAATAAGGATCACGCCTAATGGTCATTGCCCGCGAAAGCGGGCAATCCAGTACGCCGCCGCTTTTCAGTGAAATTCCGCCGTCTCTGGGATACTGAATCGCCCGGTCGAGCGGGCGATGACATCGAGTGGCTGTTTGACAGTTAGCATGAGCCGTCGCGACGAAGCGAAGGCGGACCCCTTTCGCAACTGCTATCCGGCCTCTATCGCCGCCACGAACGCGGCGATCTCTTGAATCGCCTGGCGCGCCTCGGGCACGACCGGCGCGAGCAGGTGCCAGCAATGCGGCATGCGCGGCCACACTTCGAGCCGGCTCTTCGGATTGTCGCGGATAAGCTTCTCCGCCATCCTGACCGCATCGTCGCGCAGGATCTCGTCGCTGCCGACCTGAATCAGCACCGGCGGCAGCGAGGTTGTGTCGCCGTAGAGCGGGGAGGCGTAGGGCGAGCGCGGATTGAGGCCTGCGAGATAGAGCTCGGCCAGTTCGGGCAGCGGCTCTGTGGTCAGCATCGGATCGGCGTCTGCGTTGAGCTTGAGCGACGCTCCGGTCAGCGCGAGATCCGTCCAGGGCGAGATCGCGACGGCGGCCGTGGGAAGCCGCCGTCCCTCGTCGCGCAGGCGGAGCAGCAGTGCCAGCGCGAGGCCGCCGCCCGCCGAGTCGCCCATCACGAACAGCCGGCTGTAATCACCAGCGGTGTCGGCGAGATGCGCGTAAGCTTCGCTCGCATCATCGAGGGCGGCTGGATAAGGATGTTCAGGCGCCAGGCGATAGGCCAGCATCCAGATATTGGCATGCAGCGCATCGGCGATCCGCCACGAAAAATGCCGGTAGTGCGCGGGCGAGCCGGCCATGTAGGCGCCGCCATGCAGATAGAGCACGTGGCGGTCGGCACGCGACTTGTCGGTCGCAACCCGCTGCACGCGGATCGCGCCCGTCTTCATGTCGATCGATCGGCTGCGCCGAGGCGGACGCGGCACCAGGGGGGCCATCGCGCGCATCCGCGCGCGCCAGGCCTCGACGTCGAACTGACGGCCGCGGCGCTTGAGAAAGACGCGCAGTCCGAGCCGCGCCAGTTCGGCACGCAGGCTCATGATTCGCTGCGGAGCGCCGAGATCGGACCGAACGGCGCGATCTTTGGCAGGCGCGTCGGCTCGGCCTCGGTCTGGTCAACGAGCAGGCCATCCTCGATATGGATGATGCGGTCGGCAAACGGAACGATGCGGGGATCATGGGTGACGACCAGCACCGCCTGCCCGCGCTCATGGGCTGAGTCCGCCAGAATTTTCAGGATCGCCCGGCCATTGTCGCCGTCAAGCGCAGCGGTTGGTTCGTCGGCTAGCACGACGGCGGGGTTGGTGACGATCGCGCGCGCGATCGCCACGCGTTGCTGCTCGCCGCCGGAGAGCTCGCCCGGCCGCGTGTTCACCTTGTGCGCTAGACCGACGCGCTCCAGCGCCTCGCGCGCGTGCTGCCTGGCGCGCTTGCCACGCTCGTGGCGGATGTCGAGCGCAAGCTGCACGTTCTGCGCCGCGGTCAGGGTCGGAAACAGATGGTAGGACTGGAACACGAAGCCGATATGGTCGCGGCGGATCTTTGCGAGGCCCTCCTTGTCGGCCTCCGCCGTGACGGTGCCGGAGATGGTGACGGTCCCCGCGGTAGGCGTCAGCATGCAGCCGAGCACCAGCAAAAGCGTGGTCTTGCCGCTGCCGGACGGGCCCATCAACAGCGTCAGCTCGCCGCGCCTCAGCGCAAGATCGATGCCGCGCAGCGCCTGCACTCTTCGGGCGCCGCTGCCAAGGGTCATCGCCACGTCCCTGGCTTCGATGATGACCTCGCTCATCGCATGAACACCATGGCTGGATCGATCCGCACGACGCGAAAGATCGCGCCGAATGCCGAGATCACGCACATCAAGACGGTGAGGGCGGCAAGGGCTGCGACCAGCCAGGGCGTGATCACGATCGGCAGCGCGCTCTTAGCCGTCATCTGGACGACCAGCGCGCCGATGGCGGAGGCGACCGCAAAGCCGATCACGGCGTTGATGAGGGCCTGATAGATGATTACATGGTAGATGTAACTGTTGGCCGAGCCCATTGCGCGCAGGGTGGCGAACTCGCTCAGATGGTCCTTGGTCGAGGAATAGAGCGTCTGCGCGACGATCACGGTGCCGACGATCACGCCGAGCAGGGCGCCGGCGAACAGCGCCGCGCCTGCGCCGGTGCCGAACAGCCAGAACGAACGGCTGCGGTCGCGGAATTGTGCCGTGGTGAGCACTTCGGCATCGCCGATCTCGCCGCGAATAGCCGTGATGGCCTTGTCACGGTCGGCGTCCGGCTTGAGCCGCACCAGGAGATCGCCGACCCGGTCGGGCGGCGTTCCGGTCAGGCTGCGCGCGTTCTTCAGATCGACGAAGACGTAAGGCGTCGTGGTGAAGGAGCGGATGCCATCGGTCAGCGCGACCACCTTGATCTTTTTGCCGCGGATTTCCGCGGTCGAGCCGACGCCACTGATACCGAGCCGCTCGAAATAGCTGCGGTCGACCGCGACGCCAAAGCCCTGCGACAGCGCCTGCACGTTGCCGTCGATGACGTTCCAGGGCTGCAAGGCGCCATCGTGCAGGTCGGAGCCGACGATGAACACCGGCGTCATCTCGCCGCTGTCGAGCCGCCAGTCGGAGAAGCCGACCACCAGCGGCACCACGGTCGCGACGCCGTCGATGCCGGCGACGCGACTACGCAGCTTGAGATCGAGCAGCGAGGGATCCTCAAAACTCTTGGCATTTTTCGGCACCACCCACAGGTCAGCGGCGGCGTGGTCGATCATGGTCGTGACCATGTGGCCGAAGCCGAGATACAGCCCCATCTGCACCATCACCAGGACGACGGAAAAGACGATCCCGACCATGGTTGCGATGAAGCGCAGGGAATCATGAAACAGGTTTCGGGACGCAAGCGTGAGCGTCAATGCCATCGGGCTATCCCCTCATCGACGCTGGTCCGCGACCGTTCCCTTGCTGGCCCACACCGGCAACAATGGAACGAGCGACCGCAGGCCTGTGCTCGCGGCCCAGCTTGCGCCGAGCGCGAGCGCGAAGACGATTGCGCCCTTGGCGACGGCGGAAAGGGCTACCGCCAGCAACGCATATTGCAGCCAGACTACGGCGACATAATGCAACAGATAGATGCTGTAGGCGTTCGCGGAAAGACTATCGAGGATACGATCGCGACGGTTAAGGAAGCGCAGCGCGATCGCAAGCAGGCTGAGCACGCCGCTCGCGCAGGCCGGCGGAAAGGCGAGCGCTGCCATCAGGCGGTAGGCGAACGGGCTCGCATTCCAATCCGGCAGGGTCAGCGAGGTGAGCAGTCCCCAGGTGGACATGGTGACAATCGCGAGTGCGAGCAGCAACAGCCAATGCCGCGACAGCGCGCCAGAGCTTTGCAAGAGGCCGCGATCAAATCCCCGGCTGCCAAGCGCGAAGCCCGCGAAGAAATAGACCAGATAGGTCAGCGGCCGGCTGAGCTGGACCGCGAACGGACCAAGGCTCGCCCAGTCCCAGGCCGAGAAGGCGAGCGCAAGCGGCACATAGGAAAGCGTGGAGACCGCAACAAGCGCGACGAACACCGCCAGCGGTCGGTCGCCGAGCCGGGCGGCGAAGCTGCTCAAGGATTCCAGCCATCGCGGCGCGAACGCCTGCAGCGCGGCTGCGATGGCGGACAGTACGAAGAGCTGCCACAAGAACCAGGCCGGGCCTGCGGGCCACATCGGCAAGTCCAGCCAATGCCGGGCGAACGCATCGAGCGTCGGATCGGCCGCCGTCGTGAGATAGGACGCGAAATAGGCCAGCGGCGCGAGGATCGCGGCGGCAAGCAAGAATGGCAGGCCAATGCGCCAGCAGCGGTCCGACAGATAACCGAGGGCACCTTTGCGGTTCAGGCTCGGCGCGGTGAACACGCCGGCCAGGAAGAACATCAGCGTCATCAGGCTGACGTCCTGCCAGGCGCAGAACAGATCGAAGCCGAAAAAGCGCTCGCGATCGATGATCGGAAAGGCCACCCAACGGTACGGCGGTTCATCGAACGGAAATGGCTGCGCCGGTTGCGACGCCAGATAGGGCAGTACGGAGTGGAAGGCGACCACGATGAGGATGACGACCGCCCGCAGATTGCTGAGAGGAACGTGGACGCGAGGCATCAAATGGCACCTCTTCGGCTGGGAAGAGTCCAGCGTGGAATTAAGCGCGGCGTCCTGGAGCTATCAGCCTCGGAACCGGCGGGGAACCAACGTGGAATTCATCGTCTCGTTCCGTTGAATGAGTGCGATAGATGGAGCATGAGCTGCATTAGCTTCGCGCCTGCAGCACACTTGCATCCCGCCGGGATCGCTAAGACCTTTAGGAAAGGTGGCGAACAATTGCGAAGCAGGCGGATGGGTGAACAACTCCTGAATGATCAAGGTGACAGAGTCGCTTGCGGCGAGCAATGTAGGAGGTCGTGCTGTTGATGACCGCTTTCATGCGCACCATCGGTATTGATTATTCCGGCGCGCAGACCGCCGAAGACGAGCTGACGTGGCTTCGCGTCTATCTGGCGGATAATGATTCGCGGCCGGTGGAAGTGGTGCCCCCGAACTTGCGAAAATATTGGAGTCGACGCGGTATCGCCGAATGGCTCGTCGAGCGGCTTGCCGAGGATCGGCCGACCCTGGTCGGCATCGATCATGGCTTCTCCTTTCCGCTCGCGTATTTCGAGGCTCATGACCTGTCGCTGGATTGGCCCGCTTTCCTCGACGATTTTCAGCGCCACTGGCCGACCGACGACAGGAGCATGTATGTCGACTTCATACGGGAGGGCGTATGCGGCAACGGCGCCGCGCGGCAGGGACAGACGCGCTGGCGCAGATTGTGCGAGGTGCGGGCCGGCCGCGCGAAATCCGT
>NZ_JAFATE010000683.1 GCF_019244115.1 Bradyrhizobium sp.
CCCTCTCCCCGTGAGAACGGGGAGCGCACCTTCGATACGGCGACAGTTCAACCCGAGCCCATGACGCACTGGCGTCCCTGACCTCAGCCCGCTGGCGTCGTCTCGCCCACATCCGCCTTGTCGTTCGAATGCGGATATTCGCAGCGCCATTTGACTGCGGTCCATTTCGGGTGCTCCCCGACCCATTGCGCGATATAGGGTGGCGCGGCCATCGCGCATTGCCGCAGCGAGCCGCCGCCGGAAAAGACCAGATGGGTCTCCTCGCACATCGTGGGCGAGAGCACGGCACACACGGTCACGATCAGGTCTATCGGATTCATGCAATCCTCTCGGGACTCAGCCTTCGGCCGTCCAAAAGTAGCATGTCAGCTACGGATGCGGCAGCAGGCCGTTTCAAGACACCGTGAAGGACCGCAAGCCCAGGCAGGAACCATCCGTCGGGTCCGTCAAGGATAGAACGCTTTGGGCTGAAAGACGTTGCTAACCATGAAGGTGTCGGGATCCGAGCCGCGTTCGCGTCGCGCAGATGTCCTTCAGGGTTCTAAGCCGAGCCATGCGCGGTGCCGGAGGTCGGCAAACTCAGAGAGAGAGAGGACGCCTGCCACGGCCCGAAACTTGTCGCAACGGGCCGGGCAGATCGTCGTCTTACTTGCGCGCTGCGCAGGCGTACATGTTGATTTCCATGCCCACCGGCACTTCCACAATCTTCGGAGTTTTCCAGGCCATTCGGGTCTCCCAAGTCAGTTGGACCAAGTCACTTGGACCAAGTCATTGGCGCGAGGACCGCGCTTCCCAAAGGTAGGACTGTCGCGGATTTTGCGCAAGGGCCGGCGCCCTGGCGTCGCTTTGCTGACAACGCGCCTAAGAGTCTAAAAGTAAGAACCCTGCTCCGCGCCCGCCTATTTCAACAGCCGAAGCAGCGCTTTGCCGCCCGGCGACCGCAGTTCCTTGGCATCGAGCGTGCCGTCCTTGTCGCTGTTCAGCGCGTTGAAACGCTGCTCCACGACGGCCAGATATTCGTCGGAGGTGAGCGTGCCGTCGTGATCGCCGTCGGCGGCGGAAAGCTCCTTCGCGCTCAGGCGGCCGGCCAGTTCGCGCTTGTCGAGCGTGCCGTCATGGTCGCGATCGAGCCTTGCGAACGCGTCGGACGCGGCTTTCTTGACTTCGGCGAGGTCGAGCGTGCCGTCATTGTCAGTATCGAACATCTTGACCGGACTGGCACTCCGGGACGCAGCCAGCGCCGGCACGTTGACCGCCACGACCGTGGCGGTCAGGCCGAGAACAACACAGCGACGCGATATCATGGGAGATCTCCGATTAGAGGTCCGCAAGATCAGCAACGGATCGTCAGCGGCAATGTTCCGATGAGGCACGCGGGAAAGCGGCGATTCGGCTCGTCTGGACTGAGGAAAAGCGGCGTATCGCCGCTCGCCAGCGCCTGCAGGAATGCCTGGCGGACAAGGAAGCGGCCGCGGTCAGACGTCCGACGACAGGATACCCTGAGCCTTGTGAACCGATGACGGGACAACGCCGAAATATTTCCGGAACAGGCGGCTGAAATGCGAGGAACTCGAAAAGCCCCAGGAGAACGCAACGTCCGTGATGGTCTTGCCGGCGTGCGCCTCCAGCTCCTGGCGGCAGTGCTGCAGCCTTGCCCGCCAGATATAATCGCTGACCGTCATGCCGCGCTCGCTGAACAGCATGTGCAGGTAGCGCTTGGTACAGCCGAGCGCCGCCGAGATCTGGTCGATGCAGAGATCGGGATCGCGCAGATGCTCGCGGATGAAGACCTGGGCCCGCGTATACATGGCCTCCGGGCCGACGCGATCAAACATGGTGTCGGCTTCCCGCAGCGGCAGCAGCAACAGGTCGATCAGCGACTCGGCGACGACGTTGGCGGTGATCGGCGACAGTCGCGCGGCCTCGTCGAAGGCGGCATGCGCCACTTCGTGGGCGATCCGGCCGGTGCCGGTGCGCGCGGAGAGCTTGCACGCCAGCATCTTGTCCGCGCGAAAACCGCGCTCCTGCAGCAGCTTCTTCGGAACGATCACGACCTCATGCCGCGTCAGGGCCGGACTGATGAAGCTGTGCGGACAGGACACGTCATAGGCGAGACAATCGCCGGGCATCAGATCGATTCTGCGGCCGTCCTGCTCGAAATGGGAGATCCCAAAGGTCTGGAACAGGATCTTGATGTAGGGATGTTCGGTCGATGGCGAGCGCGCCACCGTGTGCGCAATGCGGTGCTGGCTCGCCTCGATCTGGCAGAGTTTGAGCCGCGATACGGTCGTGTAGTTGATTCGGCCCTCGAACGTCGCCCCTTCGAGGGGATCGATGTCGAACTGTCCGCACAGATCGGTCAGGGCATCTGACCAACGTGCGATCTGCCTCTTCGTCGTCAATCCGGCGGTGGAGAGTGAGTGGATCGTGTCGGACATTTGGGGCAACCGATTCGAGATCAAAACGTTGCTGCTCGCCGTATGGGACACTTCCGACCACGAGACGCGAATTGTCCTCAAGTCGAGGCACTCGCTTTCGTGTTCCTCCCGGCATCCCCTTGCATGATCCTCCGACTAAGTTGCAGCGCCGTCAAGGGAAACATCACTCTGCACGCCAGGCTGCGCGTGGGGATTGTCGCCTCACAGCACGCTTGCTGCTCGAAATGAAGCCACCTTTTGCAGACGAGGCGGAACAAAAAATTCATCGCGTTTCGCTATTGAGCAAACGTGTTTCGCTCTCGGGCAAGTTTCCCGCTATTGAAGCGGCTACTGGTGTCGCCGAAGAAGAAGAAATGGGCCGCGTTCTGGCGGCACCCTAAGCTCGACAACTGGGAGGACAACACGATGCGCAAAGTGTTATTGGCGACCTTTCTTGGTTCAGTAGCGGCACTCGCCGCCGGAGGCGCTTCAGCCAACGAAGAGCTGAACAAAATGTCGCAGAATGCCAAGGATTGGGTAATGCCCTCGGGCGATTACGCCAATACTCGCTACTCCAAGCTGAATCAGATCAATGCGTCGAACGTCGGCAAGCTGCAGGTCGCATGGACCTTCTCGACCGGCGTGCTGCGCGGTCACGAAGGCGGCCCGCTGATCATCGGCAACATGATGTACGTCCATACCCCGTTCCCGAACAAGGTCTACGCTCTTGACCTTTCTCAGGACAACAAGATCGTCTGGAAATACGAACCCAAGCAGGATCCGAACGTCATTCCCGTGATGTGCTGCGACACCGTCAACCGCGGCCTTTCCTATGGTGATGGCAAGATCTTCCTGCATCAGGCCGACGACAAGCTGGTGGCACTCGATGCCAAGACCGGCAACCTCGCCTGGAGCGCAACCAATGGCGATCCGGCCAAGGGCCAGACCGGCACCTCGGCGCCGTTCGTGATCAAGGACAAGGTTTTGGTCGGCACGTCGGGCGGCGAGTTCGGCGTGCAATGCAGCATGACCGCCTACGACATCAAGAGCGGTAAGCAAGTGTGGAAGGCCTATTCGGAAGGACCGGATGATCAGATCCTGGTCGACCCCGAGAAGACCACCGCGCTCGGCAAGCCGGTCGGCAAGGACTCCTCGACCAAGACCTGGGAAGGCGACCAGTGGAAGATCGGTGGTGGCTGCACCTGGGGCTGGGTGGCCTACGACCCGTCGCTCGATCTCGTCTATTACGGCTCGGGCAATCCCTCGACCTGGAATCCAAAACAGCGTCCAGGCGACAACAAATGGTCGATGACCATTTTCGCACGCAATCCGGACACGGGCATGGCGAAGTGGGTCTACCAGATGACGCCCCATGACGAGTGGGATTACGACGGCGTCAACGAAATGATCCTGACCGATCAGCAGATCAGCGGCCAGGCCCGCAAGCTGCTCACCCATTTCGACCGCAACGGCCTCGGCTATACGCTCGACCGCGCATCGGGCGAATTGCTGGTCGCGGAAAAGTATGACCCCAAGGTCAACTGGACCTCCGGCGTCGACATGGACAAGAACTCGCAGACCTATGGCCGGCCGAAGGTTCTCGACACAGCCTCGACCGACAAGGCGGGCGAGGACCACAACGTCAAGGGCATCTGCCCGGCGGCGCTCGGCACCAAGGACGAACAGCCGGCGGCCTATTCGCCGGACACGCAGCTGTTCTACGTTCCGACCAACCATGTCTGCATGGACTACGAGCCGTTCAAGGTGAGC
This sequence comes from Bradyrhizobium sp., assembly GCF_019244115.1. Classification (GTDB taxonomy): domain Bacteria; phylum Pseudomonadota; class Alphaproteobacteria; order Rhizobiales; family Xanthobacteraceae; genus Bradyrhizobium. Next base: position 4,188 of record NZ_JAFATE010000683.1, read on the forward strand.
TACACCGCGGGCCAGCCCTATGTCGGCGCGACGCTCTCGATGTATCCGCCCCAGGGCGACAGCAACATGGGCAACTTCATCGCCTGGGATGGCAAGACCGGAAAGATCGTCTGGTCCGACAAGGAGCAGTTCTCGGTCTGGTCGGGTGCGCTCGCAACCGCAGGCGGCGTGGTGTTCTACGGCACGCTCGAAGGCTACCTGAAGGCGGTCGATGCCAAGACCGGCAAGGAGCTCTACAAGTTCAAGACTCCCTCCGGCATCATCGGCAACGTCACGACCTATGAGCACAATGGCAAGCAGTACGTTGCAGTGCTCTCGGGCGTCGGCGGCTGGGCCGGCATCGGTCTTGCGGCCGGCTTGACCGATCCGACCGCGGGCCTCGGCGCAGTCGGCGGCTATGCCGCGCTGAGCAACTATACGGCGCTCGGCGGCACGCTCACCGTGTTCGCCCTGCCATAAGGCGCTCTCAAACCCCGTATCGCTTCCGGCGCGTGGATTTTTCCACGCGCCGGGTCGTCCCTGACCTTGAGAGCCAAGGACAAGCTCTTGCGCATCATCTGCTTAGTGTTCGCGGCGGCGGCGTTCTTTGCCGTACCTGGAATTGCTTTGGCCGACGGTTCTGGTGATCCGACCGCGGTGAAGCAGTCCGACACCGGTGAGTATTACGACAAGGAAGGAACCCCGACATTCAAGGTCGCGGCCGACGGCGCCGTCGACTGGTACACCTATTCCGGATACCGCCGCTATCATTCGGAATGCCATGTCTGCCACGGCCCCGACGGCATGGGATCGACCTACGCCCCTGCGCTGAAGGACTCGCTGAAAACCTTGAGCTATCCCGACTTCCTTGCGGTGGTCGCCGGCGGTCGCAAGAACGTCAGCACGTCGTCCGAGAACGTCATGCCGTCCTTCGGCGACAATCCGAATGTAGCCTGCTACATGGACGACCTTTACATCTATCTGCGCGCCCGTGCCAACGATGCGGTGGGTCGCGTGCGCCCGGCAAAGCATGAAGACAAGACCGAAGCTTATAACAAGGCGGAAGCGTCCTGCATGGGCTCGCACTGAGGGTGCGCAGCGTGAACTGGCAACGCCTGCCACGGCGTTGACGAGCAAGAAAGGAGCAGAAAATGAAGACGCGCGCCGCAGTCGCTTTCGAGGCGAAGAAGCCGCTTGAGATTGTCGAGCTCGATCTGGAAGGCCCGAAGGCCGGCGAGGTTCTGGTCGAGATCAAGGCGACCGGGATCTGCCATACCGACGCCTACACGCTCGACGGTTTCGACAGCGAGGGAATCTTCCCTTCGATTCTCGGTCATGAAGGTGCGGGCATCGTCCGCGAAGTCGGCGCCGGCGTGACGTCGGTCAAGCCAGGCGATCACGTGATTCCGCTCTACACGCCCGAATGTCGGCAGTGCAAGAGCTGCCTCAGCCGCAAGACCAATCTCTGCACGGCGATCCGCGCGACCCAGGGCAAGGGATTGATGCCCGACGGAACGTCGCGCTTCAGCCACAAGGGCAAGCCGGTCTTCCACTACATGGGCTGCTCGACATTCTCCAACTTCACCGTGCTGCCGGAAATCGCGGTCGCTAAGATTCGCGAGGACGCGCCCTTCAACACCAGTTGCTACATCGGCTGCGGCGTGACGACCGGCGTCGGCGCCGTGATCAATACCGCGAAGGTGGAACCGGGCGCGAACGTCGTCGTGTTCGGGCTTGGCGGCATCGGGCTCAATGTCATTCAAGGCGCCAAGATGGTCGGCGCCGACAAGATCGTCGGCGTCGACATTAACGACAGCAAGGAAGAGTGGGGTCGCAAGTTCGGCATGACGCATTTCGTCAATCCGCAGAAGATCGGCGGCGACATCGTTCCGCATCTGGTCCAGCTGCTGGACGGCGGCGCCGACTACACGTTCGATTGCACCGGCAACACCAATGTGATGCGTCAGGCGCTCGAGGCATGTCACCGCGGCTGGGGCGTCTCCGTGATCATCGGCGTCGCGGAGGCCGGCAAGGAGATTTCCACCCGGCCGTTCCAGATCGTGACCGGACGCGTGTGGAAAGGCACCGCCTTTGGCGGCGCGCGTGGCCGTACCGACGTGCCGAAGATCGTTGACTGGTACATGAACGGACGAATCCAGATCGATCCAATGATCACCCATGTCCTCAAGCTCGAGGAGATCAACAAGGGGTTCGACCTCATGCATGAAGGCAAGTCGATCCGTTCGGTCGTCGTGTTCTAATCTCGAAACAGCTAGCACAAGGAGGATTGACCCATGACTGTTCACATCCACCCGTCGGTAGACAACGGCGTGAAGAAGGGCTCGGGCAGCTTTGCCGGAGGCACTCTGGTCTGCAAGTGCCACGACCGGCCGGTTAAGGTCGGCATCAAGGGCGATGTGGCGCACAACCATGCCTGCGGCTGCACCAGGTGCTGGAAACCCGAAGGCGCGATCTTCTCGGTCGTCGCGGTGGTGCCGCGGCAGAACGTGACCGTGCTCGAGAACGGCGACAAGCTGCAGATCGTCGATCCGTCGGCGGTGATCCAGCGCTACGCCTGCAAGGCCTGCGGCACGCATATGTATGGCCGTATCGAGAACAAGAATCACCCGTTCTACGGCCTCGACTTCATCCATCCCGAACTGTTCCAGGAACAGGGCTCCGCGGCGCCGGGATTTGCGGCCTTCGTGTCGTCGGTGATCGAATCCGGGGTCAAGCCGGAGCAGATGGACGGCATCCGCGCCCGCCTCAAGGAGCTGGGGCTCGAGCCCTATGACTGCCTGTCGCCGGCCCTGATGGACGCGATCGCGACCCATGTGGCGAAAGCCAAAGCGGCCTAGACCGCAAGAAGCTGAAGCGCGAGCCGGCCAGAACCATCGCGCTTCAGCCAGCGTTCCTCCCCTACTGACTTGCCAAACTGACTTTTGGACTGAGTTGGCGCCCCGTCTCCGCATTGCGGCGGCGGGGCTTTCTTTTTTGCAGTGCCCAATCCCGCATGAACACAGGTTTATGAAGTCGATTCCAAGCTGCCTCTGATAGCATGAAGGCGCCTGGGAGGCAGGCAAACATCCACTCCACTCAATTCAAGGCGGACAGTTCCCGAGAAAGGTTAGCAACCGGACCGACACGGCGTACTGGCTGCCGGTTTCGCCGTTCGAACGAACGGAGGTCCAAGCGTAATCCGCAAAGCCCGCCCCATTGGAAATGTGTTCTGGCGCGGCCTGCGAGGGTGACATCGTGAGCTTAAAAAAGAGCGAGGAAACGGTCATGATCAAAGTCAGGATTAACGGCCAGGAACAGAGTTGGGATGGCGATCCCAGTCTTCCGCTGCTCTGGTTCCTTCGCGACGAAGTGGGATTGACGGGCACGAAGTTCGGCTGCGGCATCGCCGCATGCGGCGCCTGCACCGTCATGGTTGACAAGGCGGCCACGCGCGCCTGCATCACGGCCGTCTCCGACGTGGACGGGCGGGATGTGACGACCATCGAAGGCCTGCATCCGACCGGCGACCACCCGGTGCAGAAAGCCTGGCGGCAGGTCAATGTGCCGCAATGCGGCTTTTGCCAGGCCGGCCAGATCATGCAGGCCGCAGCGCTGCTGATTGACAATCCGAAGCCGAGCCACGACCAGATCCGGGAGGCGATGTCGGGCAATATCTGCCGCTGCGGCTGCTACCAGCGCATCGAGAACGCCATCCACCTCGCATCGACGGGAGTGTGACATGAACATCATGACCGATTCGAAAAGCCTGCGCGGCTTTCAAAAGCATATCGGGATCGAGAACGTGTCTCGCCGCAGCGTCGTCAAGGCGCTTGGGCTTGCCGGCGGCTTCGTGCTCGCCGCTCCCGTTCTGTCGCGACCGGCGTTGGCGGCCTATGAAACCGGCGCGGACAAGATGCCGCACGGCGTCGTGATCGATCCGCGCGTGTTCGTCGCGATTGCACCGGACGGAACGGTGACCATTCTGGCTCACCGCGCCGAGATGGGCACGGGCGTCCGCACCAGCCTGCCGCTGATCGTCGCCGAGGAGATGGAGGCCGACTGGTCGCGTGTGCGCGTCGAGCAGGCGCATGGCGACGAGGTGAAATACGGCAACCAGGATACCGACGGCTCGCGCAGCACGCGGCACTATCTCATGCCGATGCGCCAGATCGGAGCCTCCGCGCGCGCCATGCTGGAGGCGGCCGCGGCCAAACGTCTTGGCGTGCCGGTGAGCGAGGTCAAGGCGGTCAATCACGAGATCGTCCACGGCGCGAGCGGCCGCAAGCTCGGCTTTGGCGAGCTGGCGGCCGACGCCGCCAAAGAGGCGGTGCCGTCTCCCGCGAGCCTGAAGCTCAAGGACGCGAAGGATTTCCGCTACCTCGGCAAGGGCGCGATCTCGATGGTCGATCTTCGCGACATCACGGTCGGCGCGGCACGCTACGGCGCCGATGTCCGCCTGCCCGGCATGAAATACGCCGTGATCGCGCGACCTCCGGTCACGGGCGGCAAGCTGGTGTCGTTCGATGCGAGCGAGGCCACCAAAGTCTCCGGCGTCGAGAAGGTCATGGAAGTGCAGGGCTGGCCCTGGCCCTCGAAATTCCAGCCGCTCGGCGGCGTTGCCGTGATCGCGCGCAACACCGGTGCGGCGATCAAGGGGCGCGCGGCGCTGAAGATCACCTGGGACGATGGCGCCAACGCCAAATACGAATCGGTTGCCTATCGGGCAGAACTCGAGGACGCCGCGCGAAAACCGGGACTGGTCGTGCGCAAGGAAGGCGACGTCGACAGCGCGTTGAAGTCGGCCGACAAGGTGATAACGGGCGAATATTATCTGCCGCATTTCGCCCATGTCAGCATGGAGCCGCCGGTCGCGGTCGCCGACGTCAAAGGTGACAAGGCGGAGATCTGGGCGCCGGTGCAGTCTCCGGGGGGCACGCGCGAGGATGTGGCAAAGACGCTTGGCATCCCCGAGGACAATGTGACGGTCAACGTCACCCTGCTCGGCGGCGGGTTCGGCCGCAAGTCCAAATGCGACTACGCGCTGGAGGCCGCGCTGTTGTCGAAGGCGCTCGGCGCGCCGGTCAAGGTGCAGTGGACGCGGGAGGACGACGTCCGTCACGATTTCCTCCACACCGTGTCCGTCGAGCGGATCGAGGCCGGCCTCGACAAGAACGGCAAGGTGATCGCCTGGCGCCATCGCAGCGTCGCGCCGAGCATCGCTTCGACCTTCGCACCCAACACGGTGCATGAAGCCTCCTTCGAGCTCGGCATGGGCTTGGTCGACATGCCGTTCGAAATCGCCAACATCCAATGCGAGAATCCGGAAGCAACAGCCCATACAAGGATCGGCTGGTTCCGTTCGGTGTCGAACATCCCGCATGCCTTTGCAGTTCAGTCGATGGTCGGCGAGATCGCGCACGCCACCGGCCGCGACCAGAAGGACATGCTGCTGGAGCTGATCGGCTCACCGCGGATCATCGATCTTTCATCGGTGAAGGACCTCTGGAACTACGGCGAGCCCTATGCCAGCTATCCGATCGACACCGCGCGGCTGCGCCGTGTCGTCGAGCTGGTGGCGGAGAAGGGCGAATGGGGCCGCAGCGTGCCGAAGGGCCACGGCCTCGGCATCGCCGTGCATCGCAGCTTCGTCAGCTATATCGCGACGATCGTCGAGGTCGCGGTGGACGACAAGGGCAAACTCACGGTACCGCGCGTCGATACTGCGATCGATTGCGGCACCTATGTCAATCCGGAGCGCATCCAGTCGCAGCTCGAAGGTTGTGCGATCATGGGCCTGAGCCTCGCCAAATATGGCGAGATCACCTTCAAGGACGGCAAGGTGCAGCAGGGCAATTTTGACGACTTCCCGCTGCTGCGGATCGACGAGGCGCCGCTCGTGACCAACGTGCACATCGTGCCGCCCGGCCCCGACACGCCGCCGAGCGGCGTCGGCGAACCCGGCCTGCCGCCGTTTGCGCCGGCGCTCATCAACGCGATCTTCGCGGCGACGGGAAAGCGCATCCGGAACCTGCCGATCGGCAAGCAGCTGGAGACGTGAGGGGAGAAGCGCAAATTGCCTACGTCGTCATGGCCGGGCTTGTCCCGGCCATCCCCGTCTTCGCCGACCACCGAGAAGCAAGACGTGGATGCCCGCGACAAGCGCGGGCATGACGAACGAGTGTTGGGTCAAAACCGTGCCGCCAGCTCCGCGAGCCGCCGATGTGCGGTTTCGCGCGCGACGCGGACAGGTTCGGCCGGGCCATTGGTCGGGCCGATCGGTACGAACTGCACGTCGCGAACGCCGATGACGTGCAGGGCCTGGCGCAGATACGGCGTCGCGAGGTCGGCCTGCCCGCGGTTCAGGCCGGTGATGTAGTCGCCGCCGCTGGCGAGGATCACCACGGTCGGCCGGTCCTTGACCAGTGGCAGGTAACCGCGCGCCGGATCGAAGCGGAAGGTGAGCCCGGGCTGGCTGATCAGGTCGATCCAATGCTTCAGCTTGTAGGGAATGCCGAAATTCCACATCGGCGTCGAGATCACGACCCGCTCGGCCAGTGAGAAGCGCACCGCCATCCGCTCGGCGATGGCAAAGGCATCGCGCTGCGACTCGGTGAACGATTTTCCGCCGATGCGGGCATATTTGGCTTCGAGAATATAGCCTTCAAATTCCGGCAGATGATCCCGCCAAAGGTTCATCTCGTCGATGTCCCACTCCGGCCGCGCCTTCCGGAATTGATCGAGGAAGACGCGTGCCGCTGCCAGCGACTCCGAGTTGGCGCGCGGCGAGCAGAGGAGATGAAACAGTTTTGGCATCCTCTTCGTTTCACCCGAACGCTTTGGCGACCGCGTCGGCATTGGTTACGACGGCCACGTTCTGCATGGCGAAATTGATCGAGGCATTGTGCCAATCCGCATTCATGGTCGAGCAGCAATCCTCCGGCACGACCATGAAGTAGCCCTTATCCGCGCCGGTCCGCGCGGTGTGCTCGATCGACATGTTGGTCCAGGCCCCGGTGTTGATGATGATGTCGCGCCCCGTGGCTTTGAGGATCGTCTCCAGCCGCGTGCCCTCCCACGCGCTCATGCGCATCTTCTCAACAATGAAATCGCCGCCTTTCGGCTCGAGCCCCGCGACGGGCGCCGCGCCCCAGCTGCCGCGCACCATCGCCTTGCTGTCGACCAGTCCCTCGAACAGCGGTGCATTCAGCGTGACACCGGGCGCACCGGGCTCGACGACGAACCAGACATGGATGACGACGACACCGCGTGACCGCGCGATCTCGGCGAGGCGCCGGACATTGTCGACGACGCGCTGCTGCTTGGCATGGTCGGGCGCGCCGGAAGAGGCAAACGCGCCGCCGTTCATGATCACATCGTTCTGCAGGTCCTGAATGATCATCGCGCAGCGCCGCGGATCGAGATGCATGTCGGTGTTCGAAAGTCGTGGCGCCGGCGCGCCGGAGGATGCCGGTTTCGCCGCGCCGCGCGATGCATTCATGTAGGGCTCGTGGCGCGGACCGACCCGGGTCGGGATCGCATAGACCGAATGGGTCGCAGTCAGATAGAGCGTGCGAAAGTCGCCGCCGCCCCAGGCGAGATTGGCGACCAGCTCCGGCACCCTCACCTTGCCGAGCAGGTCACCACCGGGCGAATAGACCCAGACGCCGCCGGGCGCCGTGACCCAGACATTGCCGCGCTGGTCGCATTTCATGCCGTCCGGCAGGCCCGGCTCCAGCTCGGAGCGGATGGCGCTGGCAAAGACGCGCGCATTCGACAGCGTGCCATCGGCCTCGACGTCGAAGACGCGGATCAGCGCCTGCACGGTGTCGTTGACATAGAGCCGCTTCTCGTCGGGCGAGAAGCAGAGGCCGTTCGGCTGATCGAACAGATGGCGATCGACCACGAGTCTTGGCGGCCCGCCGCCCGGCGGCACGCGAAAAACGACCTGGAAGCCGAGCTGGCGCGGCCGTTCGACGCCATAAACCGGCATGCGGCCATACCAGGGATCGGAGAAATAGATCGCGCCGCTCGTGTGCACGCAGACGTCGTTGGGACTGTTCAGCTCCTGGTTCTCGAAATGCGAGGCGATGATCTCGCGCTGGCCACCGGGCCGCTCGCGGACCAGTGACGACGTCGCGTGTTCGCAGACGATCAGGTTCAGCTCGGCGTCATAGGTCATCCCGTTGCATTTGTTCGACGGCCGCCGCACCTCGACGACGCCGCGCCGCGGATCCCAGCGCCTGCGCACGTCCGCCGGCATGTCGGAGAACAGGAGAAACTGCTCGAGCGGATGCCAGATCGGCCCCTCCGTGAAATCGAATCCCGTTCCGACCTGGCCGACGGGCGCATAGGGGTCAATCAGCGTCTCGAATTCCGGGCGTAACGTTACGTGCGTCATCGGGCTTACCCTTTCACGCGGGAAACCAGTTTCGCTGCGGCAGGCTCTGGACAATCGGACCGGGCACCTGGTCGTGCAGCCGGCCCGCGATCATGCCGCGTTCGACCTTGGCCGGCCGGTCGTGCACCGGCAGCAGGAAGCGCGACTGAGAGAGCAGCTTTTTGATCGCGGCCTTCTCGGCGCGCTTGGTGGTGCCGTGATTGCCTGTGGTGCGCGGTTCGGCGTCGTGGATCTCGCGGAAGGGATCGACGATCTGGTCGTTGATGTCATAGATCACGTCGCCGCAAATGGTCGCGATGCCCTCGGCGGTATGGACGTGAATGTTCATCGATCCCTCGGTGTGGGCGTTGGCGGCTTCGCAATAGACGCCGTCCATCAGCTCGATCGGGCCGGTGATCTCGAGATCGAGAAAACGCAGCGCGCTCTTGGTGTGCAGGCGATCAATCAGATGCTTGATGTCCGGCGCGGGATATTGCGGATGCATCAGGCCCGAGACCGAATATTCAAGTTCGCGCCGGTTGACCACCACCGTCGTGTTCATCGGAAACAGATCGTCCTTGCCCGCGTGGTCGATATGCAGATGGGTGTGGCAGACGAAACGCACGTCGCCCATCCGAACGCCGTGGCGCGCAAGCTGGTTCTCGATCATGTTCTCATGATACTGCAGCCCGCGCATGCCCAGCGTTTCCATAATCTGGTTGGAGCGATAGCCGGTATCGACCAGGACAGGATAAGGCCCGCCGAGGATCAGGAAGCCGAGCGTCAGCACGCGGCGGGTGCGGCCACAGTCGCGCCCGAGCACCAGAAAACTCGATTCCAGCTCGATATCGCCATAGTCCAGGATTTTTATCTCCAGCGCCATGTCACCTCCCCACCATCCGTCGGCGTTTTCCTTGTGTCACATCGCGCTCGCCGGCACGTCTTAGGTCAGCCGGTAGACGCGCATCGCATTGGTCCGCAGCACCGCATCGCTTTCGTTCTCGCCAAAATCCGAGAGCGCGGCTCGATACGCCGCGACGAGATCGCAGTATCCGGTCCACAGCTTCTCGATCGGAAAATTCGATCCGAACAGGCAGCGCGTTGCGCCAAAGATCGCGATCGTCTCTTCGACGATGCCGGCAATGTGCGCCGGATCGTTGCGGTGAATGAACGTGCCGAGCCCCGAGAGCTTGCAGACCACGTTCGGACACGCGGCCAGGCGCTGCATGCCCGCGCGCCAGGCCACGCGCCCCGCGGGCGACAGATCCTCGGGCATACCCGCATGCTGCAGGATGAAGGTGACGGCAGGGCAGCTTTCCGCAAGCGCCGCCGCGCCTTCCATCTGGCCCGAAAAGACCTGGAGGTCGAAGCTGAAGCCGTAATCGGCAAGCCGCGCAATGTTGGCGCGGAGGCGCGCGTCCGCGCAGAGATCGGGCCGCGCCGCGAAACGATAGAGCGGGTTGTCGTGCCAGTGCAGCTGCATGCGCACGCCGCGCAGCAGCTCATAGCGCGCCAGCCGGTCGAGCTGAGGGCGCACGTCCTCGACACCCATGTCGGCGTAGGCGACGATCGCATGCGGAAAGCCGTGTTCGTCGGCCGTCCGCTGCACCCAGGCCGCCTCGTTCTCGAACCGCTCCTTGGCCCAGTTGGTCTGCACATAGACCGACTGGCCAACGCCGCATCCCCTGAGATCATCGAGATATTCCTCAATCGGATAGTCGCGGCGGATCGCCTCGTAGGGCCCGAAAATGCGCGGCTGCATCGGGCCGGTCAGCCAGGGCAGATCGGCCTGCCGCCAGACGTGATGATGCGCATCGACGACCCCGTTCATGCCGCGCGCCTCTGTCCAAGCGAGAGGATATGCTCCACGATCGCCGCATCCGATCCGCCGGCGACCATGTCGTCGACGAAAGGCTCGATCGCGATCAACGCCTCCGTCTGCGGCTTGAAGCCGCGCCCGCTTGCCAGCGGCGTCAGCCAGCTCAGCCGCCAGGAGCGCAGCGAGAGTTTTTCGACGGCCTCACGAAGCGCCTGGTGATCGCCGCGCTCCAGCCCATCGGAAATGACGAGCACGGCGGCCCCGCGCGCATAGGCCGAAAAGCGCGGCACGGCCAGAAACGCCTTCAGCGCATCCCCGATTCGCGTGCCGCCATCCCAGTCGCTGACCACATGAGCAGCCGCGGCCAGCGCCTGCTCGCGGCGCTTCAAGCGCAGCGATCGCGTCACGCGGGTGAGTCGCGTGCCGAGGGTGAAGACCTCGACATTGGCCGCGGTCTGCACCAGCGCGTGTGCGAGGCGCATGTTCCCCTCGGTGCGCGCCTTCATCGAGCCGGAGACGTCGATCAGCACCAAAAGCTTTCGCGGCCTTTGCCGGCGTTTCAGGCGTCGCAGCCGCAGCACCTCGCCGTCATGACGCACGCTCTCGCGCAAGGTGCGACGCAGATCGGCAAAGGCGCCGCGGCGGGCCCGCATGCGGCGGTGGCCGCGCCTCCGCGGCAGCTTTGCGACGGCCTCGCGCGCCAAGCGGCGCAGCGCATCGCTGGTGGCCCGGCCGGCGAAGCGGCGCGCGACGAGGGCTTCGGCGCGCGTTGCTGCAAGACCGGACTCACTTTCTTCCTCGGCAAAGAGCGGTTCGTCCGCACCCCGTCCTTCTTCCTGCAGGCGGACGACGTCCTCCTCTTCGTCTCCACCCGTCTGGTCGAGCGCCTCGCCACCGCGGAAATGCAGGTCGAACAGCAAATCATAGGTCGCGCGGCGCTCCGGCGGCGGCGCAAGCGTCGCGAGTCCCGCGCGGTGGATGTCATCGATGCGGCGCGGCCCGAGCAGCTCGATCGCGGCAAGAAAGGCAACCGTCTGCTCCGGTGCCGCGGCAAAGCCGTTGAGGCGCAGCAGCGTGACGAAGGACACGAAGATCTCCGCCGCCTGCGGCAGACGCGGTTCGCTCATGTCACCGCCTCCGCAATGAGCCCATCGAGCCGCGGGGCGATGAAGCTGAGATCCTCCTCGTCCTTCAGCGCGAGCCCGATCGAGCGCTTGAACGCATCGGGCCAGCGCGCGCCGCCCTTGTTGAGCAGCGTCGCGGCCTCGGCCCAGTCGACCGCTTCCGCAATCCCCGGCGCCTTGCTCAGCGGCTCGCGCCGTAGCCGGCCGACGGCGGCGACCACCGCGCGCGCGGTGGACTCCGCGACGGTGGAGGCCCGCATCATCACGATGCGCGCTTCGCGCTCGGCGCTCGGGTAGTCGATCCAGTGATAGACGCAGCGGCGGCGCAGCGCCTCGTGCAGGTCGCGCGTCCGGTTGGAGGTGAGCACGACGACGGGCCGTTCCACGGCCCGGACCGTGCCGCGCTCGGGGATCGAGATCGAAAAATCGGAGAGAAATTCGAGCAGAAAGGCCTCGAATTCCTGATCGGCGCGATCGATTTCGTCGATCAGCAGCACCGTCGAATCCGGCGCGCGCAGCGCCGCCAGCATCGGCCGCTCGATCAGAAAGGCTTCGCCGTAGATGTCGATGCTGTCCTCGCCGGCCTGGCGGATCGCGAGCATCTGGCGCGGATAGTTCCACTCATAGAGCGCGGCGGCCGCATCGATGCCCTCATAACATTGCAGACGGATCAGGCGGCGGCCAAGCACGGCCGCGATCGACTTCGCAGCCTCGGTCTTGCCTACGCCCGGCGCACCTTCGAGCAGCAGCGGCTTGCCGAGCGCGAGCGCGAGATAGGCCGCGGTCGCAAGTCCCTCATCGGCGAGATAAAAGGCCGAGCGCAGCGCCTTCTCCAGCGCCTGCGGACTGTCGATGCCAACGATGGACCCACGCACGACCATGAAAGCGCCTCTACCTCCGCGGCTGCGGCCGCGCGCCGCCCTGCGCCTTGATCGCGCGCAGTACTTTTTCCGGCGTGATCGGCAGCTCGTCGATGCGCACGCCGACTGCGTTGAAGATCGCATTGGCAATCGCGGGCAGCACCGGATTGGCGCACATCTCGCCCGGCCCCTTGGCGCCGAACGGGCCGTCGGCGGCCGGCCGTTCCAGCACCGCGATGTCGTGCGGGCAGATGTCGCCGGGCCCCGGCATCAGATATTCGACGAAGTCGCGCGGGCCGTTGCGGGGATCGGGATAATAAGGCTCCGGCGTTTCATAGAGCGCATGACTAATGCCCATCCAGGCGCCGCCGACGAGCTGCTGCTCGACCAGTCTTGGATTGAGGGCGCGCCCGAGCTCATAGGCCGAGTCCATCCGGACCATCGCCACGTCGCCGGTCTCGTCATCGACCTCGACCTCGGCGACGAGACAGGCATGCGCATAGCAGGTGGCCGGCGACATCTCCCCGGTCTCCGGATCGACCTGCGACAGCGGCACCAGAAAAATGCCGCGTCCGGAAATGGTCTTGCCCTGCTTGAACTGCGCCGCGATGGCGACATCCCTGGTAGAGATCGAGCGATGCGGCGCGCCTTTGACATGGATGTTGCCGCGCCCGTCGGTCTGCAAATCGGCGGCATTGACCTCGAGCTCCTCGGCGGCGGCCTCCATCATCACGGCACGCGCCTCCTTGGCCGCGGCCATCACCGCATTGCCGACGCGGTGGGTGCCGCGCGAGGCAAAGGAGCCCATGCAATGCGGCCCGGTGTCGGAATCCGCGGTGTCGACATAGACGTCCTCGACCGGCACGCCGAGGGTTTCGGCGCAGATCTGCCGCGTCACCGATTTCATGCCCTGGCCGAGATCGATCGACGACAGCGCCACGGTGAACTTGCCGCTCGGATTCGAATGCACCAGCGCCTGGCTCGGATCGCCACCGAGATTCATGCCGATGGGATAGTTGATCGACGCCATGCCGCGTCCACGATGTTTTGACATGGTCAGCGCCTCCTGGTGCCGAACACGGAAGAAAAGCGCGTCGCGCCGTGCGCAGGGGCCGGTGCAGGCGGCGGCGGGGGTGGCGGAGCTGGCTGCGGCTGGCTGGACGCGGGCGTCGGAATGCCGCGGTCATAGCTCGTGCGCTGCTGCGCGACTGCGGCACGCTGCGGGACCGGCTCGCGCGGCGTCGGCGTGATCGTTGCGCGGGCACCACCGCCTTCCTTGCGCGAGGAGGCACGCCGAAACTCCTCGCGGATCGGCCATTTCGCCTTTTCGGCCGCGACCTGGACGCATTCGATCAGCGCGGTGTTCTTGGCCTCGCGCCGGTGCGCCTTCATGTCGCCGTCGCGATAGGCGTTCAGGATGCGGAACTCCATCGGGTCCATGCCGATGAGGTGCGCGAGCTTGTCCATCTGGCATTCGATCGCAAAGTCCATGGCCGTGATGCCGAAGCCGCGCATCGCGGTCGCCGGCGTGCGGTTGGTGAAGACGCAATAGATGTCGCCATAGACGTTGGGGATCGTATAGGGTCCCGGCAGATGCGCCGCGCATTTGACGGCAGCGTAGCTCGACAGCCGCGTATAGGCGCCGCTGTCAAAGTAGGCGCGGATTTTTCGCGCGACGATTCGGCCGTCGCGCATCACGCCATCCCTGATATAGATGCGCTCGGCGCCGCGCGGCGGACCGAACAGCATCTCCTCCTCGCGGCCGAAGACGTAGCGCACCGGCCGCCCGGTGAGCATCGCGCCGAGAATCGCGAGCGGCTCGGTCAGAGTATCGACCTTACCGCCGAATCCGCCGCCGACCGTGCCGCCGATGAAA
>NZ_JAFATE010000780.1 GCF_019244115.1 Bradyrhizobium sp.
CCTGCGGGCATCTCACCCCGACGCCCAAATCTTCTCCGCCATTGCCGGAGGATATCCACTCCTGAAGAACGCGTATTTACACGGAGTGCCCTTGCTGGTTGAATATAAGTAGCCTTGTCTGGGCAGCCGGATCTCACTCTCTCGGCGCGACGTTCGCATTTTTTGAATTCGGTTTTGTTTCAATCGGTTGCAGCCTGAGGATTGGACGACAATGGATATCACCATAACGACTTGGCCCCTCCGCGCAGGCGTTCTCTCCTAAAACGCATTTTCTCTCACCTCTGCAATCCCAGGACGACCATGGATTACGCAGGTCAATGGACGTCGGACGACCGGACTGATCATCAGGTTGCGTCCCTCGCTGAAATTTCGCGGTTTTATGTCCGCGCCTTGAAAGCTCGATTCCGGGACCACAGGCCGGAATTTGATGCCATCAAGCGTCACATCCGGGCTGGCGATATCGTATGTGATGTCGGAGCCAACAAAGGCAGCTTCACGTACTGGCTGTCGCGATGGTGCGGGGAAAACGGGCGCCTGATAGCGTTCGAGCCTCAACCGCGCTTGGCTCACCGACTGGCCGTCGTTTGCGCCGACATTGGCTTGCGCAATGTAACGGTCGAGGCGAAGGCCGTTCATTCCTCGTCTGGTCTCGGTGAACTTTACATCCCCAGCGGACAGCGGCCCGGAGCGTCACTCAATCGGAGTCCTCGTTCGACCGGCAAATTTGACACCCTCCCGGTGCCGGTGATTTCTCTGGACGAGTATTTCAAGGAAAATGAGCGAATATCTCTTTTGAAAATCGACGTGGAGGGTGCGGAGCTCGAGGTCTTTTGGGGCGCCAGGCGGATTTTGGAAGAATGTTCGCCGGCTCTGATATTCGAATGTGAAGCCAGACATTTGATCGGGAAATCGGTCAGTGACGTCTTTGCCTATCTCGAATCCCTGGGGTACCGGGGCCGCTTTTTCTGCGACGGAGAGGCCCGCCCGCTATCGACGTTCAGTGTGGCAAGCCATCAGCGGCAAGAAGGCAAGTGGTTCTGGAAGCAAAAGAACTACTGCAACAATTTCATTTTCACCAAAGACGTTTAGGTCGCCATCATCGCAATGACGGTCCGTTGTCGAAGCCGCCCGGTGGCAATGACCGTCAAAACATGGCCTCGACGAGTTCGATGCGGGTCGCTGTATGGAGCCCGGGAGACACGTGCATGTCTTGGCGCACGGTTGAGAGACGCACACCGTCGGTGCCCGAGGTCAGCCTTGTCTCATTCTTGCGTCACGGCGCATTGACGCCACGCCAGCGTCCGTAGCGCCAGGGCAAGTACCATCGCGCGCCGGGCGGCCGCTCCTTCGGCACGTTGTCGATTCCGGAGGTGCCGAACGGATGGCAGCGCAATAGCCGCGCGAGCGTCATCCAGCCGCCGCCCCATAGGCCGAAGCGGTCGATCGCCTCATCCCCATAGGCCGAGCAGGTCGGCAGATGGCGGCAATTGTAGCCGACGAGCGGCGACAGCGTATGGCGATAGAGCCAGATCAGGGCGCGCCCGAGATTCCGCGGCAGCCGCAGCACCAAGCATACGATCGTATGTGAAGTCCCATCCGTCATGATGAAAGCGCAGCAATCATTCTTCTGTCAGGATAGCCGCTGCTGTCAGGATAAGTGCTGCTCCGTAGAGTTCCAGGGTGGGGGAACCTGCAACATGAGATTTCCGCCACACTTGTGAAAATTCGTATTGTGATTTGCCCACAGCGCTGCAGTCGCTATAGACGGACCCGCATTGACCCGGATAGCTTTTTCGCGACGCTTATAAGATGCACTCCTATAGCGTCGATGGGGGCTCGCGCTGCGCGTATGGGCGGGCGGGTACTGCTGACGTGGTGCTCGCCCGTACCGCCGCTCTGGAAGGACTAGATTGAACCTTATGAAGTCGCCTGACATTCGTGGCTGGTTCCTGAAGGGCGCTCTGGCCCTGCTCACCGTCACCGCTGCTACAGTCACGATTTTCGATTTTCAGGCGCAGGCCGGATCTTCCCTCGAGGAGCGGAAGATGCCGATGAAGTTCAGTTGGGTGGCCTGCCAGCCCAATTGCCGCGGCTGGGTCAGCGCCGTCGGCATCGTCACCGCGGACAGCCCGGGCGAGTTCGAGGCGTTTGCGCGTGGGCGCGATCTCGACGGGGTCACCGTCGTGCTGGATTCCAGCGGCGGCTCGGTCAACGACTCGATCACCCTCGGACGGCGCTTCCGCCAGCTGTCGATGCGGACCACGGTCGGCATCAGCATCCAGGCCCACACCACACAGGGCGATCGGCCGGTCGTCCTTCCCGAGGCCTATTGCGAATCGATGTGCGCCTACCTGCTGCTCGCCGGCAGGACGCGCTTCGTGCCCCAGGCTGCCCATGTGCGCGTCCACCAGATCTGGATGGGCGATCGCGCTGACGATGCGCAGGCGGCGAGCTATACCGCGCAGGACCTGATGATCGTCGAGCGCGATATCGGGCGGCTGGCCAAATACACCTTCGAGATGGGCGGGGCGGGCGATCTGTTGTCGCTGTCGCTGAACGTGCCGCCCTGGGAAGACCTGCACGAGCTGTCGCAGACCGAATTGCGGCTCACCAACCTGGCGACGACGGATGTGATTGCCGACGTTCTGCCGCAGACCGATGCGCCGCCGACGGGGGCAATTGCGGCCAAGTCGGTCCGTGACCGGTTCGCCGGCGGTGCCGACGCCGATCCGCAGCCGCGCAAGTCGACCAAGACCGCTGAGGCCACGGCTGCGACCGCGGCGCCTGCACAGTAGGACTCAAGTCGAGCCGGAAGAAGGGGTCAGCCCTGGGCCGAGGCCGCCTGCTTGGTCACGCCGCCTGCCTTCGCCTCGATCTGTCCGATCGCATCCACAACGGCGTCGAAAGTCAGCATGGTCGAGGCGTGGCGCGCCTTGTAATCGCGCACGGGTTCGAGAAGCGCGATGTCGGCCCATTTTCCCTCGGGCGGCGCGCCGTTCTCCTTCAACATTTTCCGAACGGTCTCGCGCAGCTCGCGGAGCTCGCCGGCGTTTGATCCCACCACATGGCGCGCCATGATCGAGGAGGAGGCCTGGCCAAGCGCGCAGGCCTTCACGTCGTGGCCGAAATCGGTGACCACGTCGCCATCCATTTTGAGATCGACCTTCACGGTCGATCCGCACAGCTTTGAATGGGCCGTGGCGCTGGCGTCAGGGTCGGCAAGCCGTCCGAGGCGGGGAATGTTCCCTGCCAGCTCGATGATGCGCCTGTTATAGATGTCGTTCAGCATGGATCGCGATCTCGGGACCTTTAGAGCCCTTGGAATGGGATCGGTCTTGGCGGGGCTATCCGTTGGACCTATATATGGTCGCACTGGGCGGAAATGGTAGCCTGATCGCGAGATGGAACCTCTTTAAGGCCGGCCGTCAGGAACACATGGTTTGGGAACACAGGCGTCTGGCGGCAGCTTCCGCCCCGTCTGCCGGTGACACTCCGGCTCGCAAGGCGAGTCGTCGAACGGAGCTGACATGGACGCAAAGATACAATCTCTTCGCCAGGGCAGGCCTGCTGATCCTAAATCCTCCGAATTGAAGCTTCCGGAAGCGCGGCCAGCCGAGCTGGATCCTGCGGAATTCCTCGCCGCCGCCGTTCGCCCCGACCAGCCGCGCCCGTCGCGGGCCGAGGCGGAAGCGGCGGTGCAGACCCTGCTCACTTATATCGGCGAGAATCCCACCCGCGAGGGGCTGCTGGACACGCCGCGGCGCGTGGTCGAGGCGTTCGACGAGCTTTACCAGGGCTATCACCAGTGCCCGGCCGAGGTCTTGGACCGCACTTTTGGCGAGACCGCCGGCTATGACGATTTCGTGCTGGTGCGGGACATCGAGTTCACCTCGCAATGCGAGCACCACATGATGCCGTTCTACGGCAAGGCGCACATCGCCTACACGCCGGTCGAGCGGGTGGTGGGCCTGTCGAAGCTCGCGCGGCTGACCGACATTTTCGCCCGGCGCCTGCAGACCCAGGAACATCTGACCGCGCAGATCGCGGCGGCGATCGATGAGATCCTGAAGCCGCGTGGCGTGGCCGTCCTGGTCGAGGCGGAGCATACCTGCATGTCGGTGCGCGGCGTCGCCAAGCACGGCGCGATCACCTTCACGAGCCGCTACACCGGCATGTTCCGCGACAATCCGGCGGAGCAGTCCCGGTTCCTGTCGATGGTGCGAGCGCCGCAGCGGTAGCTCGCCCTCGGTCTGCCTCGAGGATGGCTGTGTCCAGCGAAACGATCGATCGCGAAGAGGGGCTCAATCTTCAGCCCAAATTCGACATGCATGGGCTTGTGACCTGCGTCGCGACCGACGTCGCGACCGGCGACGTGCTGATGGTCGCGCATATGAACGACGAGGCATTGCGGAAGACCATCGCGAGCGGCGAGGCCTGGTACTTCAGCCGTTCGCGCAACACACTGTGGCGCAAGGGCGAAACCTCGGGCCATATCCAGCGCGTGGTCGAGATGCGGGTCGATTGCGACCAGGATGCGGTCTGGATCAAGGTCGAGCAGCACGGCGCCGCCTGCCACACCGGTCGCCACTCCTGCTTCTATCGCGCGGTAGCCGCCGGCGTGGGCGGGACCAGGCTTTCCCTGGTCGATGCGGACCGGCTGTTTGATCCGAAGGCGGTGTATCAGAAGTAACAGGTCATTCCGGGGCGCCTCCAACACGACCACGAGGGTCGCCCCTACCATTGACGGACCTGTAGGGGCGCCCCTTGTGGGCGCCCGTGCCCCTTGTGGCGCCCGCGTGTAGGACGGGACGACCACTGGCACCATCCCGGAATGACGCTCTCTTAACGCCCCATTAACCATGATCGCCGCAGGGTGAGAGCCCAGTGGCACCGATCACCGGTGCATCTGCCGCGCGAAGGAGCGGGGCCTCGAGACCATGGCGGTCGATCCAACAAACGTGACCGCATTGGCCGGGACCGGTGGCTCGCGCCTCAAGGTCGCCGCCGCGATCAAGCAGGCGGCCGATGCCAGCGGGACGAGCTTTGAATACCTGCTCGCCGCCGCGAAGATGGAGTCCGATTTCAATCCGACCGCCGGCGCCTCGACCTCGTCGGCGCACGGGCTCTATCAGTTCATCGACCAGACCTGGTTCGGCACCGTGAAGGAGGCGGGCTCCCAGCTCGGCTATGGCCAATATGCCGACGCCATCACCAAGACATCCGCGGGCGACTACACCGTCAGCGATCCCAGCGCGCGCCAGGCGATCCTGAAGCTGCGCGACGATCCGACGGCCGCCTCCGCCATGGCGGCTGCGCTGACGCAGTCCAATAGTTTCAAGCTCACCGGCAAGCTCGGCCGACGTCCGACCGACGGCGAGCTCTACATCGCGCACTTTCTCGGCGTCGGCGGTGCCGCCAAGCTGATCTCGAGCGCCGAAAACAGCCCGAACGCGGCTGCCGCGCGCATGTTTCCGAACGCCGCCGCCGCCAACCAGTCGATCTTCTATGACCGCAGCGGAAACGCGCGGAGCGTCTCTGAGGTCTATGGCGTGCTGAACGCGCGCTATGCCGGTGCCACTACCTCGCAGGTGACGCGCACGGCGCTCGCGGCCTACGGCGATACGCCGGCGAGCCCGCAACTCGCGAGCGCCGCGCCCTCGGCGCCGCGCGCCGTCGATAACGCGGCCTATCTCGCCAGCTTCCCGGATGTTCGTTCGACAGCGCCGGCCACCGTTGCATCGGCTGCTGCGCCGAACCGCCAGGCGGCATCGAGCGATGCGATCTTCCGCTCGCTGTTCCAGGTCGACGAACGCGCGCCGCCGGTATCATCCGCCGTTCACGAATTGTGGGGCAAGTCGCCGTCGCTAACATCGGCGGCAAGCGCGCAGGCGACCGCGCAAGGCACCAACGCGGCCTCCCGGTCTGCCCCTTTGGGGCTCGGCCTGTTCTCTGATCCCGACGGCACATTCAGCGGCTGAACGGCTTTGCGCGCGAGCGGATGGATTCCGCTACCGTTTCGCCCCAGAGTTTATTGCTCTTAACAAAATCTCAATGAAACCAGCCCCTTAGGGTGAACGCTTTGTTAAGCGTCGTGGTTTATTTTTGGTTTTGTTGGGACCGGCACACAGCCGTTCCTTTGAAAGTTGCGTAAGCCGGCAGGGCTATGATCGTTCGGCAGTTCATCAGTTGGGTCAGGACCGCGTCCGCAGGCGAGCGGGCCGAAGCGACACGATCGCTGGCGCGGGCGTGGCTGATTTCGGACCTCTCCGCCGAGGATCGCGCCGCCGCGGAAGGCGCGCTGTTGATGCTGCTGGATGATCCGTCGCCCCTGGTGCGCCAGGCCATGGCGGAGGTCTTTGCCCGCTCGGCCGAAGCGCCCGCCGCCATCGTCCAGGCGCTCTCGCTCGATCAGCCGTCGGTCGCGCTGCCCGTCCTTGAACATTCG
This sequence comes from Bradyrhizobium sp., assembly GCF_019244115.1. GTDB lineage: Bacteria > Pseudomonadota > Alphaproteobacteria > Rhizobiales > Xanthobacteraceae > Bradyrhizobium. Next base: position 6,446 of record NZ_JAFATE010000780.1, read on the forward strand.
CCGCTGCTGATCGATGCCGACCTCGTCGACATGGTGGCGACCGGCAACAGCGAGATGCAATGCGCGATTGCTCGCCGCATCGGGCTGCCGTCCTCCGTCTGCGCCGCCATCGCCGAGGTCGGCTCGGCCGCGGCTGCGCTCGAGTTGATCGAAAACGCCTATGCCGAGCTCGCGCCGTTCTCCTGGGATCGCATCGTCGAACGCCACGGTCATCTCGCCGCGATCCGCGAGTCCATGCTGCTGCTCGACGACCTGCCGGCCGCGACCCGCGCGGCGCTCGTCACAAAACTCTCAGAGACACTGGCGCAGTTCGTGGTGGCGCGAAACTGGCTCAGCGCCGATCGGGCAGGGCGGATCGCCGCCGAAGCGCGCGATCGCTCGACCATGAACATCGCCGCACGAAGCCGCGGTGAGGACCTTTGCGGCCTGGTGCAGCATCTGCGCTTGACCGGCCAGCTCACCGCAGGCCTGATTCTCCGCGCGCTGCTGTCCGGGAATCCGGGTCTGTTCGAAGCCGCGCTTGCGGAACTGTCGGAACTGCCGCTGCCGCGCGTCTCCGCGCTGCTGCATGACCGCAGCCGAGCCAGCCTCAACGCACTGCTGCGGCGCGCGGAGCTGCCGGAATCCACCTTCGCCGCGTTCTACATCGCGCTCGAGGTCTGCCACGAGAACGGTTTTGTCGACACGCTCGGCGGCGCGGCGCGGCTCCGCCGGCGGATGGTCGAGCGCGTCCTGACCCATTGCGAGACCGAGCGCGATGCTGCCGAGCCGCTTCTGATCCTGCTGCGGCGGTTTGCGACCGAATCGGCGCGCGAAGAAGCCCGCATGTTCTGCGACGAGATGGTCGTCGAAGAATGGATCGCTGCGCAACAGGACGACCAGATCGCGGCTTGATCAACTGCGACCGTCATTCCGGGGCGATGCGAAGCATCGAACCCGCAATCTCGAGATTCCGGTCCCGCCAGCGGGGCGACCACGAGGGTCGCCCCTACCATCGAGGGACCTGTAGGGGCGCCGCTTGTGGGCGCCCGCGTCCTGGGCGAGGCGACTGGCCGCGCGTTGCGCCGCCTTCGGACCATCCCGGAATGACGATCTCTAGTCGCCCGGCACGATGCTTGGCGCCATGATGGCTTCCAGATGCTCCGGGCGGTCGCGATTGACCTGCAGCAGATAGTCGTCGGCGACCTTGCGCAGCCGCCGGGCGAGCTCGCCCGCGATCGTGAGGCTGTCGAGCCGGGTGTGGTCGTGCACGATCGCCTGCACGGCCTGGACATGATGCGTGATCAGATCCAGCGGCACCTTCTCCAGATCGGGCGCGTGCTCGATGATCCGGCACAGACTGTCCGCTGTGGCGGCCGCCGCCGGGTATCCGAAGGTCGCGGCGTCGCCCTTGATGTCGTGGGCGGCCCGGAACAGCTCCGCGCAGCTCTTGTCGCCGAAACCATGCGTCAGGATCACGGCATGGGCGGCAGTCAGGCGGTCGGCTTCGATTGCCATCCAGCTCTTGAACTCGCCGGACAGGCCAGCCAGCGCCTTCTCGGCGCGCGTCACCGGGTCGTCGGACTCCGTCTCGCCGACGCGCCGCAGCACCTTGCGCAGCGGGTTCGGCTGCGTGATGACGTGGTGGTCGGCGTAGCTCTTGATGTCCAGCGCCTTGCGCTTGTCCTCTGTCATCGCGGCCTCCGCTAGATCGGGGAACGGGCCTTGTCGAGCAGCGAGGGCTGCTGAAGGATCTCGGCGTGGCCGCCGACACGGCGCTCGGGGCCCATATAGGCGGCATTGGTGTTGCGGCGGCGGTCGGGGCCGAAATAGGTCTTGGTCTTGATGAAGGGCCGGGGATTGGCGACCACGTTGAGAATGCGCTGATAGAGGCCCTTGGCCGAGATCGGCTTGGCGAGAAACTCGGTCACCCCGGCATCGCGCGCCACCGTGACGCGGCGCTTCTCGGAATGGCCGGTCAGCATGATGATCGGCGCGTAGGGGTTGCCCTTGGATTCCGGCTGCCGGATCATCTGGGTCAGTTCGAGGCCGTCGAAGATCGGCATCGCCCAGTCAGTGATGACGATGTCGGGCACGTAATGGGTGTACATTTCCAGCGCGGTGGCGCCGTCCTCGGCCTCATAGGCTTCGCGCGCGCCGAACGAGTGTAACAGCGTGCGCAGGATGCGCCGCATATGCGGGTTGTCGTCGCAGATCAGGAACCGCAGCTTGTTGAAGTCGATACGATACATGGCCGGCCTTAGCCACCACTGCCGGGTTTCGAAGTGCGCGCGACACGAGCATGGCGGCATTAACCATATCGTGGCCGCGGTTAACGAAGCGTTGCAAACGGCTGAAGTCAGGGGTGGCCGGAGGTCAAAACTCGCGGCAGAACCGCCGCTTAAGCCTGCGGCCTCAGCCCGTGACGACGTATAAGGTTAGTATCAGTTCAACTAACCTTAAGCCGTCGCGGATCAGGTGCTGAACTGCTCCATCAGGATGCGTTCTTCCAGGCTGTGGCCAGGGTCGAACAGCATCCGCATCGCGATGGTGGTGTCGGAGAGCACCTCGACCCGGAGCACGTCGCGCGCCTCGTCGTGATCGGCCACCGCGGCGACCGGGCGCTTTTCCGATTCCAGCACCTCGATCACGACAAAGGCGGTGTTGGGCAGCAGGGCGCCGCGCCAGCGCCGAGGCCGGAACGCGCAGATCGGTGTCAGCGCGAGCAGCGCGGCATTGATCGGCAGGATCGGTCCCTGGGCCGAGAGATTGTAGGCGGTGGATCCGGCCGGCGTCGAGACCAGGACACCGTCCGCCTTCAACTCGGGCATGCGCTCGCGCTCATCGATCAGGATGCGCAGATGCGCTGCCTGATGGGTCTGGCGGAACAGGGCGACTTCGTTGATGGCATGGTGGACATGCACGACGCCGTGCACGTCGGTCGCGCGCATCAAAAGCGGATGGATCATCGATTCCTCTGCTGCCGCAAGCCGCCCACGCAGGTCGTTGATGCTGTACTCGTTCATCAGGAAACCGACGGTGCCGCGATGCATGCCGTAGATCGGGGTTCCCGTCCGCATGTGCTGGTGCAACGTCTGCAACATCAGTCCGTCGCCGCCGAGCGCCACCACGACATCCGCGTCAGGCGCATCGCATGTGCCGTAAAGCGCCGTGAGCTGCGCGAGCGCCGCCTGCGCCTCCGGTCCCGAACTGGCGACAAAGGCAATGCGCTCGAACTTGCGGGCGGTCGAGACCTGGTGCGGACGTTCGGCACTCATCGCGCGTTCCCTGGCAAATCGGCGGTATCGGTCATGAAAGGGCGGGCTCGTGCGAGGCTTGGCGGCTTTGGCGTGGTCAGTCCGTCTATAGGAGGTTGACCGCTTTTGTCGAGATGGACCGTGATTGCTTTTCTGATGCCGAGGCGCTTTTTTGCCGAATGCCGACAACAATAATAAACATTCCACGCTGGCGCCGGGAGATTAGATCCGTCATTTCTCCAAAAGGCTGCGCACCGGCTCCCAACCGGCCATTGGCGCGTCTTTTGCCGCCGCTCGTGCACGATCGCAAAACAGTGCGCTCGGCTCATCGTGCGCCGCCGCGCGTTCGAAACGCGAGGCCGCGAGTTCGAACTCCTGCTTGCGCCAATGTGCGAGGCCCGCCGCGTAGTCCGCCATCGCGGTCCGCTGCGCCGGCGCGAGTTCCGATGCGAAGGCGACCAGCTCATGGATCTTGAGCGCCTGCGTCCGCCCCTTGACCCTGACGGTATCGAGCTCTCGCCAGGCAAATTCGGCGCCCGCGAGCGCCACGGTCGTCTCGGAGGCGATAATCGTGGTGCCGTAAAACCTGTTCGCTCCTTCGAGCCGCGAGGCGAGATTCACCGCATCGCTCATCACCGAGTAGTTGAAGCGGCGCTGTGACCCGAAGTTGCCAACCAGCGCCGGCCCCGAGTTGATGCCGATGCGTTGCGATATCGTGTGGCCCGCAAACGCGTTGGCCTCCCGGTTCAGCTCGGCGAGCCGGGCGTTGCAGCCGAGTGCCGCGCGCGCCGCGCTTGCGGCATGTTGCACGTCATCGACCGGCGCGCCAAAGATCGCAACCACGGAATCGCCGATATATTTGTCGACGTAACCTCCAAAGGATTCGATGATGTCGGTCATTGCCGACAAATAGGTGTTGGTCAGGCGCATCAGCGCATCCGGGGCGAGCTGCTCGGCGATCTCGGAAAACCCGGCGATATCGGAAAACAGCACCGTCACCTCGCGCGTTTCGCCGCCAAGCTGCGGTGGCTTGTTCGAGGCCAGCATCTTGTCGATCACATGCGGAGCGAGATAATAAGCGAAGCTTCTCTGCAGCAATCGTCGCTCCTTGTCGGTTATTGCGAACCGATAGCCTGTGGTCGCGATCAGGGCGGCAAGGCCGGCCCCGATCGGTTCGATCAGCGGCAGGACCAGCGCGTGACCAAAGGCAAATGTCGCGGCGCCCAGGTAGGCTCCGGCCGCGCCGACAAAGGCCGCCACCGCACCTGATGGTTTCAGCGTCCGCGCAAGGGCGGCCGACAGCAATGCAAACAGCGCAGCAATGACGAAGACCTGCGGACGCGGAAATTCGCGCGCCGCGTCCTTGCGGATCAAATTGCCGATTGCGGTCGCGTGGATATAGACGCCCGCGATCGATCCGTGTTCGAAACGGCCACCGATCGATCTCTCCGGCAGCGCGCATCGCGGCCGTCGCGCGGCTTCGGTGCGCGTCGCGAAGCGCTTTGAGGTGAGGCGACGGTCTTCCTGATCCTGCACAGCGCCGATCAGAACCACTTTGCCTTCGAACTCGCGACGGAAATAGTCCTTCTCTCCATTGCTGGCGCACTGACGCAGGTCGGCGAACGAATAGGTCGGAATGTCGTCGCTGCCGCCGTCGAAATTGAGCGTCATCGTGTTCGGCAAGGCACCCGGGATCGGGTAGCCGTCGAGGGTGATCTGGCCGTCCTCATGCGTATCGGGCTGCTTGCCGATCGACCGTGACGCCAGTTCGAGCGCCATGCCGGGGGTCTTGTTGCCGCCCACGACGAAGCTCAGCGGCAGCCTGCGAATGATCTCGTCGCTGTCGGTATAGACGTTCAGCGGCCGGATGTTCTGCTGGTGGTGGACAGCGATGCGCTGGCCGGGCGCTGGCAGGATCGGCTGGTTGCCGCGCAGCTCCTCGCCGAGCACGACCTTGCCGGCAGATGCTGCCTCCGCCAATGCGCGCAGGAAATCGCGGTCAAAGCCGCGGATATGCTCGCCGAAGGTGCCGTCGCCGAACGGGATCTCCGATTGCTCGATCGATCGTTCGAACACGATGTCGAAGCCGACGACACTGGCGCCGCCTTCCAGCACGGCGCTTAGGACGCGCGCAATCTCGCCGGTCCAGGTCGAGGTCGGCGAGCCCTCGAACGGCGCCGTCAGGTAGGTCTCCTCGTCGAGCGCTACAACGGCCACCGGGCTCGTGGCCGGATCATGCCGAGGACCAAACATTTCCCAGCGAGAGAGCGTCAGGATATCGATCGACAGACCGTGCGCTTTTTCGAACAGCGGCGAGACCAGCGCGGCGGCGCAGACCAGCGCAATCGCTGACACCGCGAGCGTGTCCCGCATCGTGCGCGCGATGCTCAAGGTTTGGCCTAATCCATCTGAAGCAGGCGCCCGAGCAGCGGCGTCGCGCCGCCCTTTGCCTGCGGATCGATGCGGAAGACGATCGCGGTCTCCTTGAAGCGCGCGAGATAGGTGCCGCCAGGGGCAAGCTGCCGATTGTTTTTGGCAAAATCGAAGAACCTGCCCTTGATCTGGTTGCCGCC
>NZ_JAFATE010000816.1 GCF_019244115.1 Bradyrhizobium sp.
GCACCACGTCCATGCAGGCCTGCATGATGCCGAGGGGCCCCGCGGCCAGCACCGCGCGCTCATAGTCCAGCCCCGACATCAGCACGCCAACGCCGCGGCCGACATCGCCGAGCACGTTCTCCTCCGGCACCTCGCAGTCCGTAAACATCAGCTCGCAGGTGTCGGAGCCGCGCATGCCGAGCTTGTCGAGCTTTTGCGCCGTGGAGAACCCTTTCATCCCTTTCTCGACAATGAACGCGGTGATGCCGCGCGGGCCCGAATTCGGCTCGGTCTTGGCATAGACCACGAGCGTGTCGGCGACCGGACCGTTCGTGATCCACATCTTGCTGCCATTCAGCACGAAGCGGTCACCCTTCTTCTCGGCGCGCGTCTTCATCGACACCACGTCGCTTCCGGCCGACGGCTCGGACATCGCCAGCGACCCGACATGATCGCCCGAGATCAGCTTTGGCAGATATTTCTGCTTCTGCGTCGCATTGCCGTTGCGGCGGATCTGGTTGACGCAGAGATTGGAATGGGCGCCATAGGACAGGCCGACGGACGCGGAGGCGCGCGAAATCTCCTCGACCGCGATACAGTGCTCGAGATAGCCGAGCCCGGCGCCGCCATATTCCTCCTCGACGGTGATGCCGTGGAGGCCGAGCGCGCCGATTTTTGGCCAGAGATCCCTCGGGAACTGGTTGCTGCGGTCGATCTCGGCGGCGCGCGGCGCGATCTCGTTGGCGGCAAAATTCTGCACCGTGTCGCGGATGGCGTCGGCGGTCTCGCCGAGATCGAAATTGAACATCCGATGCGCGTTGGAAATCATGGTCTCACCCGGCCTTTTGAAGGAATTGCGTTGCCGTTCTATCACAGGCTTATGCGCAGGAGATTTCCTTGTCACGGGAGAAAAACCGCTACTGCGGTAACCGAAAAGCCAAGATTGCGGCAAAACTCTCCCTTGCACCGGCCGAAGGAACGGGATGTAATTTCATATAACTTTGGCCGTCCGGGCGCGTATCATGACAAGCGGGACAAGAGAGGAAGACACCCATGCACGGGACCATCGATCCTGCCGAAAGCCCCGATCACAAGGCCGCGCGGGAGCGCGCCTTCGCGCTGCCGCTCTCCGAGTTCGATCCCGGCGATCCCGAGCTGTTCCGCTCCGACACGCACTGGCCGTATTTCGACCGCCTGCGCCAGGAAGAGCCCGTGCACTATTGCAAGGACAGCATGTTCGGGCCTTATTGGTCGGTGACGCGCTACAGCGACATCATGGACGTCGACACCAATCACGCGGTGTTCTCCTCGGCCGCGTCGCTCGGCGGCATCACCATCCGCGACGTACCGCCGGATCTGCGCCGCGAGAGTTTCATTGCCATGGACCAGCCGCGCCACGGCGCGCAGCGCAAGACCGTGGCCCCGATGTTCACGCCGGGCAATCTCGACGAGCTCGCGGTCAACATCCGCAGGCGCTCGGCAAGCTGCCTGGACAACCTTCCGGTCGGAGAGGTGTTCGATTGGGTCGGCCGCGTCTCGATCGAGTTGACCACGCAGATGCTCGCCGTGCTGTTCGATTTTCCCTGGGAGGATCGCCGCAAGCTGACGCGCTGGTCGGACATTGCAACGACGCTGCCCGGGGTCGGCGGCCTGGTCGAGACCGAGGACGAGCGGCAGGCCGAGCTGATGGAATGCGCGCAATATTTCGCGGCGCTCTGGAAGGAGCGCATCAACGCGCCGCCGAAGAACGACCTGCTGTCGATGATGGCGCATAACGAGGCGACACGGGACATGGACCCGAAGAATTTTCTCGGCAACCTGATCCTGCTGATCGTCGGCGGCAACGATACCACCCGCAACACGATGTCGGGCTCGATCTACGCCCTGCACAAACATCCCGACCAGTACCGCAAGCTGAAGGACAATCCGGCGCTGCTCGACAGCTTTGTGCCCGAGGTGATCCGCTGGCAGACGCCGCTCGCGCACATGCGCCGCACCGCGCTCGCCGACATCGAATTCCGCGGCAAGCAGATCAAAAAGGGCGACAAGGTCGTGATGTGGTACGTCTCGGGCAACCGCGACGAGGCGGCGATCGAAAAACCCTATGACTTCATCATCGACCGGCCGCGGCCGCGCACGCATCTGTCGTTCGGCTTCGGCATCCACCGCTGCATCGGCATGCGGCTCGCCGAGTTGCAGCTCAAAATCATCTGGGAGGAGATCTTCAAGCGGTTCGACCATATCGAGGTGGTCGGCGAGCCGAGGCGGGTTTATTCCAGCTTCGTGAAGGGCTATGAGACCTTGCCGGTTCGCATCGCAGCATAGATATAGGCGAGGACAAACGAACGGTCCAAATCCGGGAATTCACGACGATGAACGTCCAGACGACCATCCGAGCTGATCGACAGGAGCTGCTGCGCCAGGCGCGCGAGGAGGCCTATTCGACGCCGATCGAAAAATTCCATCCGGGCGCGCCAAAACTATTCCAGGACGATACGCTGTGGCCGTGGTTCGAGCGGCTGCGCAAGGAAGCGCCGGTGCATTACTGCACCAATTCGCGCATCGAACCCTATTGGTCGGTGACCCGCTATCACGACATCATGCATGT